>NZ_BCRK01000194.1 GCF_001552555.1 Nocardiopsis trehalosi NBRC 14201 | reverse complement strand
CGACCCTGCTCGGCGGCTTTGCCGCCTCGCGGGGTCGTCCCTTGTGTTTTCCGGGGGGAGACCCCCCGAGCCCTCCCGGGGTACCCCCCTGTGGCCGAGGCCGCGTGGACCTCCCGTCCGGGTGAGGCGCGTACGACGTTCGCAGGACGTGGGAGATCGGTCCGGCGCAGGAGGGAATCCGCAGGTGGAGCGCGCATCGTGGGTGATGGGCACGCCGAACGGGCGTACCCCCGCCACGAGGGAGGCTCCCATGCTGGAGATCATCGGCATCATTCTGTTCATCCAGGGAGCGCTGGGGTTCGGTGGCCCCGCGTTCTTCGGCCAGGAGGCCGGCCTGCTGCACCAGTGGGTCGACCTGCCGCCGGCCGCCTATCTGGGCATCACCGTCATCGGGGCGGTCCTCACCGCCGCCGGCACCGTCCTGCGCCGGTCGTCCCGGGCCGACCGTTGAGCCCCGCCCCGCCCCGCGGCGACCCCGCGGGCGGGACGGCGCCGCCGGCCCTCAGCGCTCGACGGCGCCCACGAGCCAGGCGACCTTGCGCGCCGTCAGGGCGAGGCTGTCGCTGCTCCCCAGGTACACGCCGAAGGACGCCAGGAAGGCGTGGTCGTGCGCGCGCCGCTCGCACGACACGTCCTCCACGGCGTAGTCGGACTGCGGGTTGCTCACTCTGAGCACGGGCGGGTCGTCGTCGATGATCCGGGCCCAGACGCCGTAGTCCGTCAGGGCGTCGGCCAACCGGGAGAGCTCGCGGTGCTCGTCCGACGCCGGAGCGGCGGTCGGAACGGTGCCGGAGCTGATCGGGTGCGGATCGGCCATAGCGCGTCCTTCCCTCTCGGAATTGCTGTGGCCGCCATTGTCGCTCCCCGTCACCGATCGGCTCCGCCAACGCGCCGAGGGGCGCCGAGCCCGCGGCCCGGCGCCGCCGCGCGCGCCCGCGCGGCGGCGGCCGACAGCGATCCGGGCGCTCAGCCCTTCAGCCGCAGCCAGGCCTGCCGGGCCGCCTTGCGGGCGGGGGCGGGCAGCCGCCGGGCCTGCTCGCGGGCCTGGTCGACCAGGGGCGCCAGCCGCCGCCGCGCCCGGTCCTGCAGGGGGCGGGTGACCAGCCAGCCGGTGGGCGTGCGGAGCAGCACCACCCCGAGGTCGCACGGCTCGCCGCCGCCCACCTGCAACTGCCACGGCCCCACCCCCGGCGGGGTGGGGAAGGTGGCCGTCAGCACCGCGTGCGGCGCCGACGGCGACCCCTCGCGGGTGGCGTTCACCCGGGCCGCGACCGTGAGCGGCGGACGCCCGTTGCGGGCCACCCGCAGCGGGACCTCCACCCCGGACTCGGCGGCGCGCAGCACCAGCGGGATCTCCAGCCGCAGCCCGGTCGGGGTGGGCGTCGCCCGCGCCGCCGCGGGGGCGCGCAGCGCCCGGCGCAGCGGCCGCCAGCTCCCGTCGACGCCGATCACCAGGTGGCCCTTGCCGTTCCAGTGCGGGTTGACGAACGACGTGCGGTCGCCCAGGTCGACGAACGCCGGGGTGCGGGTGCGGTCGGCGTCGGCGCCGCGCGCCGTCCCCACCGTGTGGTCGCTGCCCGCGCCGCCCAGGTCGAAGCGGGTCCGGAACCACCACTGCCCGGACAGCGGGTTGCCGTGGTCGGCGGCCGCGGTGTCGACGGTGATGGTCCCCGGCAGCTCCAGGGTGAACCGGCCGGGGCCGGCCGGGCGCTCGGCGCGCTCGACCTGCACGGGGACGCGCAGCGACGCCGGGTCGCCGGAGCGGCGGGCGAACACGCGCACGTCGGCCTTGCCGAGGGCGTCGCCGATCTCGGCGGCCGCGCGGATCTCGGGCACCGCCATCAGCTCCGCGGGCAGGTCCCAGTAGACGCGGTCGTCCTCGCGGAGGAACTCCATCGGCCGACCGGTGGACACCCGGGTCGGCTCGACCACGACGTCGACGTGCAGCCGGGTGCCCTCCCACCGGAACCCGGTGACGCGGGTGCGGTGCGCCATGTCCTGCTCGAAGCCGGCGAGCGCGGTCATCAGCTCGGGCGTCCCGTTGAGCAGGGTGGTCGCGCGCAGCCGGGTGAACGGGTTCAGCTGGGCGGTGACGTGCTCGGGGATGCGCGACCGGACCAGGTCGGCGCCCAGGGCGTGCAGCCGGCGGACGTGCTCGGCCTCCTGGCGGAGGAACTTGGGGCCCTGGTACTGGCCGAGGAGTTTGGAGCGGTACCAGTGCGCGTACAGCCGGTCGCGCAGCTTCCCCGGCGGGACGTTCTCCTCGACGATGTCGAAGATGTGGCCGATGCTGCGGAAGAACCCGACCGGCTCCTTCGGCGCGAACGAGATGTTGCCGAAGTCCTGGTTGCGCACCCAGTAGTAGCAGGTGTAGTCGTGCACGACCGACACCCGCGACGTCGCCAGGTAGGCGCGGAGCATGAACATGTGGTCCTCGAGGCGGACCTTGCCCTCGTCGAACCGGAGCTTGTTGTCGCGCAGGAACGCGGTGCGGAACAGCTTCTGCACGGTCAGCGTGGTCAGCAGCAGGCGGTCCTTGCGGATGTCGCCGCCGCGCATGGGCTTCTGGAAGATCTCGCGCGGGGCGTTGCGGCCGATGCCGGCGACGCGGCCGATGACGATGTCGGCGGCGTCCTCGTCGGCGCGCGCCACCAGGCGTTCGAGCGCCTCGTCGCCGAGCCGGTCGTCGTCGTCCATGAAGAACACGTAGTCGCCGCGCGCCCGGTCGATGCCGATGTTGCGCGGGCGTCCCGGCCACCCCGAGTTCTCGATGTGCACGACCTGGAAGTTCGGCTCGTCGGCGAGTTCGGCGTCGAGCAGCTCCCCGGTACCGTCGTCGGAGCCGTCGTCGACGTAGACCACCTCGAACCGGTCGCGCGGCAGCGTCTGCCGGCGCAGCGACTCCAGCCCGTTGAGGATGCCCGCTGACGTGTTGTGCGCGGGAATGATCACCGTCACGGCGATACCCATTGACTCCCCCTTGAGACGGGAACCGAAGGGGGGAACTCCGGACACCTGTCATCCATTCATCTGATCCACGGCTGTCGCCGGGCGTTCACCCGGCGGGGTCGGCTGTGCGAGAGGGCCCGACGCGCGAACGCAGCCGGGCGCGGCGCGCCCTTCCCGACATGGCTTAGACGCCGACCACCCGCGCCCGGATGACCCGGCGGGCGGAGTTCGCGCGGGCGGGGCGGCGCGGGAGGCGGCGGGACGGGCGTGGTGCGGCCGTGCGGTGGGCCCGGTGACCGCGGTGCTCCCGCGGGGGCGCCGTGACCGGCCGACCTCAGGATACTGCGAACCGTGTCCGGCCGGACACGGAAGCGCGGCGCCGGGTCCGGGCCGCCCCGCGCGGGGTGCGCGGGGCGGTGTGGTGTGCGTCACCGTGCGGCCGCCGGGGGATCACAAGGGGCGCACCCACGCGCCGCGGCGCAGCACGCCGGCGGTCGACAGGTCGGGGTCGAGCAGCAGCAGGTCGGCGTGGTAGCCCTCGGCGAGGGCGCCGACACCGGGCAGGCCGAGGGCGCGGGCGGGCACGGCCGACGCCGAGCGCGACGCGGCGGCCAGGTCCAGGCCGAGCACGCCGACGGCGCGGCGCACCGCGTCGGGCAGCACGATCGTGCTGCTCGCGATCTGCCCGCTGTCGGCCAGCCGGGCCTCGCCGCCCTCCACCCGCACCCGCAGCTTGCCCAGCGTGTACTCGCCGTCGCCCAGACCCGTGGCGGCCATGGCGTCGGTGACCAGGGCGACCCGGTCGGGCCCGGCGGCGTCGAACACCAGCCGGGCCGCCCCGGAGGCGACGTGCACGCCGTCGTTGATCAGCTCGACGGTGACCCGCTCGTCGTTGAGCGCGGCCGCGATCGGGCCGGGCTCGCGGTGGTGCAGCGCGCGCATCTGGTTGTAGATGTGGGTGGCGACCGTGGCGCCCGCGTCGAACGCCGCGCGCGTGGTGGCGTAGTCGGCCTCGGTGTGGCCCACCGCGGCCACCACGCCCTCGGCGGTGGCCGCGCGCACCAGGTCGAGCGCCCCCGGCAGCTCCGGCGCCACCGTGATCATCCGCACGTGGCCGCGACCGGCCTTGAGGACGCGGGCGAACTCCTGGAGGTCCGGGTCGCGCAGCAGCGCCGGGTCGTGCGCCCCGCACTTGGAGCGGGAGATGTAGGGGCCCTCCAGGTAGATGCCCGCGATCTCGCCGGCGTCGGCGAGTTCGGCCAGCGCCGCGACCTGCTCCAGGGTGTCCTCGGGGGTGGCGGCCACCAGGCCGCCCACCACCGTGGTGGCGCCGTTGGCGCGGTTGAACTCGACGATCCGCATCAGCCGCTCGGGGTCGGGTTCGGTGAACGCCGCCCCCGCGCCGCCGTGCACGTGGATGTCGACGGTGCCCGGCAGCACCCAGCGGCCGCCCGCGTCGACCTCGGTGGTGCCCGCGCCGGCCGGCGGGGCGCCGTCGCCCAGCGCGGCGATGCGGCCGTCCTCGACCCGCAGCCACCCCTCGCGCACCCCTTCGGGGGTGAGCAGCCGCGCGTTCGTCAGCGTCGTCCCGGTCGCGCCCTGCGCCATGTCCCGCGTCCTCCTGTGCCCGATGCCACACGTCGTTCGGTCCACGTGGAGGATATGCGGTGCCGGGTCCGCGACCCCCGCGAACCAGGGGCGTCGCGGCCGCCGGGCGGGCGGGCGGCGCCCCCGCCGCGGCCGGCGCCGCGCGGGGCCCGGTGACCGGGCGGCCGCGTGCATTGACGGCGGCGGTGCGGCCGCTCATTATGGAGAGCATGTCCGCCGGTGAGCTGCTCGTCCAGCGCCTGCACGTCGATCTGCGACAGCAGGCGAGCGCACTCTGTTGTAGGTAGCGCCCCGCGGGGCCCCGCCCCGCGCAGCGGGGGAGTCCCCGCATCGCCACCGGAACCGGCCCCCTCCCGCGCGTCCGCGCAGCGACAGGTCCGCACAGCGACGTCCCGGCCCTGAAGCGCGGTCCGGCCCCTTTTCCGGTGCCCGATGATCCCGCCCGCCCGGACGCCTCCCGCCGCGTCCGGCCCGACGATCCCTTCAGCGCTCGGCGGCCGCCCCCGGCCGCACTCACCAGGAGAACGCCATGACCCGTATCACCGTGCTCGTCGCCGCCCCCGACGCCCATTCGCCCCTGCGCGCCGCCGCCGTGCGCGCCGCCGAGGCCGCCGCCGGCCACACCGCCGCCCCCGCCGCCCCGCACGTGGTCGACCTCGCCGAGCTCGGCCCCGCGCTGCTGGCCGCCGACACCGGGCGGGACGTGGTCGACGCCCTGGCGGCGGTGCGCGGCAGCGAGGTGCTGCTCGTCGCCTCCCCGCAGGTCCACGGCAGCTACACGGGGCTGCTCAAGGTCTTCCTCGACCGGCTGCCCGAACTCGGCCTGGGCCACACCGTGGCCGTGCCCATGGCCGTGGTCGACGACCTGCGCAACGGCCGCAACATCGAGGAGGACCTGCGGGTCCTGCTCGCCGACCTGGGGGCCTGGGTGGTCGAGCCCGGGCTGCTGCTGTCGCGCGGCGAGCTGGCCGACCCCGGCGGCGTCGTGGCCGCCTGGGCCGAGGTCGCCGCGCCCGCTCTTCGCGAGGCGGTCGCCGTCTCCGTGTGACCACCCCCCACCCCGGCGCGCGCCGCCCGCGGCCGGGGCGCGCCCGCGCCGCACCCGCGGGGGCGGCGCGGGCCCGGACCCCTCGGGGTCAGCCCGCCGGGTGCCGGGGCCCGGCGGTGTCCAGCCCCGAGCGGTCGCGGGCGGTGTCGGCCTCGGCCCGCGCCCCGTTGCCGCGCACCAGCACCACCACGGCGAGGGTGAGCGCGAACCCGGCCGCGCGCAGCGCCAGGGCCACCGGGTCGCCGGGCAGGTCCTCGCTGAAGACGACCGTGCCCAGCACCACCATGAACACGTTGCCGACGACGTTGGCCACCGGCGCGGTGACCGAGGCGCGGGCGCGCTGCATCGACGTCTGGAACAGCACGATGCCCACCGCCCACCCCACGGCGTACAGGTAGGGGTAGGGGGAGGCGAGGACGGGCAGGACCGCGTCGATGAGGCCGCGGTCGGCGAGGAGGCCGCCCACGGCCTTGCCCTGGAGCCCGGCCACGCCCTGGGCCAGGCCCGCGGCGGCGCCCATGGCGGCGGCCGACACGTAGCGGCCGCGGCCGCCGGCGAGCGCCATCGCCCCGACGCAGGCGAGCACGGTGCCGACGCTGACGGTGAGCAGCAGCGGGACGTCCGGGCGGGTGCCGGTGGCGCCGCCCGAGCCGAGCGACAGGCTGAGCAGCAGCAGCGCGACCGGCATCAGGCCGAGGGCGACCTTCTCGCCGCGGGTGATGGGGTCGCCGAGGACGAGTGCCACGACGAGCAGCATGGTGGAGATGCCGCCGGCGAACGCGGGCTGCACCACCGACACCGGGGCCAGGCCGAGCGCCACCACCAGGCCGACGCTGCCCGCTGCCGCCAGCGCGCACCCCGCCACCCAGCGGGGGTTGCCCAGCAGGACGCGGGCGAGGTGGAACGGGCGGTTCAGGCTGATGCCGGGCGACCGGTGCAGGGCCCGCTGTTCGACGGCCAGCCCGATCGAGTACACGGCGGCGGAGAGCAGCGCCGCCAGGAGACCGGCCACGTCATCGCCTTTCGCTACGGGTGGCCCGCGGGCCACGGACGCGGGGCGTCCCCGCTCGGTACGGGGCGCCGGACGGCCCCCGCTCACGGCGGGACGCCGGCGGCCCCCGCGCGGCGCGGGGGACGGGGTGGCCCCGCTCACTCCTTGCCCCCGTGTATATAACACGTTCTAGTCTGGTGGCGGTGTCCACGACCCGACGAGAGGGCCGCCCCCCATGCCCACCCCCCACTCGATGCCGCCGTCGGCATCCGCTCGCGCCCGCCTCGCCGCGGCGGTGCTGCGCTCCCGCGACCGCGCCGACCGGCGCTCCGGAACGGGGCGGCCGGAGGAGGGCGGGGGGCCGGGTGACGAAGGCCGTCCCGCCGGGAGCCCGCTGTCCACCGGGGCGGACGCCTCCGGCGGTCCCGCCGTGCCGGGGGAGACGCGCGGCGGCGCTGTCCCGCCCCCAGGGGGCGGAGAGCCGCCCCGGGGGGACGGGACCGGTCCTCCGTCCGGCGATGGGGACGGCCCGCCGTCCGGAGGCGGGGCCGGGCGGCCGGGGCGGCGCCGCTTCCGGCCCACGCTGCTCGGCCTCCTCGGCGTGACGCTCGCCGCCATGTGCGTCACCCTGCTGCTCATCCAGACGTTCGTCGGCACCTTCCGCACCGGCGACCCCGGCGCAGCCCCCACCCCGACCCCCGACGTGGTCGCCACCCCGCCCGGGGGCACCGTGCGGATCATGGTCGCGGGCGACTCGATCGCCCAGGGCAGCAGCGGCGACCACACCTGGCGCTACCGCCTCTGGCGGCACCTGGAGTCCGGCGCCGACGTCGACTTCGTCGGCCCCTACGACGACCTCCTCGACGCCGCCACCGGCGACTTCGGCGACCACTCCTACGCCGACCCCGAGTTCGACCGCGCGCACGCCGCCGTCTGGGGCGCCACCGCCGAGGACGTCGCGGCGGGCATCGGCGAGCAGGTCGCCCAGCACGACCCGCACTACCTGCTGCTGATGGCGGGCACCAACGACCTCGTGCGCGGCGGGACCGCCGAGGACGCCCTGAACGGCGTCCGCGACGCCGTCGACACCGCCCGGGTCGCGCGCGGCGACATCCGGGTGGTGCTGGGCGAGCTCACCCCCGTGTGGGGGACCGGTGCCGACGAGGAGACGAACACCGAGGTCGCCGCGTTCAACTCCGCCCTGCCGCGGCTCGCCGCCCAGCTCAACGGGGCGGACTCCCCGGTGGTCGTGGCGGCCACGGCGGACGGCTACGACCCGGCCGACGACAACTGGGACACCACCCACCCCAACGCGCGCGGCGAGGTGAAGATCGCGGCGGCGTTCGCCGACACGCTGGCCGGGCCGCTGGGCCTGGGCGAGCCGTATCCGCGCCCGCTGCCCGAGGTCGAGATCGGGCCGCGCACCGCCCCCGAGGTCCAGGTCGCCGACGACGGCACCGAGGCCGTCCTCACCTGGGACCCCGTCCCCGGCGCGACCTCCTACCAGGTGCTCCAGCAGCGGGTCCGGCCCGATCCCGACGACCTCGTCCCGCTGCCCATGGAGGTCGCGGGCGCCGCGCCGGACGAGGGGCGGACGGCCCGCGTCGACCGGCTGCTCAGCGGCGCCACGTACGCGTTCGTGGTCCGCCCCTACAAGGGGGGCGACGCCGGGCGCGCGTCGGAGCGCGTGGAGGTCACCGTCGACACCGAGCCGCCGCCCGCCCCGGAGCGGGTGCGTATCGAGGAGGACGGCGGCGGGCCGGTGCTGGTCTGGGAGCCGGTGGCCGAGGCCGGGCACTACGAGATCTGGTCGCGCCCCCTGGAGTGCCGGCCGGACCCCACGCCGTCCCCCGGTCGCGGCCGCGACGCCGCCGACGGCGACTGCGCGCCGCGCGACGGCGAGGGCCCGCGCACCGGCGCTGGCTGGGCGGGTGTGGCGGTGGTCGACGGCGACCCGCGCTGGCCCATCGCGGCCGACGGCCACGGCGCCTACGAGTTCGCCGTCCGCTCCCACCGCGACTACGTCCCCGGCGGCTTCTCCACCCCGGTCTCCCACCCCGACTGACCGCCCCGCCCGGCCCCACTCGCGGACGCCGGGATAGGGGAGCGGCCCCGGGGCGGGCCGGGGCGGGTGGGGTGGGGTCGGTACTGTCGGGGGATGGGTGAGGACCGCCGCCGGTCGGTGGCGCGCGCGGCCGGGCGGCTCGCCCCCTGGGGGGTCGGGGCGGCGGCCGGTGTGGCCGCGCTCGGGCCCGTTCTGGGGCCGGGGTTCGTCCTCCGCTACGACATGGTGTTCGTGCCCGACCCGCCGCTGTCGGTGGTGACCCTCGGCGCCGGGGGCGGCTTCCCCCGGGCGGTGCCCAGCGACGCCGTCGTCGGGGCGCTCGCGCGCGTGCTGCCGACCGACGCCGTCCAGGCCGGGCTGCTCCTCGCGGTGTTCGTCCTCGGGGCGGCCGGGGCCGCCCGCCTGGTCCCCGGGACCGCCCTCCTTCCGCGGCTCGCGGCCGCGCTGTTCTACGTGTGGAACCCCTTCGTCGCCGAGCGCCTGCTGCTCGGCCAGTGGGCCGTGCTGCTGGGCTACGCCGGGCTGCCGTGGGTGCTCGCGGCCACCGTGCGCCTGGCCGGGGCGCGCGACCTGCCCCGGCTGGTGACCGCCCTGGCGCCCGCCGCCGTCGGCGGCTTCTCCTCCGCCGTGCTGTCGGCGCTCGTCGCGCTGCCCACTGCGCTGCTCCGCCCCCGGCGCCGTCCCGCCCCGGGGGGTCCTGGAGCGGGGGCCGATCCGGCCGAGGACGGGGTGGCGGTCGACCGCTCCGATGGACCCGCCGGACGGCCGGGCCGGGGGCCGACCGACCGTGCCGGGCGGTGGGGCCGGGGGTCGGCTGACCGCGCGGGCGGGCGCGCCGGGCGGTGGGGTCGGCGTCCGGGCGACCGGACCGGGGGTCCGGCGGCGGCGCGTGCCGGGCGGGGGCTCGGGCGGGTGGGGGCCGCCGGGCTGGTGGTGGCGGCGCTGGTGGTGGTCGGGCTGCCGTGGCTGGTGCCCGCCCTCGGCAGCGGGGCGCGGACCGACCCGGCGGCGGTGGACCTGTTCGCGGCGCGCGCCGACACCCCGTTCGGGGTGGCGGGGTCGCTGCTGGCCCTCGGCGGGATCTGGAACGCGCAGGCGGTCCCCGACGGCCTCGGCCACCCGCTCGCGGCGGCCTGCCGACTCGTGCTGTCGCTGGCGGCCCTGGCCGGATGGGTGGGGCTGGTGCGGCGGGGCGGCGTGCGGTACGCGGCGGGGCTGTCGGCGGCCGCCGTGGTCGGGTTCGGGATCGCCCTGCTCGGGGCCGCCGAGCCGGGCCGGGACCTGCTGCGCGCGTTGATCGCCGCCTGGCCCGGGTTCGGCCCGCTGCGCGACGGCCAGCTCTACGTCGCCCCGCTGGCACTGCTCCAGGCGGTGGGCGCGGGCGGCGCCGTCGCCTGGCTCCTCGCGGCGGGCCGGGCCGCCCCCGCCGGCTTGGGGGGCGACGGGGCCGGTGCGGCCGGCCCGACTGGGGCCGGCCGGTCCGGTGTCGATGGGGCGGATGTGGTGGGTGGGTCCGGTGTGGTGCGCGGGTCCGGTGGGGCGGACGCGGACGGGGCGGGCGTCGCCGCCGGGGGTGACGGTGTCGGCCGGTCCGCCGGGCCGGGGGCCGACGGATCGGCCGTGTCCGCTGGGGCGGGTGCCGGCGGATCGGGCCGGTCGGGCGGGGCGGGGGGCTTGTGGGGGGTCGGGGTGGTGGTCGCCCTTGCGCCGGTGGTGCTGCTTCCCGGGCTGCTGTGGGGGGCGGGCGGGCGGCTGGTGTCCGTGGAGTACCCGGAGGAGTGGACGGCGGTGGCGGCCGAGGTCGCCGCCGATCCGCGCCCCGGCGCGGTGGCCGTTCTGCCGTGGAGTGCCTACCGGGGGCTCGACTGGGCCGGGGCGGGTCCGCCCGTCGTCGCGCTCGACCCCGCCGTCAAGCTGTTCGACCGCCGCGTCGTGTGGAACGATGACCTCCGGGTCGCCGACGCCGGCGGCGTCCGCACGATCACCGGCGAGGACCCCCTCGCCCGGGAGGTCGCCCGGCTCAACGCCGCCGGGCTCGACCCCGCCGACCACCTGACCCGGCTCGGCGCCCTCGGCGTGCGCTACGTGCTGGTCGAGCGCGAGGCGCTGCGCGGCCCCGACGCCGCCACCGACCCGCTGACCGCCCACCTGCTCAGCGAGAACAGGTTCTCGTTCGACCCCGATGTGGCGGCGGTGCGCGCCTTCGGGCCGCGGCTCGCCCTGGTGGAGATCTCGGACGACCACGTCGAAGCCGGACACGACCGGCTGACGGGGTTGGAAGTTACCGGCTGGTTAGTTACAGTTGGGGCACTTGTCTGGTCATTCACTGCATCAGGTTCTAGTCTCGTCTCCATGCGTCCGGCCCGCAGCGCCGGGACGGCCCCGCGGAAGGAGCGCTCCTCGTGATCAAAGTCATCGCCGCCTCGGTGATCGGCGCGGCCCTGGCCGGCGGTCTCGCCCTGGTCGGCACCACCGTCGCCACCAACGCGTCGTCGTCGGCGGAGCCGGTGAACCAGTCTCTCTACAACTACGGCGACCGCTAAGGGTCCGCCCGGCGGAACCGGGGCCGCCCACCGCGGCCCCGGGCGCCCGCCCCTCCCGTGCGGCGCGACGGCCCGCGGCCCCGCCCGCCCGCGACCGCCGGGGACCACCCCTCGTCCCGGGGTGCCGCGACCCGTTCCGCGGCCGCGCGCACCCGCGGTGCTCAGACCCCGCCCGGCCCCGCCGCCCCCGCCCCCAGGGGAGCGGCCGCGCCGACCG
>NZ_BCRK01000193.1 GCF_001552555.1 Nocardiopsis trehalosi NBRC 14201 | reverse complement strand
CCCCCGCCGTTCCGGCCGCCCGGCGGGCGGCGCGCGACCACGCGAACAGGTGGCCCACGCCGCCGGAGACCACCGCGCCGCGCATGCCTCACGCGCCCCCATCGCGCCTCCGCCCGGCGTTCACCCCGCGTGTCACTGCGCCGGTCCGCGCCCCGCGTCGGTCCGGCCCTGCCCGCCCCCTTGATCACGGTGCCTCCGGGGGCGAGGATGCCGGGGAGGCGGAGTCGGGGAGGCGCGGTGGATCTGGGAACGGTGGCGGTCACGGGAGCGGCCGGGGGGATCGGGTCGGCGGTGCGGCCGGCGCTGCGGCGGGAGGCGGCGCGCCTCATCCTGCTCGACCGGGTGCCGCTGCGGCCGGAGGCCGCGAACGAGGAGGCGCACACCGTCGACCTGCGGGACGCGGGCGCGGTGGCGGCGGCCCTTTCCGGGGCCGATCGCGTACTCCACCTGGGTGGCGTGCCCGATGAGGCGCCCCTCCCGGACCTGCTCGACGCCAATGTGCTGGGCACCCACCACGTCCTGGAGGCGGCGCGGCGCACGGGGGCCGCGCGGGTCGTGCTGGCCGGCAGCAACCGCGTCACCGGCTTCCACCCCGCGGGGCACCGCACGGCGCCGGACGATCCGGTGCGACCGGACGGCCTCTACGGCGTGAGCAAGGTGGCGGTCGAGGCCCTCGGGCGGCTGTACGCCGACAAGTTCGGCCTGCCGGTGGTCTGCCTGCGCATCGGCAGCTTCGAGCCCCGGCCCACCGAGCCCCGCCACCTGGCGACCTGGTTGAGCCCGCGCGACTGCGTCGGGTTCGTCCGGGCCGCGCTGGCGGCGCCGGCGTCCACCCGGTTCGCCGCCGTGTACGCCGTCTCCGCCAACACCCGGCGGTTCTGGGAACTCCCCGACCCGGCGGTGCTCGACTACACCCCCGTGGACGACGCCGAGGACCACGCCCGCGGCATCCCGGGGGCGGACGCCCCCGCCGATCCGGCCGCACCGCAGGCGGGCCCCTACGCCCGTCCGGAGTTCACCCTCCGCCACATCGGGTACTGACGGCCGCCACCGGCCGGGTGGCGGCCGCCCGGCGGCTACTCGGCGGGGGCGAGGAGGCGGCCGCCGGCGTTATCGCGGACCAGGATGGCCTCGACCGGGCAGACCTGGGCCGCCTCCAGGACCGCGTCGTCGGGCTCGATCTCCTCGCGCTGGGCGCGGGACAGCCCGGTGTCGTCATCGAAGTCGAAGTGCGCGGGCGCCGCGCCCAGGCACATGCCCGACCCGATGCAGACCCCGTCGTCCACCCGCACGTTCCACGTCATCGTCAGCTCCTCCCGCCGGCCCCGGGCGCGGCCGCCGCACCCGGGCTCACGGGCCATACTCTGCCACGCGCCCGGGTGCACCCGGACCCTGTTCAGCGCGCATCCGGCCGGGCGCGGAGCCCCCGGGCGGCCTCGGGCGCGGGAGGCGCCTTCCCGGTCCACGGCGGGGGCCCGCACCCGGAGGAGCGCCGGGGCGGGGTATCCGTCAGTCGGCCATGGCCTCCGCGACGAGTTCGACCGAGCGCAGGCGGGCCTCGACGGTGCCCGCCTGATGGGCGATGATCAGCTCGTCCGCGTCGGCGTGGGCGGCGAACCGGTCCAGGTACGCGCGGACCTCG
This sequence comes from Nocardiopsis trehalosi NBRC 14201, assembly GCF_001552555.1. Lineage (GTDB taxonomy): Bacteria > Actinomycetota > Actinomycetes > Streptosporangiales > Streptosporangiaceae > Nocardiopsis_B > Nocardiopsis_B trehalosi. Next base: position 9,815 of record NZ_BCRK01000193.1, on the reverse strand, counting down.
GCGGGGGTGCCCACGGCGGTGTAGGTGGCCATCTGGAGGACGTGCCGGCCGGCCGGCGACTCCAGGGCGGCGTCGGCCTCATCGGGGCTCAGCGTGCGGCCGCGGCCCAGGAGTTGGGCGGCCATGCGGCGGCGCGCGATGCGCAGCTGCTCCTCGGCCTCGGCGGTGGTGTCGGCCGCCATGGCGTTGACGCCCGCGATGACGTAGGGCGCGTCGAGCGCCTCCGACGGGGTGAACTCGCGCCGGTACACGGCGACGGCGTCCTCCAGCGCGGCCGGGGCGAAGTGCGAGGCGAACGAGTACGGCAGGCCCAGCGCCGCCGCCAGCTTCGCGCCGAACAGCGACGACCCGAGGATGTACAGCGGCACGTTCGTGCCCTTGCCGGGGATGGCGTCGACCCCGGGGATGCGGGAGTTCCCGGTCAGGTAGCCCTGGAGTTCCACGACGTCCTGCGGGAAGGTGTCGGCCGACGCGGGGTCGCGCCGCAGGGCGCGCATGGTGTTCTGGTCGCTGCCGGGCGCCCGTCCCAGGCCGAGGTCGATGCGGCCCGGGTGCAGGGTCTCCAGGGTGCCGAACTGCTCCGCGATGGTCAGCGGGGAGTGGTTGGGCAGCATGACGCCGCCCGCGCCGAGCCGGACCCGCTCGGTGTGCGCGGCGACGTGGGCGATCAGCACGCTGGTGGCCGAGGACGCGATGGTGGCCATGTTGTGGTGCTCGGCGTACCAGATGCGCCGGTACCCCAGCGTGTCGGCGGTGCGCGCGATGGCGACGCTCGCCTCGAAGCTGTCCCGTGCGGTCATGCCTTCGTTGATGTGCGCGAGGTCGAGGATCGAGACGGGGACGGACACGGGCACGGCCTTTCATCGCGGGGCGCGGCCGCCGGGTGCGGGCCCGGGACCGGTGGGATCATCCCTGGTCCAACCCCGCCCGGCGCCCCGTTATTTCGCGGCGGTGTCCGCCGCGCCCCCGTCGGCGGCGTAGACGCCGGCCCGGGCGGCGGTGGCGGCGGCGTCGGCGGCTCGGTCGGCGGCGGCGTCGTCCAGCGCGTCGCCGCTGACGAGGAACCGGTAGTACAGCGGGGCGGACACGGCGCGGACGACCTCGCGGGCGTCGGTGCCGGCGGGGACCTCGCCCCGCTCGGCCGCCCGGTGCACGCACGGCGCCCACTCGCCGATGCGGATGTCGTAGAACCGGTGCAGGGCCTCGGCGGTGCGCGCGTCGCAGCCGGCGGCGGCGATGACCGCCCGGAACAGCGGCCCCTGCCGCGGGTCGGCCAGGGTGCGCCGGACGAGGCGGGCGTTGGCCCGCAGGTCCGCCTCCAGGGTCCCGTGGTCGGTGCGGGGCAGGGAGGTGTCGGCCATGTCGGTGAGCAGGTCGGCGACGAGACCGGCCGCGGTCCCCCAGCGGCGGTAGACGGTGGTGCGGCCGACGCCGGCGCGGCGGGCGACGTCGGCCAGGTCGAGGGCCGCGAAGCCGTGCTCGGCGAGCGCGTCGCCGGCGGCGCGGAGCACGGCGTCGCGCACCCGGGCGGTGCGGCCGCCGGGCCGGACGGTGCCGGGTCCGGCCGCGTCCTCGGTCATAACGGTACTCCCGTTCCATTTGCATGTTCCCGGTGCTACGGTTCTCCGCAGATCTTAACGGAACTACAGACCCGTTAACGGTCGTGGCGGTCGTGCGCCGCGGCGACCGTACCCCGGGGAGGAGACGGACATGGACTACCGGCGACTGGGCGCATCCGGGCTACAGGTCCCCGCGCTGGGCTTCGGCGCGGGCACCTTCGGCGGCCGCGGCGAACTCTTCGGCGCGTGGGGCGACACCGACGTGCGCGCGGCCCGCCGCCTCGTGGACATCTGCCTGGACGCGGGGGTGACGCTGTTCGACACCGCCGACGTCTACTCCGACGGCGCCTCCGAGGAGGTCCTGGGCGCCGCCCTGCGCGGCCGCCGCGACCGGGTGCTCATCTCCACCAAGACCGGCCTGCCCACCGGCGACGGCCCCGCCGACGCCGGGACCTCCCGGTCCCGCCTCATCGCCGCCTGCGACGCGGCGCTGCGCCGGCTCGGCACCGACCACATCGACCTGTTCCAGGTGCACGCCTTCGACGCCGGCACCCCGGTCGAGGAGGTGCTGAGCGCCCTGGACGACCTGGTGCGCGCGGGCAAGGTCCGCTACGTCGGGGCGTCCAACTTCGCCGGCTGGGAGCTGATGAAGTCGCTCGCAGCGGCCGACGCCCACGGCCGCCCCCGCTACGTCGCCCACCAGGTCTACTACTCCCTCGTCGGCCGCGACTACGAATGGGAGCTGATGCCGCTCGGCCGGGACCAGGGGGTCGGCGCCCTCGTGTGGAGCCCGCTCGGCTGGGGCCGCCTCACCGGCCGCATCCGCCGCGGCGCCCCGCTGCCCGAGCGCAGCCGGCTGCACCGCACCGCCGACGCCGGGCCGCCCGTCGCCGACGAGGACCTGTACCGCGTGGTCGACGCCCTCGACGAGGTCGCGGCCGAGACCGGGCGCGCCGTCCCGCAGGTCGCGCTCAACTGGCTGCTGCGGCGGCCCACCGTGGCGTCGGTGCTCATCGGGGCGCGCGACGAGGACCAGCTGCGGCAGAACCTGGGGGCGGTCGGCTGGGAGCTGACCCCGGACCAGGTGGCGCGGCTCGACGCGGCGAGCACCCGCACGGCCCCCTACCCGTACTTCCCCTACCGCCGCCAGGAGGGCTTCGCCCGGCTGAACCCGCCGCTCGTCTGAGCCCGCGCGCCCCGCCGCCGGGCCGGTCCCGCCGCCGCCGCGCGGGCCCGGCGGGGCGGCGGCCGCGGCCGGTCGCGCGAACGCCCCCGCGCGGGGTGGTGGCGGGGCGCCGGGTGCTCTATACATGGGGGGACCGACCCCCCGAGGAGGACGATATGGACCCTGATTTCGAGGACCTGGGCGAGTTCGCGGAGGCCGTGGCCGAAGGCGACGCCGGCGAGATGGTCGAAGAGGCCCTGGAGATGACCTTCGGCATCGACCTGTGAGCAGGTAGGTGTCCGGCCCCGGCGGGCGACCGCCGGGGCCGGACCCGTCCCGCCGCTCAGCCGCCCTCGGCCGGCCCGGCGGGCAGCGGCACCGGGACGGCCCGCGGCGGCTCGTGCCACCGCCCCGTCCGCAGGAAGTCCTCCAGCATCCCCGTGTGCAGGTCCACGTCCGTGCCGAACGTGCGCCGCACCCACCCGTCGTCGTAGTAGGTGTCCAGGTACCGCTCGCCCTGGTCGCACATCAGCATGACCACGCTGCCGTGCTCGCCGTCGGCGAGCATCTCGGCGACGATGTGCAGCGCCCCCCACAAATTGGTGCCGGTGGACGGCCCGGCGCGGTGCCGCAGCCGCGACGCGAGCAGCCGCATGGCCGCCACCGACGCGATGTCGGGCACCGCGACCATCCGGTCCACGACGGCGGGCAGGAACGACGGCTCCACCGTCGGCCGGCCGATGCCCTCGATGCGCGACGGCCGCCCCGCGATCCACTCCGACGGGTCGTGCGGCCACCGCGACTTCGGCCGCCCCTCGTTCCGCTCCCAGTTGGGGAAGTACGCCGAGCCCTGCGGGTCGACGATGCACACCCGGGTGTCGCGGCGGCTGTGCCGCAGGTAGCGCCCGATGGTGGCGCCGGTCCCGCCCGTGCCCGCCCCGGTGACGATCCACTTGGGCTCGGGGTGCCGCTCCTCGGCGATCTGGCGCAGGATGGTCGCGGCGACGTTGTGCTCGTCGCGGTAGTCGTAGGCGCGTTCGGCGTAGGTGAACTGGTCCATGAAGTGCCCGTTGCGGTCCTCGCGGGCGAGCCGGGCGGCCTCCTTCTCGATGTCGCCGTCCGCGCCGGGCGGTCGCACCTGGCCGCCGTACGCCTTGATCAGCGCGACCTTCTCCGGGCTGGTCGAGTTCGGCACCACCGCGGTGAACCGCAGGCCCAGCAGCTTGGCGAAGTACGCCTCCGACACCGCGGTCGACCCGCTGGACGCCTCGAACACGTGCGTGCCCGGGTCGATCCAGCCCGTACACAGGGCGTGCAGGAACAGGGCGCGCGCCATGCGGTGCTTGAGGCTGCCGGACGGGTGCACCGACTCGTCCTTGACGTAGAGGTCGATGCCCCAGTCCGCCGGGAGCGGGAACTGGAACACGTGGGTGTCGGCCGAGCGGGTGGCGTCGGCGTGCAGCAGCCGGACCGCCTCCTTCACCCAGGCGCGCTTGCGCGCGTCGTAGAAGTCGGCGACGCGGGTCGTCACCTCGGCCGTGCCGTCCTGAGTCGTGGTCATGGGGCGGGGCGTACCCGCAGGTGGGCGCCGCTACGAACGGGCGCGGCGGAATCGGCGGGGGCGGCGCCGACTGCGCGCGGTCTGCGGCTTTCCTCCCTGCCGCGGCACCCGGTTCCGGATGTCCCTAACCCGGGTGCGGTCCTGTCCGCATCGTCCGGCGGCCCCGCGCCGGTCCGCCCGCGCCGGTCCGCCCGCGCCGGGCGGACCGAAGGGCGGGGTCGGGCGGCGGGTCAGGGGCGGAAGGCGCGCAGGACCGCGTCGACCAGGGTGTCGGCGTACTCGGGGGTCAGCGGGCCGGTCCGCAGCAGCCACCGCTGGTAGAGCGGGGCGTAGAGCAGTTCGAGCACCACGTCCAGGTCGGCGTCGGCGGCGAGCTGGCCCGCGCGCTGAGCCGAGCGCAGCCGCTCGCGCTTGACCTCGTCGACGGGGCCGGCCAGGCGCTCGCGGTACTGCGCGGCGAGGTCGGGGTCGTTGATGATCTCGGTGTTGAGGGCGCGTATCGGCGCCTCGAACGCCGGGTCGGCGAACTCGGCGGCGGTCGCGCGCATGACCGCGCGCAGGTCGGCCTCGATGTCGCCGGTGTCGGGCAGGGCAGTGCCGGCGTCGTCGTCCTCGCTGAGGCTGAGGAACGCGTCGAAGATGACGGCGCCCTTGGAGGGCCACCAGCGGTAGATGGTCTGCTTGCCCACGCCCGCGCGGGCGGCGATGGCCTCGATGGAGATGCGGGCGTAGCCCAGCTCGGTGACGAGGTCGCGGGTGGCGTCGAGGATGGCGCGGCGCGACCGCTCGCTGCGGCGGGCGGGGTCGGGTCTGCGGGTGGTGGACATGGCGCGAGGATAGCAGAGGGCAAGACGAGACGTTCCGTATTGACAGCGCCTCGCCCGTGGGGCAGAGTGGGGGCATCGCAAGCAAGACGGACCGTCTCGTATCGAGCGGTCCACGGAGGGAGCACCATGACCGACGCCCGCGTATGGTTCATCACCGGCGCCACCCGGGGTCTGGGCCGGGCGTTCACCGAGGCCGCCCTCGACGCGGGCGACCGCGTGGTGGGTGCCGCCCGCGACATCACCCCGCTCGCCGAACTGGCCGAGCGCCACCCCGGCCGCCTCGTCGCCCTGCCGCTGGACGTCGTCGACCGCGCCGCCGTCATGGCGACCGTCGACCGGGCCGTCGCCGCGTTCGGCCGGCTGGACGTGGTCGTCAACAACGCCGGCGGGCTGCTCTTCGGCATGGTCGAGGAGGCCACCGAGGAGCAGATCCGCGCGCACCTCGACGTCAACTTCTTCGGCGCCGTCTGGGTGGCCCAGGCCGTCGTCCCGCACCTGCGGGCCCAGGGATCGGGGCACATCCTCCAGGTCACCACCATGGGCACCGGCGGCGGGTTCGCCCAGGTCGGGTACTACGGGGCGGGCAAGGCCGCGCTCGACTCGGTCAGCGAGGCCCTGGCCATGGAGGTCGAGCGGTTCGGGGTGAAGGTCACGATCGTCCAGGCCGGCGGGTACGACACCGGGCTGTTCACGCTCGGCACCACGGCCACCGAACCCCATCCGGCCTACGACGACCTGCGCGCCGAACTCGCCGAGTTGTGGGGCGACGACGCGGGGCCCGCCCCCGCCACCGCCGCCCCCGCTGTGATGGAACTCGTCGGCCTGGCCGACCCGCCCCGGCGGCTCATCCTCGGCGGTGCCTCGTACGACATGGTCCTGGCCCAACTCGACCAGCGCCGCGACCTCTACCGCGCCTGGGAGGACCTCAGCCGCCGGGCGCCGGGGTAGCGGGGCGCCGGAGCGGACCGGAGGGGCGGGGCGGCGGCGCGGTCAGCCGTCGCCCCGCAGCTCCTGGATGACGCAGAACTCGTTGCCGTCGGGGGCGGCCAGCACCGTCAACCGGTTGCCGTTCGACACCCAAGGGGCGTCGACCTCCGTCGCGCCGAGGCCGCGCAGCCGCGCCGACTCGGCGTCGAGGTCGTCGACGTGGATGTCCAGGTGCATCCTGTTCTTCCCCGACTTCGGCTCCGGGACGTCCTGGAGCAGCAGGATCGGCCAGCGCCCCGAGGGGTCGCGCAGAGTGAGGTAGGGCGGGTGCGGCTCCTCGGCGGTGAACCCGAGGGCGGCCGACCAGAAGTCCGCCGAGCGCCGCAGGTCGTTGGTGTCGAGCACGTACTTCAGCCACATAGGCGGTCCCTTCCGCCGGCGCCCCGCGCGGGCGCGGACGCGCCGCCGCTACCCGGCGGCGCGGCCCGCTACCACTTCGGCCGGACTCAGGCGGGGAGCGCGGCGCCGCCGGCCGGGCCCTGGGCGCGCCGGCGCAGGTGGCGGCTGGGGTCGGAGTCGACCCACCGCTGCCGCAGGGCGAACGCGGCGAAGGACCGCAGGCACGCCAGGTGGCCGTTCCACACGGTGGCGGACTCGTGCTCCCAGCGCCGCATGGCGGACGCGAAGACATCGGGGGTGAGATCGGACAGGGAGAGCATCCCGGAGCCGGCGGCGGCCTCCAGGACGAGCAGGGTGCGCGCGTACTCGCGGCGCGTGGCGGGGGAGTGGCGGTAGCGGGCCAGGAACCGGCCCACGGCCTCGCCGAGCGTCACGTCCTCGCCGTGCTGGTGCAGCGGGACGACCGTCATGCCAACCTCCAGTGCTGATGACACCAAACGTTGAGCGGCCGTTCCCGCGGGCGGTGTGTCCGCTTCGCCGGGATTGCGGCCGCGCAGAATACTACGCGAAGATCACGAGGGGTCGCCGGGTGCGGTCGGGGCGCCGATCCCGCACCGGCACCGCCGGCACTAGAGTTCCGCCCATGACAAGCCGCCTCTCCGCCATCGCCCTCGATGCCGCCGACCCCCGGCCCGTCGCCGAGTTCTGGTGCGCCGTCCTCGACTGGCGCGTCGTGGAGGACACCCCCGAGGTCATCGGGATCGGACCGGCCGACGGCACGGGACCGGGCATCGACGTCTGCCGCGTCCCCGACGCCAAGACGGTGAAGAACCGCCTCCACTTCGACCTGCGCGCCGACGGCACCGACACCGCCACGGAGCTGCGCCGCCTGCTCGACCTGGGCGCGGTCCGGGTCGACGTCGGCCAGGACGACGACGTCACCTGGACGGTCCTCGCCGACCCCTGGGGCAACGAGTTCTGCCTGCTGGGCACCCCCGTCCAGGACCTCTGACCACCGGGCCGCCCCGCCGCCCGCCCCCTCCGGGCGGGCGGCGGGCGCCCGTCAGTGCGGCCGGCGCGGGAGGAGCGCCCGCAGCGCCGCCTCGCGCAGGACCGTCGTCTCCACACCCGTCGACCCCCCGCTGACCAGGCCGACCATCGCCGCGGCCAGGTCGCGGACCTTGATGTTGGTGTCCTGCGACAGCTTGGACAGGATGTCCCAGGCGGCGTCGGCGTCGATGCGGCGCGCCAGCATCACCATGCCGATCGCCTGGTCGATCCCCGACCGCGAGTGCAGGGCGTTCTCCAGGTCGGCCACGCGGGAGCGCAGCAGTTCCAGCTCCGTCTCCACGTCGTAGCCGTCGACCTCACCCACGTCCGGCCGCCGCCGCGCGGGCCCCGGAGCGAGCCGGGCGCGGACCGGACACGGGCGCCGCGCGTCGGGGGCGGCGGGCGCGGCCGCTCCCGGTGGTGGTGCGGACACCGAAGAACACGCCGGGCCAGGTGGCCCGCGGGTCACCGCACACGGCGGCGGGGGGAGGGTTCACGCCCGTTCCTCTCAATGGACGGCTCCTGGCGGTTGTCGGTGCGACGGTGCGTCAGTGGTCGTCGAAGGGCGGAGGGAGCGCAGTGGACCGGTCCCCGTGGGCGGGCCCGGGGACCGACGTTCAAGGGGAGCGGCGGACCGATCGCAGGGGAGGCCCGCCGGGCGGGTGCCCCTTGGTGTCGGTCAGGTGGAAGCGGGTCCCGTGCCCGGCGCGGACCCGGCGGCCTTCTGCGGGCACGCGGAACCACGGCGGGGGTGACGGGGTGCGGGCTTCTCCGCCCTTCGAGTCCGGGGTGCGGGCATCCGGTGCGGGGCGTCACGGAACGCGACGTCGCCGGCGCACGAACGGCATGCACTCGACCACTGTCTGATCGAGCCCGATCCCGTGGCCGGTGCGTTCGTCCGCGCCTGCGGGGCAGGCGGAACGGGGGCGCGCGGCGGCCAGGCGGACCGGCCGGGTCCTGTCCTCAGCGGTCCCACCGATCCCCGGATCGGTGAGCGCGGACCCGGGTGTGCTCGCCATCCTGCGCGCACGCCCGATATGTCCGAACAGGGCCCAGACCAGAATACCTGCCTTCCGTACCCCGGTGTCATGAAAAGCGGAATCCCCCTCACGGGCCGCCCTTATCGCCCCGCAACGCCCCATTTTTCACCGAGGCCTTCCCACTCTCCCCGCGCGGGGAGGGTGGGGGGAGAGATCGTCGACGAGGCAAGCCGGGCCTCGCGCTCGCGGGAGCGGGTTATACCCAAGGACACGAAGGACACGGTGGAGGACCTCAAGGCGCCGCGCGCTCGCGCGCGGGAGCGAGCGGGCCGGACGGCCTGCGCGGGCGACCGGAGTATCGTGCGTCTCCGCGCGCGGGAACGGCCGGAGCGCCGGTGGCGGCGGCGGTGCGCGGACGCCGTGCGCGGGCATGGCGGGACCCGCTGCCGGCGGCCATGATGGAGCCGTGCTCGTGCACGTGCGCACGGCGTTCGCGGACTCCGCCGGCCGCCCGTGGGTGGCGCTGCGAACCGCCCTCGGGTCGGCCGCCGTGCGCTGGGGCGGGCCGCCGCCCGCCACCGGCCCGCACCGGGTGGAGTGGACGGTGGACGACACGGCCCCCGGCGCCCGGTTCCACCCCGCCCGGCGGCCGGGCCCGCGCATCGCGGCGCGCGGCCGCACCCTGGCCATGCGCGGGCGCCTGGTGCGTGACGGCGGCGGGCCGCCCCACCTCCTCCTGGGGTCGACGGCCGTCCTGCTCGACCCCGCCGCCCCTCTCGGGGAACTGGCCGACGGCACCTGGACCGAACTGGTCCTTCCCGCAGCGGACGCGGCCGTGTACCCCTACACCGTCTGAGCCGAGCCGCGCCTCGGACACCGCCGGCCGCGCCGAGCCCCGCACGCCGCCGGCCGAACCTCGGACGCCATCGCGTCGAGCCCTGCCGTGCGCTCCGCCCTCCGCACGCGGGCGGGCGGCACGCGGCCTTGGCGCTCACCCCCGTGCACGGCCGCAAGCTCCGCGCGCGCGGGCGGGCGCGTTCGGACTGGTCCGGGGAGGAGACAGCGGGGCCGCCCCGCGAGGGGCGCGCGGGAATCGGAGTCGGCCGTACCGGCCGTGGGCGGACCGGCCCGAGGAGCGGGCGGGTGCGTTCGGACCGGCGCGGAGAGACACGGCGTGCTGCCGTGCCTCCCGCGCGGGCGGTGCTCGGCCGGAGGCCGCCCTCACGCCTGATCGGCCACGGCTCTCCATGCGGACCGGCGCTTTCCCGCGTTACGTGAGCGGATGCGCGACCACCTGCGTCGGTTCCCGCGCGTGGGCGGGCGGGGCGGGCGGGCCCGCTCCCGCCC
>NZ_BCRK01000192.1 GCF_001552555.1 Nocardiopsis trehalosi NBRC 14201 | reverse complement strand
GCTGCCGGCCGGTCAGTCGCAGTGCTGCGGGGAGACCTCGGTGGTCGCGGCGGCGCCCCGGGCGGCGTTGTCGGCGACCTCGTCGGCGGTCAGGACGTAGCCGGTCTCGTCGTCGTTGGTGGCGGCCGCGAAGACCACACCGTAGACGGTGCCGTCGGGCGACAGCAGCGGGCCCCCCGAGTTGCCGGGCCGCACCTCGGCGCGGACCTGGTAGATCTCGCGGCTGACCTGCTGGGAGTGGTAGAAGTCGGGGCCCTGCGCGGTCTGCTCGGCGCGGATGCGGGCGGGCACGGCGGTGAACCCGTTGTTGCGGGGGAACCCGGCGACGACGGCGTCGTCGCCCTTCTCGGCGTCGTGGTCGAAGTCCAGCGGGGCGAGGTCGAGTCCTTCGACGTCGAGCACCGCGATGTCCTGCTGCGGGTCGTAGAGGACGACGCGGGCCGTCGCCTGCTGGCCGGAGCGGGTGACGACGCGCAGGTCCTCGGTGACGCCGGCGACGACGTGGGCGTTGGTCATGACCCGGCCGTCCTCGTAGACGAACCCGGTGCCCTCGACGCGCCGCTGGCAGGCGGGGGCGGTGCCGAGCACCTTGACGACGCTCTGGCTGGCCTCGCGCAGCTCCTCGGTGGACAGGACGGCGGGGTCGGGCGGGGCGACCTCGGCGGGCTCCCCGGACCCGAGGCCGCTGAAGACCTGGGGGAACGCGCTCTGGTCGACGATCCGGCGGAAGGTGGAGAACCAGGTGTGGGCGACGTCGGGCATCACCCGGTCGACGGAGCGCAGCACGCGCGACTCGGCGACCTGGGTGTTGATGACGGGGATGGCGGAGTTGGCGACGGCGCTGCCGACGAGCCACCCGACCAGCAGCACGGACAGGCCGCTGACCACGGCGCCGCCCATGGCGTCCAGGACGCGGGCGGAGTTCCAGGTGACCCGGTTGCGCACGAGCGTGCCGAGGTAGGACGCGAGGAACTGGCCGAGCGCCGCGGAGAGGAACACCACGGCGATGGCGAGCAGCGCCTGGCGCCCGGGGTCGGCGACGAGGTCCTGGATCGGCCCGGGGGCGCCGAGCGCGGCGAGGACGCCGCCGCCGATGAACCCGGCGAAGCTCATGATCCCGACGATGAACCCCTGCCGGTAGCCGGACATGGCGAAGACCAGCACCAGGACGACGAGAATCGCGTCCAGCACGATGCCCTCCCTCACGTCACGGTGTCGCGGTGTCCGGCCCGTCGGTCGGCGCCGGGCGCTCCGGCGCGTCCGCCGCGGCCGGGAACGGCTCGAACGCGGCGGTGTCGAGCCAGGGGCGCTCCCAGCCCCCGAGGACGAGCAACTGGTTCAGTATCCCCGCGGTGAAGCCCCACACCAGCATGCCGCGCACCTTGAAGCCGGGGCTGCTGCCCCCGGGGTGGCGGACGCGTACCCGGTTGGCGGGGTCGGCGAGTTCGGCGACGGGCACGCGGACGACGGCCGCGACCTCGCCGGGGTCGGCGGGGTGCACGGCCGAGGGGGCGCGCCACCAGGCGAGGACGGGCGAGACGCGGAACCCGCTGCGGCCGATGTAGAGCTCGGGGAGGCGGCCGAGGACGTCGACCCCGGCCGGGTCGACGCCGGTCTCCTCCTGGGCCTCGCGCAGCGCGCACGCCTCGGGGCCGTCGTCCGCGGGTTCGAGGGAGCCGCCGGGGAAGGCGGGTTGCCCGGAGTGCCGGCGGAGCCCGGTGTTGCGCTGGATGAGGAGCACGTCGGGGCCGTGCTCGCCCTCGCCGAACAGGATGAGGACGGCGGAGCGCCGCCCGCCCTCGGCGGGCGGGCGCAGGATCGCGGGCACGGGCATGCGGCGGGCGGCGTCGGCCAGCGACGCGAGCCAGGCGGGCGTGGTGACGCGGGGCGCGGTGCCGCCGGTCACGAGAACGGTCCGGTCTTGACGAGCCGGCGGGCGGTGGCCTCGTCGGTGGGTCCCTCGCCGAAGGAGGGGCACCAGTGGGCGATGCCGCAGGCGCCGCACGCGGGGCGGCGGGCGTGGCAGACCCGGCGGCCGTGCCAGATGAGGCGGTGCGACAGCCAGGTCCAGTCCTTGGGCGGGAACAGGCCGCCGATGGCGTGCTCGACCTTCACGGGGTCGGTCTCGGCGGTCCAGCGCAGCCGCCGGACCAGGCGGCCGAAGTGGGTGTCGACGGTGATGCCCGGCACGTCGAAGGCGTTGCCGAGGACGACGTTGGCGGTCTTGCGGCCGACACCGGGCAGCCGGACCAGCGCCGCGAGGTCGCCGGGGACCTCGCCGCCGTGGCGGTCGCACAGCTCCTGGCCGAGGCCGATGAGGCTGTTGGCCTTGGCGCGGAAGAACCCGGTGGAGCGGATCATGCCCTCCAGCTCCTCGCGGTCGGCGCCGGCGTAGTCGGCGGCGTCCCGGTAGCGGGCGAAAAGGGCGGGGGTGACCATGTTCACCCGCTTGTCGGTGCACTGGGCCGACAGGATGGTGGCGACGAGGAGTTCCAGCGGCGTGGTGAAGTCCAGCTCGCAGTGGGCGTCGGGGTAGAGCAGGGCGAGTTCGCGGTCGGTCCGGCGGGCGCGGCGCACCAGGGCGAGGCGGGTCTCGCCGGTGGGGGTGGCGGTGTCGCCGGGGGCCGCGGGGGCGGGAAAAGGATCACCAGGCACCCCCAAAGACTACGTAGTGCGGGACCGGGGCAGTGTCCAGGAACGATCGTCGCGCTCGTCCCGTTTGTGGAACCGTGACCGAATTAATGTTTGCATTCGTCCGAGAACGGCGGGGAGGGCACTGTCCAGGGCATCGGTACAACTAAGATCGAGGTCGCTGCCGTCGGCAGTGACGGGCTGTCGGCCCCTGGGCGACAAGCCGAGGCAACGGCCTGGTTTCACACCGGGGTGCGATATACGTCACACTGTTGACGGTCGGGTTGCGAGGAGGATGTGGTGGACGAGACCAACGAGGTGCTGCGGAAGGCTCCTCTGTTCGAGGCACTCGACGAGGAGGGCGCGGCGGCGCTGCGCGCCTCGGTCAGCGAGGTCCGCCTCGGACGGGGCCAGACCCTGTTCTCCGAGGGCGACGAGGGCGACCGGCTCTACGTCATCCTCAGCGGCAAGGTCAAGCTGACCCGCACCGCCGTCGACGGCCGGGAGAACCTGCTGAGCGTGCTCGGCCCGAGCGAGATGTTCGGCGAGCTGTCGCTGTTCGACCCGCGTCCGCGCACGGCCAGCGCCGTCGCCGTGACCGACGCCGTCCTGGCCGGCCTGGGCCACGACGACCTGCGGCCGTTCATCGCCGGCCAGCCGCAGGTCGCACTGCAGCTGCTGAAGGCCCTGGCCACCCGGATGCGCCGCACCAACGACGTCATGTCGGACCTGGTGTTCACCGACGTCCCGGGCCGCGTCGCCAAGGCCCTGCTCGACCTCGCCGACCGGTTCGGCAAGGAGGGCGAGGACGGCCTGCACGTGCACCACGACCTCACCCAGGAGGAGCTGGCCCAGCTGGTCGGCGCCTCCCGCGAGACCGTGAACAAGGCGCTGGCCGAGTTCGCGCTGCGCGGCTGGCTGCGGATCGAGGCCAAGGCCGTCGTGCTGCTCGACATCGAGCGGATGCGCCGCCGGGCCCGCTGACCGCCGCCGGCGCTGCCGGCCCCGCCGTCCCCGGCCCCGCGTCCGCGCGGAGTCCGGCGGGCGGGGCCCGGCGCGCCGCCGCTCAGGCGCCGCCCGCCTCCGCGGGCACGTCGCCGCGCCGGGCCAGGTAGGCCAACTGCGCGCGCACCGACGCCTCGGCCGCCGGGACCACCGCCGGGTCGATCCCGGCGTAGACCCGCGCGACCACCTCGGCCGGGGTCGCGGCACCGGCGCGGACCGCGTCGGCCACCTGCCCCAGGCGCTCCTCGCGGTGGTCGATGTACTCCCCGAGCCGCGCCAGCGGGTCGGTGCAGATGGGGCCGTGCCCCGGCAGCAGCGCCCGCGCGTCGGTCTCGGCCGCGAGGTCGCGCAGCCGGTGCAGCGAGTCCAGGTAGGCGCCCAGGCCGTCGGGGTCGGCGATGACCGTGGTGCCGGTGCCCAGCACGGTGTCGCCGGTGAGGATGACGTCGTCGGCCGGCAGGTGGAAGGACACCGAGTCGGCCGTGTGGCCGGGGGTGGCGAGCACCCGCAGCTCCAGGCCGTCGACCTCGATCACCTCGCCGTCGGCGAGGCCGTCGCCGCCGATGCGCTGCGCCGGGTCGACCGCCCGCACCGGGGCGCCGGTCAGTTCGGAGAAGTAGCGCGCCCCTCCGCCGTGGTCGTCGTGGTGGTGGGTGAGCAGCGCGGTGTAGACCTGCGCGCCCTGCTCCTGCACGGTGCGCGCCACGCGCTCCAGGTGCCGCTCGTCGTCGGGTCCGGGGTCGACCACGACGACGCCGCGCGAGCCCGGCTCGCGCAGCACCCACGTGTTCGTCCCGTCGAGCGTCATGGGTCCGGGGTTGGGGCACAGTACGCAACTCGCGCGCAGCGTGCCCGAGCCGTCGATCCTCATCGCACCTCGTCTCCCTCGCTGGAACGGCACAGGTCTCCCGGGCGCCCGGCGGGGCGGCCCGGACGCTTCACGGCAGCGTGTGGTGGGCTCCGCCGGGCAGCACGGCCCGCAGCTCTCCGTCGACCCGGCGCAGTTCGGGCTCGATCGGGGCGATGGCGCGCTCGGCGGTCATGACGCCGCGCGGGGTGCCGCAGGCCGCGAGTTCGCGGCAGGTCACCACGGTGGGCGGCAGCATCGCCATCTCGCCGCGCTCGACGGCCGCGACGGCGTCGGCGGGCCGCATCCAGGCGACGCGGTCGGCCTCGCCGCCCACGTCGCGGGTCTGCTGGCCCTCGGGCAGCAGCGCGGCGAAGAACCGGGTGTCGTAGCGGCGGGGTTCGCCCTTGGGCGTAATCCACTGCGACCAGGCGCGCAGCAGGTCCGAGCGCAGCACCAGGCCGCGCCGGTCCAGGAACGCGGAGAACGGCAGCGAGCGGTCGATGAGGGCCCGCCGGTCGGCCTCCCAGTCGTCGCCGCGGGTGTCGCCGACGACGCCGTCGGGCGCGGCGCCCGCCAGCAGAACGCCGGACTCCTCGAAGGTCTCGCGCACCGCGGCGCACACCAGCGCCCGCGCCAGCGGCGGGTCGACGCCCAGCACCCCGGCCCAGCGCTCGGGCGGCGGGCCGGCCCAGCGGACGTCGCGGTCGGCGTCGCGGGCGTCGACGCCGCCGCCGGGGAAGACGTAGGCCCCCGGCGCGAACGGCATGGTGGCCGCCCGCCGCAGCAGGTACACCTCCAGCCCGCCCGACGGGCCGCCGCCCTCGCGCACCAGCATCACGGTCGCGGCGGGGCGGGGGTCGGCGGCGCGGGCGTCCGCGCCGCCGACCCGGGGTCGATCCGTTGCCATGTCCGGCCTCCTGGGGGATCGCGCGGGCGCGGACGCCCGATGCGGTCAGCCGACCTCGACGATCATCTCCACCTCGACGGGGACGTCCAGCGGCAGCGCCGCGACGCCGACCGCGCTGCGGGCGTGCACCCCGGCATCGCCGAAGACCGAGCCGAGCAGCTCGCTGGCCCCGTTGATCACCTGCGGGTGCCCCGTGAACGACGGGTCGCTCGCCACGAACCCGACGACCTTCACGATCCGCCGGACCCGCGACAGCTCGCCGACCTCGGCCTTGACCGCGGCGATGGCGTTGAGCGCGCAGATCGCGGCGAGTTCGGCGGCGCGGTCGGGCGTGACCTCGGCGCCGACCTTGCCGGTGCCCGCCGGGCGGCCGTCGACCATGGGGACCTGCCCCGACACGTACACGTGGTCGCCGGTGCGCACGGTGGGCGTGTAGGCGGCGACCGGCGGCACCACGTCGGGGATGGTGAGCCCGAGCTCCGCGATGCGCTGCTCGGGCGTCGTCACCGCTTCTCCCGCTTCAGGTAGGCGACCAGTTGCTGGTTGCGGGGGTCGCCGTCGACCGAGGGGCCGGGGATGACCGAGACCAGCTCCCAGCCGTCCTCCCCCCAGTTGTCGAGGATCTGCTTCGTCGCGTGCGACAGCAGCGGCACCGTCGCGTACTCCCACTTCGTCATGGCCGCCACCTTACTCACCGCGGCCCGCCCGCGACCGGCGAGCCCGGCGGTTGCGGCATAAACTGCCTGAGGTGAGTGCACGCGAACGCGACGGCGACCCCGTCCGCCTCCACGTCGTCACGGGCAAGGGCGGCACCGGCAAGACCACACTGGCGGCCGCCCTGGCGCTGGCGCTGGCCGCCGGGGGCGGCCGGGTCCTGCTGGTCGAGGTCGAGGGGCGGCAGGGCATCGCCCAGTTGTTCGGCACCCCGCCGCTGCCCTACGAGGAGCGGCCGGTGGCCGACACCCCGGGCGGCGGCCGGGTGTCCGCGCTCGCGGTCGACGCCGAGGCGGCGCTCCTGGAGTACCTCGAGATCTTCTACGGCATGCGCCGCGCCGGGCAGGCGCTGACCCGGTTCGGCGCCGTCGACTTCGCCACCACGATCGCGCCGGGCATGCGCGACGTCCTGCTCACCGGCAAGGCCACCGAGGCCGTGCGGCGCCGGGTGGGCGACCGGCGCCGGGGCGGCCGCGACACGCCGGCGGCGCCGCACGTCTACGACGCCGTGGTGCTGGACGCCCCGCCCACCGGGCGCGTGGCCCAGTTCCTCAACGTCAACGCCGAGGTCGCCGGGCTGGCCCGGGTCGGGCCCATCCGCAACCACGCCGACAAGGTGATGGAGACCATCCGCTCCCCGCGCACGGTCGTGCACTTCGTGACCCTGCTGGAGGAGATGCCGGTCCAGGAGACCCTCGACGGGGTGGCCGAGGTGCGCGCGGTCGGCCTGCGGGCGGGGTCGGTGCTGGTGAACATGGTCCGCGCGGAGCACGTCGCCGCCGCCGACCTCGACGCGGCCGCCGCGGGCGCGCTCGACCTCGGCGCGCTGGAGCGGGGCGCGAAGGCCGCCGGGCTCGACCGCCCCGACGCGGTCGCGCGCGGGCTCGCCGCCGAGATGGCCGACCACGCCCGCCGGGTGCGCGCCGAGGCGGAGGTCCGCGAGCGGCTGGCCGGGATCGACCTGCCCCGCTACGAGCTGCCGCTGCTGGCGCCGGGGGTCGACCGGGCGGGCCTGGACACCCTCGCCGGCCGGCTGCGCGCCCAGGGGGCCGTGTGAGCGCCGGCGCGCCCGACGGCGCCGCCCCCGCCCCGTTCGACGTCGGCGCGCTGCTCGCCGACCGCGCCACGCGGATCGTGGTGTGCTGCGGCTCGGGCGGGGTCGGCAAGACCACCACCGCGGCGGCGCTCGGCGTGCGGGCGGCCGAACTGGGCCGCGACCCCGTCGTCATCACCGTCGACCCGGCCCGCCGCCTGGCCCAGGCCATGGGCCTGACCGAACTCGACAACACGCCGCGGCCGGTGCCGCTGCCCGGCGCCCCGGGCCGCCTGCACGCGATGATGCTCGACATGAAGCGGACCTTCGACGAGACCGTCGAGGAGCACGCCGACCCCGAGCGGGCCCGGCAGATCCTGGCCAACCCGTTCTACCAGGCCCTGTCGTCGAGCTTCTCGGGCACGCAGGAGTACATGGCCATGGAGAAGCTGGGCCAGCTCCGCCACTCGGGCGACTGGGACCTCATCATCGTCGACACCCCGCCGAGCCGGTCGGCGCTGGACTTCCTCGACGCCCCCGAGCGGCTGGGCCGGTTCCTCGACGGCCGGCTGATCCGGTTCCTCAGCGCCCCCGCGCGCAGCGGCGCGTTCCGGCTGCTGGGCGCGGGTGTGGGCATGGTGACCTCGGTGGTGTCCAAGATCGTCGGCGCCCAGGCGCTGCGCGACGTGCAGTCGTTCGTGTCGGCGTTCGACGCCGTGTTCGGCGGGTTCCAGGAGCGCGCCGAGGCCACCTACCGGCTGCTCCAGGCGCCGGGCACGGCGTTCGTCGTGGTGGCCGCGCCCGAGGACGACGCGCTGCGCGAGGCGTCGTTCTTCGTCGACCGGCTGCGCG
This sequence comes from Nocardiopsis trehalosi NBRC 14201, assembly GCF_001552555.1. Lineage (GTDB taxonomy): Bacteria > Actinomycetota > Actinomycetes > Streptosporangiales > Streptosporangiaceae > Nocardiopsis_B > Nocardiopsis_B trehalosi. The sequence goes on along the minus strand of NZ_BCRK01000192.1, from coordinate 3,510 downwards.
CCGACCGCATGCCACTGGCGGGGATCGTGCTGAACCGGGTGCACGGCACCGCGGTGCCCGGCCTGGGGGCCGACGCGGCCGCCGCCGCGGCGCGGGCGCTGGAGGACACCGGCGAGCACCCGCTGGCGGCGGCCGCGCTGCGGCTGCACACCGAGCGGGCGCGGGTGCACGAGCGCGAGGCGCGGCTGCGCGACGCGTTCACGGCGACCCACCCCGAGGTGCCCGCGGCCGAGGTGCCGGCCCGGCCCGAGGACGTCCACGACCTCGTCGGCCTGGCCGAGATCGGGCGCGGGCTGACGGGGTAGGCCGCGGGCGCCCGGAGCGGGGTCAGCAGGCCACGGCGGTCGCCCCGGAGGCGCCGGCGGGGCCGTCGCCGTAGGCGCGGCGGGCGGCCAAGAGCAGGTCGGTCCACGAGGCGACGTCGGGGCGGCGGCGCAGCAGCGCGCGGCGCTCACGTTCGGTCATACCGCCCCAGACCCCGAACTCGATGCGGTTGTCGAGCGCGTCGGCCAGGCATTCGGTGCGCACCGGGCAGCCCGTGCAGATGAGTTTCGCCCGGTTCTGCGCGGCGCCCTGCACGAAGAGCGCGTCGGGGTCGGTCTCGCGGCAGACGGCTCGCGAGGTCCAGTCGGTGGTCCACATGTGCCCCACTCCCAAGATCAGCATGTGTCGAAAGGTGCGGCCGACGGCGCGGACGTCGGCAGGGGAGGCAGGGGCGCCGGAGGGGACCGCCGCCGGACCGGGCCGGGGTCGGCACGTCGCGGGGGGCCGGGTCGGCGCTGTGTCCCTCCTCACCACGGCTACGAAACTACGGTCCGCGACGCCGCGCCGACAGGCCCCGCGGACCCATTTCGCGTATAGCCCGGGCGGGCCATGCTCCCGGCCCGCACCCGTCGTCCTTCCCATGCGGCCCGTGACCGCGGACCGGACAACCGGGTCACTCCGGAAAGCGTTCACAATAGACGGGAGAGTGCGGGGCCCCGTGGTGGCCGCCGTCCGGATTCCCCCGAAAACACGGCACATTTCGCACCACTTGCATGCCGACCGCACGTAGTCTGATGGGGTGGGTCAGGGGACATTGCTGCAGAAAATCGGTCAACTTCTCGGTGTCGGAATCGTGGCGGGCGTCCTGGTCGCCGCGTTGGCGCTGCCCGCGCTGGGTGGTCTGGGGATCACCGCGCGCAACGTCGCCACCGGCTTCCTCAACATGCCCAGTGAACTGGAGACCCCGCCGCCCCCGCAGCGGTCGGTCATCTACGACCGCGACGGCGAGGTGATCGCCGAGATCTACGACCAGAACCGTGAACTGGTCGAACTCGAGGACATGGCGCCCGTGATGCAGGACGCCATCATCGCCATGGAGGACGCGCGGTTCTACGAGCACGGCGGCATCGACATCGCCGGCACGTTCCGCGCGGCGCTGCGCACCCTGAGCGGCAGCACCGAGGGCGGGTCCTCCCTCACCCAGCAGTACGTGAAGAACGTCCTGGTCGAGAGCGCCACCACGCAGGCCGAGCAGGAGGAGGCCCGCGAGACCACGATCTCCCGGAAGGTGCGGGAGCTGCGGTACGCGGTGAGCCTCGAGCAGACCATGACCAAGGACGAGATCCTCGAGGGCTACCTGAACATCGCCTACTTCGGCGACGGCGCCTACGGCGTGGAGTCCGCGGCCCGCCACTACTTCGGCGTCGGCGCCGACGAGCTGGACCTGGCGCAGTCGGCGGCCCTGGCCGGCGCGGTCCGCTACCCCTACCTGTACAACCTGCGGCTGAACCCCGAGGACGCCACCGAGCGGCGCAACGTCGTGCTGGACCGGATGGTCGACGTCGGCCTGGCCGACGCCGACGAGGCCGAGGAGGCCAAGAACACCGAGCTGGAGCTGGACGTCTCCAACCCGAGCAACGGGTGCATGCCCAGCGACCAGCCGTTCTTCTGCGACTACGTGGTCCAGGAGATCGAGAAGAGCGACCGGTTCGGCGAGAACGAGACCGAGCGCGCCCGCTGGCTGCGCACCGCCGGCCTGCAGATCCACACCACGCTCGACATCGACATGCAGCAGGCGGCCCAGGACGCGGTCGACAAGTGGGTGCCGCGCACCAACGAGGCGCGCAAGGTCGCCGCCGAGGTGCTGATCGAGCCGGGCAGCGGCGAGATCCGCGCCATGGCGCAGAGCCGCAACTACGGCCCCGACGAGTCCCAGCTCGGCGAGACCTCGGTCAACTTCGCCACCGACTTCGACCGGGGCGGCAGCACCGGCTTCCAGGCCGGATCGACGTTCAAGGCGTTCACCCTGGCGGCGGCGCTCGACCAGGGCAAGGGCTTCGGCACCTCGTTCAGCTCCGGCAACTCCACCACGGTCACCGGGCAGCGCAACTGCGACGGCGCCCCGCTGGCGCCGTGGCCGGTGAAGAACTCCGGCGACACCGTGGGCGGCTCCAGCAACAACATGGTGTCGGGCACGAAGGGGTCGGTGAACACCTACTTCGCGCACCTGCAGAAGGACGTCGGGCTCTGCAACGTCATCGAGATGGCCGAGAGCCTCGGGGTGCACCGGGCGGACGGCGAGTCGTTCGACAACGAGCGGACCCAGAGCAACAACTCCTTCACCCTGGGCAGTGAGGAGGTGTCGCCCATGACGGTGGCCAACGCCTACGCGACGTTCGCCTCGGGCGGCGTCTTCTGCGAGCCGCAGGCCATCACCAGCATCGAGGACCGCCAGTCCGGCCGGACCATCGACATCGAGAACGAGTGCGAGCGGCGCATCGACGAGGACGTCGCGGCCGGCGTCTCCTACCTGCTGCAGCAGACGTTCCGCGGCGGCACCACCACCGGGCTCGGCATCGGCCGGCCGGCCGCCGCCAAGACCGGCACCACCGACGGTTCGGCGAGCGCCTGGCTCGCGGGCTACACCCCGAACCTGGCGAGCGCCGTGTTCGTCGGCGACCCGCGCGGCCCGCAGAACCACCCGCTGCGCAACGTCACCATCGGCGACCGGTACTACGCCCAGGTCTACGGCGCGGACATTCCCGGGCCGATCTGGCAGGAGACCATGCGCGAGGCGGTGAAGGAGCTGGACGAGGTCGGGTTCCCGTCGGCGCCGTCGCAGTTCGGATCGGGTTCGGCGCCGCGCCCCGACGAGAACACCACCCGCCCCGCGGCCAACGAGGCGGGGGTGCCCGAGGTGGTCGGCATGACCGAGGACGCCGCGGTGGGCGCGCTGGAGGAGGCCGGGTTCCAGGTCAACGTGTCGCCCACCCGCGTGCGCTCGGACGAGCCCGAGGGCACCGTCGCGGCGGTCAACCCCGACCCGGGGACGCCGCTGGCCGAGGGCGCCACGGTGAACGTCTTCCTGAGCACCGGGGGCGGATCGGACCGCACCACGAGCGTGCCCGAGACCCCGGGCTGGCACCCGCTGGGCGGCCCGCCGACCGAGACCGGGATGTACCTGCCCGGTCGCGACGACGACTGAGGGGCGCCGGAAACGGCTGAGGGGCGGGCGGCCGGTGGCCG
>NZ_BCRK01000191.1 GCF_001552555.1 Nocardiopsis trehalosi NBRC 14201 | reverse complement strand
CCCGCCGCTCACGAGCGGCGGGCCGGCCCCTTCTCCTTCTTCCGGTGCGTGGGCGGCCCGGTCAGCCCCGGGTGGCCGCGGCCGCGCCGGCGTCGCTGTGCTCGCCGCGCGGCCGGGGGACGTCCGCGTCCTCGTCCGGGCGGCGCACCCGGACCGTGCCGTTGGACACCCGCACCTGGAGCGCCGGCTGCTGCGCGGTCGCCGGGCCGCGCACCACCGTGCCGTCGTCCAGCCGGAAGGTGCTGCCGTGCCACGGGCAGGTGATGCACTCCCCGTCGGTCTCACCCTCCGACAGCGGGCCCCCGAGGTGGGCGCAGGTGTCGGTGAGCACGCGGACCGTGTCGCCCCCGGTGCGCACCACCACGACGGGCACCGTGCCCAGCATGGCGCGCACCGGCTCCCCCTCGGGGAAGTCGGCGACCGGACCGATGTCCTGCCAGCCCTCGGGCAGCAGGTCGCGGTCCTGGTCGGCGTGGCTGGGGCCGCCCGCGAGGTTGTAGGCGATGTGCGCGCCGAGCATGCCGCCGATGCCCACCATCCCCATGCCGGCCAGGCCCAGGGCCCGCCCCCACCCGTGGCGGCCGCGGTGGCGGGCCAGCGCCGACGCGGCGAACAGCGCCCAGCCGGTGTTGTTGGCCGCGGCGTGCACCACGCCCACGCGCTGGTGGCGCTCGTGCTGGTCGGACCAGTCCGCGGCCCCGGCCACCATCGCGGGCAGGGCGCTGACCAGGCCCAGGTCGACCAGGCGGCGGGCGGCGCGCTCGGTCCCGGGGAACAGGTCGAGCACCGTCGCGGACGTCCACGCGCCGATGGGGATCTGCACCAGCAGCGGGTGCAGGGGATGGCCCAACTGGACCCCGTGCAGCGTGTCCTTCACCGGTCCGCTCGGCATCCGGTCGAGGACGGACCGGTAGAAGTCCACGACGCGGTCGAGTCGTCGGTCCCGCTCGATGCGGCGGATCGCGTCTCCGATTCTCATGCGCCCCCGGCTACCCCGAAGCGCCCGCGACAACCCTCGGCCGCGCCCGGCGCGGGGCACCGCGCGTGTCCGCGACCCGGAAACGCTCACTCTGCGTGATCATGCTTCGGGGTGCAACCCCATGAGCACGCGGCTTCGACTCCGCTGTGTTTGAGAGTCGCTGCGCTTGGTAGTCGAGTGGCCATGCCCGCACGCGGGAACGCGCAGCCGCTCACCCGGCCCCGGAGGGACAGTCGATGCGATTTCTCGGTATCAACTCGGTGTTCCACGATCCGGCGGCGGCGCTGGTCGTCGACGGCGCGACCGTGGCGGCGGCGGAGGAGGAGCGCTTCAGCCGCCGCAAGCACGGCAAGGAGGCCGTGCCCTTCTCCGCCTGGGAGCTGCCCGAGCAGGCCGCCCGCTGGTGCCTGGAGACCGCCGGCCTGACCCCCGAGGACCTCGACGGCGTCGCCTACTCCTACGACCCGGACCTCGTCGTCCCCGACGGCCCCGGCCAGGACCCCGCCTGGGAGGAGCTGCGCACGCTCTACGCCCGCCGCGCCCCCGCGTTCCTCGCCACCGCCCTGCCCGGCCTGGACCCCGCGAAGGTCCGCCACGTCCCGCACCACGTCGCCCACGCCGCCTCCGCCGGCCTGGCCATGCCGCCCACCGGGGGCGTGCGCGACTGCGCCGTGCTCGTGGCCGACGGCCGCGGCGAGGACGCCTGCCACCTCGCCGGCGCCTACCGCGACGGCCGGCTGGAGGTCCTCGCCCGCCAGGAACTGCCGCACTCGCTCGGCCTGCTCTACGAGGAGCTCACCGTCCACCTGGGGTTCCACCGCTCCAGCGACGAGTACAAGGTCATGGCCCTGGCCTCCTCCGGCACCCCCCGCTACCTCGGCGAACTGCGCCGGCTGGTGCGCTGCGGCGACGACGGCCGCGTGCACATCGACCCCGTCGACCTGCACGCCTTCGTGAAGAACCGCGCCCCCGGCGCCGACTTCGAACCCGAGCACGCCGACCTCGCCGCCAGCGTCCAGCGGCGGCTGGAGGAGGTGCTGCTCCACCTCACCGCCTGGCTGCACGAGCGCACCGGGCTGGACCGGCTGGCCATGGCCGGGGGCGTCGCGCTGAACTGCGTCGCCAACACCCGCGTCCTGGCCGAGGGGCCGTTCCGCGAGGTGTGGGTGCAGCCCGCCTCCGGCGACTCCGGCACCGCCCTCGGCGGCGCCCTGCACCTCGCCGCCGAGCACGGCGACACCCCCGCCCCCATGCTCCGCGCCGACCTCGGCCGCGGCTGGACCGACGAGGAGCTGGCCGCCGCCCTCGACACCGCCGCCGTGCGCTACGAGCGCCCCGCCGACCTCGCCGGGGAGACCGCCGCCGCCCTGGCCCGCAACGAACTCGTGGCCTGGTTCCAGGGGCGCAGCGAGTACGGCCCGCGCGCCCTGGGCCACCGGTCGCTGCTGGCCAACCCCACCGACCCCGCCAACCTCGACCGGCTCAACGACGTGAAGGGCCGCGAGAGCTTCCGCCCGGTCGCCCCGATGGTCCGCGCCGAGCGCGCCGCCGAGATCTTCACCCGCGGCCCGCTGCCCAGCCCCTACATGCTGTTCGTGCACGACGTCGCCGACGCGTGGCGCGACCGCATCCCCGCCGTGGTGCACACCGACGGCACCGCCCGCGTGCAGACCGTCGACCCCGCCGCCGAACCGCTGATGGCCGAGGTCCTGGCCCGCTTCGAGGAGCGCACGGGCGTCCCCGTCGTCGTCAACACCAGCCTGAACACCGCCGGCCGGCCCATGGTCGACAGCCCGCGCGACGTGTTGGAGCTGTTCGGTTCGGCGCCCGTGGACCTGCTCGTCCTCGGCCCGTTCACCGTCCGCCGCGCCGGCGTCCACGGGGGGCGGTGAGCATGGCCCGCCCCGGCTACTCCGTCGTCGTGCCCACCGTCGGCCGCCCCGCGCTCGACCGGGTGCTGGAGCCGCTGCTCGACGCCACCGAGGACGCCCCGGAGGCCGTCGTGGTCGTGGACGACCGGCCGCCGGGCGCCGCCGCGGGCGCTGCGGTCACCGCGCGCCCCGGGGTGCGCGTGCTGCGCTCCGGCGGGCGCGGCCCGGCCGCCGCCCGCGACGTCGGGTGGCGCGCCGTCGGCAGCGAGTGGGTCGTCTTCCTGGACGACGACGTCGTCCCGCCCGCCGACTGGACCGTCCGCCTCGCCGCCGACCTCGCCGACCTGCCCGACCACGTCGCCGGCAGCCAGGGCACCATCGAGGTGCCGCCGCCCGAGGGCCGGCGGCCCACCGACGCCGAGCACGCCACCCTCGGCCTGGCCGGCGCCGCCTGGATCACCGCCGACATGGCCTACCGCCGCTCCGTACTGGCCCTGGTCGGCGGGTTCGACCGCCGGTTCCGCCGCGCCTACCGCGAGGACACCGACATCGCCCTGCGCGTCCTGGACGCCGGATACGGCCTGGTCCGCGGCGAACGCGTCACCGTCCACCCGCTGCGCGACCCCGGCCCCCTGCACAGCCTGCGCTCCCAGGCCGGCAACGCCGACGACGTCCTGATGCGCCGCCTGCACGGCCCCCACTGGCGCGAGCGCGTCGGCGAGCCCCGCGGCCGGTTCCGCCGGCACGCCCTGACCACCGCCGCCCTGGCCGGCGCCGCCGCCGCGGCCGCCCGCGCCGCCGCGGGCCGCTCCGGGTGGGGCCCGGCCGCGGCGCTGGGCGGCCTCTGGTCGGCGCTGACCGCCGAATTCGCGTGGCACCGCGTCGCCCGCGGCCCGCGCACCCCCGGCGAGACCGCCGCCATGGCCGCCACCAGCGCCCTCATCCCGCCCCTGGCCTGCTACCACCGGGCGGCGGGGGAGTGGCGCCACCGCGGCGCCCGCCCGCACCGCGACCGCCCCGTCAAGGCCGTGCTCTTCGACCGCGACGGCACCCTCGTCCACGACGTCCCCTACAACGGCGATCCCTCCGAGGTGCGCCCCGTCGCCGGGGCCCGCGCCGCCCTGGACCTGGTGCGCGCCGCCGGGCTGCCGCTGGGCGTGGTCAGCAACCAGTCGGGGATCGCCCGCGGCCTCATCACCCGCGACCAGGTCGACGCCGTCAACGCCCGCGTCGAGGAGCTGCTCGGCCCCTTCGACACCTGGCGGGTCTGCGCGCACGGCGACGCCGACGGGTGCGCCTGCCGCAAACCCCGCCCCGGGCTGATCCTGGACGCGGCCGCCGACCTCGGCGTCGCGCCCGAGGAGTGCGTCGTCATCGGCGACATCGGGGCCGACGTCGACGCCGCCCGCGCCGCCGGCGCCCGCTCCGTCCTGGTCCCCACCCCCCGCACCCGCCCCCAGGAGACCGCCGCCGCCCCCGCGACGGCCCCCGACCTGCGCACCGCCGTCCGCCGCGCCCTGCGGGGAGCCGCCGCGTGACGGCCCCCCGCGCGTCCGCCCCCGCCCACCCCGTGACCGACGTCCGCACCGCCCCCGGCCCGGCCGCCCCGCGCGGCGGCACCGTCCTGGTCGCCCGCATGGACAACGTCGGCGACGTGCTGCTCGCCGGCCCCGCCGTGCGCGCCGCCGCCGCCGGAGCCGACCGGACCGTCCTGCTCGCCGGGCCGCGCGGCGCCGCCGCCGCGCGGCTGCTGCCCGGGGTGGACCGGGTCCTCGAATGGCGCGCCCCCTGGATCGACCCCGAACCCGGCCCCGTGCGCGCCGCCGACGTCGACGCCCTCACCGCCGCCGTCCGCGCCGAGGCCCCCGACGCCGCGCTGATCCTCACCTCCTTCCACCAGTCGCCGCTGCCGCTGGCGCTGCTGCTGCGCCTGGCCGGCGTGCCCTGGATCGGCGCGATCAGCGACGACTACCCCGGGTCCCTGCTCGACCTGCGGCACCGCGCGCCCTCCGGGCCGCCCGAGGCCGAACGCATGCTCGGCCTCGCCCAGGCCGCCGGGTACCGGCTGCCGCCCGGCGACGACGGCCGGCTCGCCGTGCGCCGCCCCCTGCCCGACGCCACCGGCCTCACCGGCGGCCCCGGCTACGTGGTGGTGCACCCCGGCGCGACCGCGCCCGCCCGCGCCGTCCCCCCGGACCTGGCCGCCGCCACCGTCGACCGGCTCACCGGCGACGGGTGCCGCGTCGTCGTCACGGGCGCCCCCGCCGACCGCGACCTCACCGCCCGGGTCGCCGGCACCCGCGCCGCCGACCTCGCCGGACGCACCCGGCTGCCCGAACTCGCCGCCGTCCTCGCCGGCGCCGCCGCCGTCGTCACCGGCAACACCGGCCCCGGCCACCTCGCGGCCGCCGTCGGCGCCCCGGTGGTGTCCCTGTTCTCCCCCGTGGTCCCGGCCTCCGCCTGGGCGCCCTACGGCACCCGGCTGCGGCTCCTCGGCGACCAGGGCGCCCCCTGCCGGGGCACCCGCGCCCGCACGTGCCCCGTACCCGGGCACCCGTGCCTCACCTCGCTCAGCGCCGACGACGTCGCCGGCGCCGTGCACGACCTCATCGCGGAGGGAACATGACCACGAGCCGCCTGGAGGAGCCCACCCCCGCCGCGCCGCCCGGTGGTGGAGGCGGGCCGCGCGTGCTCATGTGGCACGTCCACGGGTCCTGGACCACCTCCTTCGTGCAGGGCGGGCATCCGTGCCTGCTCCCCGTCACCCCCGACCGGGGCCCCGACGGGCGCGGCCGGGCCGCCACCTGGGACTGGCCCGGCACCGCCGTCGAGATCGCCCCCGAGCGGCTGCGCGACGAGCACGTCGACGTCGTCGTCGCGCAGCGCCCCCACGAACTGGAGCTGGCCGAGCGCTGGCTCGGCCGCCGGCCCGGCCGCGACGTCCCCGCTGTCTACGTCGAGCACAACACCCCCAAGGGCGACGTCCCCGGCACCCGCCACCCGCTGGCCGACCGCCGCGACCTGCGCATCGTCCACGTCACCCACTTCAACGACCTGTTCTGGGACTGCGGGAGCACCCCCACCACGGTCATCGAGCACGGTGTGGTCGACCCCGGGTACCGCTACACCGGCGACCTCGCGCGCGCCGGGGTCGTCGTCAACGAGCCGCTCCGCCGCTGGCGGGTGACCGGCACCGACCTGCTCCCCGGGTTCGCCGAGGCCGCCCCCCTGGACCTGTTCGGCATGGGCGTCGCCGGCACCGCCGCCACCCTCGGCGTGCCCCCCGACCGGCTGGCCGCCCACGACGACCTGCCGCAGGAGCGGATGCACACCGAGCTGGCCCGCCGCCGCGCCTACCTGCACCCCATCCGCTGGACCTCGCTGGGCCTGTCCCTGATCGAGGCGATGCTGCTCGGCCTGCCCGTCGTGGTGCTCGCCACCACCGAGGCCGTGGAGGCCGTCCCCGCCGACGCCGGGGTGGTCAGCACGCGCCTGCCCGTCCTGCGCCGCGCACTGCGCGACCTGGTGGCCGACCCCGACCGCGCCCGCGAGACCGGCGCGGCGGCGCGCGCCGCCGCCCTGCACAGATATCCGCTCTCCCGGTTCCTCGACGACTGGAACCGGCTGCTCCAGGAGGTGGCACGGTGAGAATCGCCATGGTGTCCGAACACGCCGGTCCACTGGCCGTCCTCGGCGGCGAGGACGCGGGCGGGCAGAACGTGCACGTCGCCGAACTCGCCCGCGCCCTGGGCGCCCGCGGCCACGACGTCACCGTCTACACCCGCCGCACCGCCCCGGACCAGCCCGCCACCGTCGACTTCGCGCCCGGCGTGCGCGTCCGCCACGTGCCCGCCGGCCCGCCCCGCGAGATCCCCAAGGACGACCTGCCCGCGCACATGCCCGCCTTCGGCGCCTGGCTCGCCGCGGAATGGGCCCGCACCACCCCCGACATCGTGCACGCCCACTACTGGATGAGCGGGCTGGCCGCCCTCCAGGGCACCGCCGACCTCGGCGTCCCGGTCGTCGCGACGTTCCACGCGCTGGGCGTGGTCAAGCGCCGCCACCAGGGCGAGGCCGACACCAGCCCGCCCGAACGCGAGGCCGCCGAGCGCACCGTCGCCCTGGAGAGCGCCCGCGTCATCGCCACCTCCGTCGACGAGCGCCGCGAACTGCGCTCCTGGGGGGTGCCCGGCGCCCGCATCGCCGTGGTGCCCTGCGGGGTCGACACCGAGCTGTTCCGCCCCGAGGGCCCCGCCGCGCCGCGCGGCGAGCGCCCCCGCGTCCTCAGCCTGGGCCGGCTCGTCCCGCGCAAGGGCGTCGACACCGTCGTCCGCGCCATGGCAGCGGTGCCAGAGGCCGACCTGGTCGTCGCCGGCGGGCCGCCCGCCGACGGCCTCGACGCCGACCCCGAGGTCGCCCGGCTGCGCGGCATCGCCCGCGCGTGCGGGGTGGCCGACCGGGTCGAGTTCACCGGCCGGGTCGCCCGCGCCGACGTGCCGGCGCTGCTGCGCTCGGCCGACATCGCGGTCAACGTGCCGTGGTACGAGCCGTTCGGCATGTGCACGGTCGAGGCGATGGCGTGCGGGGTACCGGTGATCGCCTCCAGCGTCGGCGGCCACCTGGACACCATGATCCAGGACGTCACCGGCCGGCTCATCCCGCCCGCCGACCCGCGCACCCTGGCGGCGTGGCTGCGCACCCTGCTCACCGACCCGGTGCTCAAGGAGAGCTTCGGCATCGCCGGCGCCGACCGGGCCATGGCCCGCTACACCTGGCCGCTCATCGCCCGCCAGACCGAGGAGCACTACGACCGGGTGCTGCTGGAACGGGGCTCCGCCCCGCCGCCCCGGGCGGCCGAGCACGCCGCCGGACCGGCCACCCTGACGGGAGGCGCCTGATGCACCCCAGGCTGCGGGAACTCCAGCGCACGCTCGAACAGGTCGACGCCGCGCACGTCGAGCAGTGGGGCCGCTACCTCGGCGACGCCCTGGCCGCCGGCCGCCGGCTGTTCGCCTGCGGCAACGGCGGCAGCGCCGCCGAGGCCCAGCACCTCACCGCCGAACTGACCGGGCGCTTCCAGAACGAGCGCCGCCCGCTGTCGGCCATCGCGCTGCACGCCGACACCTCCAGCGTCACCGCCATCGGCAACGACTACGGCTACCGCGAGGTGTTCGCCCGCCAACTGCGCGCCCACGCCCGGCGCGGCGACGTGCTGCTGTGCCTGTCCACCAGCGGGGCCAGCGAGAACGTGCTCGCCGCCGCCATGGCCGCCCGCGAACTCGGCGTGGTCAGCTGGGCCCTCACCGGCCCCGACCCCAGCGCCCTGCTCGCCGCCTGCGACGACGCCGTGCGCGTGCCCTCCCGCGACTCCGCCACGGTGCAGGAGGTCCACCTCACCCTCATCCACCTGCTCTGCCAGACCATCGACGCGACCTGCGGCGCCGCGGCGCCCCGGCAGCGCCTGCGCACCGAGGAGGCCACCGCATGACGCCGGACGAACCGCCGCTCGTGGTGGTGGGCGACGCCCTGCTCGACATCGACCTGCGGGGCGGGTCCCGGCCCGGCCCCGACGGGCGCGCCCCCGTCCTCGACGACCCCAGCGCCTGGCACCGCCCGGGCGGCGCCGCGCTCGCCGCGTGGCTGGCCGCGCGCGACGGCCACCCCGTCGTCCTCGTGACGGCGGCCGCCGAGGACACCGCGGGCCGCCGGCTCGCCGCCCTGCTGCGCGACTCCGTCACCCTGGTCCGCCTGCCGCTGCGCGGCACCACCCCCGTCAAGTCGCGGGTGCAGGCCGACGGCCGCACCGTGCTGCGCGTCGACTCCGGCGCGGGCACCGCCGACCCCGACGCCCCGCACGAGCGGGCCGCCGCCGCCATCGCGGCCGCCGGGGCCGTCCTCGTCGCCGACTACGGGCGCGGCGTCGCCGCCCTCCCGGGCGTGCGCGCCGCCCTGGCGGCCGCCGCCGAGCACACCCCCGTGGTGTGGGACCCCCACCCGCGCGGCCCCGACCCCGTCCCCGGCGCCTGGGTGGTCACCCCCAACGCGGGGGAGGCCGGGGTCGCCGAGGACGACCCCGACCGGGCGCGCCGCCGCGCCGCCGCCCTCGCCCGCCGGTGGAAGGCCCGCTCCGCGGCCGTCACCCTGGGCGCCCGGGGCGCCGTCTGGGCGCCCGCAGCGGGCGCCGGCGGACGCCACTTCCCCGCGCCCGAGGACCTCGGCGCCGAGGACGCGTGCGGCGCGGGCGACCGGTTCGCCGCCTGCGTCGCGGGCGCGCTGCGCCGCGGCGCGGCCGTCCCCGACGCCGTCGCCGAGGGCGTGCAGGCGGCCTCCCGGTTCGTCGCCCACGGCGCGGCCGGCAGCGCCGCCGCCCTGGGCCCCATGGCCGGGGCGCTGCCCCTGGGCCTGGGGGAGAGCGCCGAGGAACTGGTCGAGCGGGTCCGCCGCAGCGGCGGCCGGGTGGTCGCGGCGGGCGGCTGCTTCGACGTGCTGCACGCCGGCCACGTCAGCCTGCTGCGCCGCGCCCGCTCCCTCGGCGACTGCCTGGTGGTGTGCGTCAACGGCGACGCCACCGTGCGGGCGCGCAAGGGCCCCGACCGGCCCCTCAACGCCGTCCAGGACCGGGTGCGGGTGCTGTCCGCGCTGGACTGCGTCGACGCCGTCACGGTCTTCGACGAGCCCACGCCGGCCGAGGTCATCGACCGCCTCCGCCCCGACGTGTGGGTCAAGGGCGGCGACTACGCCGCCGGCGACCTGCCCGAGGCGGGCGTCGTCGCCGGCTACGGCGGCGAGATCACCATCCTGCCGCTGCTGCCGGGGCACTCGACCACCGGCCTGGTGGCGGCCATGCGCTCCACCCGCGGCTGACCGCCGCCGACGACGAGAGGGGAACACACCCGTGCGACCGCTGGGGAACACACTGATCACCGGGGGCGCCTCCGGGCTGGGCGCCGCCGTCGCCAGGGCCGTGCGCGCCGAGGGCGGGCGGCCGCTCGTCCTCGACCGCGTCCGCCCGCCCGGCGACCACGCCTTCGCGCAGGTCGACGTCACCGACCGCGCGTCCGTGGAGGACGCCGTCGCCCGCCTCGCCGCCACCGCCGGCGGCATCGACGCCGTCGTCAACGCGGCCGGCACCGACGCCTGCGGCCGCCTCGACAAGGTCGACCCCGACGACTGGGAGCAGGTCGTCAAGGTCAACCTCATCGGCACCGTCTCGGTGGTGCGGGCCGCGCTGCCCTTCCTCAAGGAGAGCCGCGGCACCGTCATCGACTGCGGGTCCACGCTCGGCGTCAAGGCCGTCAGCGACGCCACCGCCTACTGCGCGTCCAAGTTCGGCGTGGTCGGGTTCACCCGCGCCCTCGCCGCCGAACTCGCCGGGGAGGTCGGGGTCACCCTGCTCATCCCCGGCGGCATGGACACCGCCTTCTTCGACGGCCGCCCCGAGCAGTACCGGCCCGGCCCCGACGCCACCCTCAACCCGCCCGAGCACGTCGCCCGGGCCGTGGTCTTCGCCTTGCGCCAGCCCCCGGGGTGCGAGGTGCGCGAACTGGTCATCTGCCCGTCGCAGGAGACCTCCTGGCCCTGACCGCCACCACAAGGGGGAACGATGCAGAGACAGGGGAAGCACCGCCGCGCCGTCGTCACCGGCGGCGCCGGATTCGTCGGCTCACACCTGTGCGAGCGCCTGCTCGACGCCGGCACCGAGGTGGTGTGCGTGGACAACCTCGCCACCGGCAGCACCGCCAACATCGAACGGCTCGCCGACACCGGCGCGTTCACGTTCATCGAGGCCGACACCACCCACCCGCTCAACGTGCCGGGCCCGGTCGACGCCGTGTTCCACCTGGCCTCGGCGGCGTCCCCGCGCGACTACCTGCGGCTGCCCGTGGAGACCCTGGAGGCGGGCAGCCTCGGCACGCGCAACGCCCTGGACCTCACCGTGGAGAAGGGGGCGCGGCTGGTCCTCGCCTCCACCAGCGAGGTCTACGGCGACCCGCTGGAGCACCCGCAGCGCGAGACCTACTGGGGCAACGTCAACCCCGTCGGCCCGCGCAGCGTCTACGACGAAGCCAAGCGCTACGCCGAGGCGCTGGCCACCGCGTTCCACCGCGCCTACGGCACCGACGTCGGCATCGCCCGCATCTTCAACTCCTACGGGCCCCGGATGCGCGGCGACGACGGCCGGGCCATCCCGACCTTCGTCCGCCAGGCGCTCGACGGCGACCCCATCACGGTCTCCGGCGACGGCCTGCAGACCCGCTCGCTGTGCTACGTCGAGGACACCGTCGAAGGGCTGCTCGCCCTGGCCGCCGCCGACATCACCGGCCCGGTGAACATCGGCAGCCCGCACGAGCTGTCCATGCTGCGGCTGGCCGAACTCGTGCGCGGCCTGGCGGGCTCGGACTCCGAGATCACCTTCATCGGGCGGCCCGTCGACGACCCGCGGTTCCGCCGCCCCGACACCCGGCTCGCCGCCGAGGCGCTGGGGTGGCGGCCGCGCGTCTCCATGGAGGAGGGGCTGCGCCGCACCATCGACTGGTTCGCCGCCCGCCGCACCGAGGAGGCCGCCGCGGCAGCGGCGGCGGAGGCCGCCCGCGCGGCCGCCGCGCAGGCCGCGTCGGCACCGGTCGGCGGCGCCTCCTGACCCGCGCCGCCCCCGCCGCGGCCGCGGCGGGG
>NZ_BCRK01000190.1 GCF_001552555.1 Nocardiopsis trehalosi NBRC 14201 | reverse complement strand
CCCGCCGGGCCCGGCGGCGGGGGCGGCCGCCCCCGCCGCCGCGGCTCACTCGGCCGTGGCGCCGTCGGCCTGCTGCTTGGCGATCTCCTTGCGGACCTCGTCCATGTCCAGCGCGCGCGCCTGGGAGATCAGGTCCTCCAGCCCCTCCTTGGGCAGCGCGCCCGGCTGGGCGTAGATGACGGTCTTGTCGCGCACGACCATGAGCGTGGGGATCGAGGAGATCTCGAAGCTGGCGGCGAGCTCCTGCTGGTCCTCGGTGTCGACCTTGGCGAACACCAGGTCGCTGTGGGTCTCCGACGCGCTCTCGAACACCGGGGCGAACTGCCGGCACGGGCCGCACCACGACGCCCAGAAGTCGATGAGAACGAACTCGTTCTCGGTCAGGGTCTCGTTGAAGTTTTCCTTGGTGAGCTCGATGGTGGCCACGGAGTCTCCTGATCACGGTCGGTGGATTGCTGCCTCGTAGAGCGGTCGTGCCCGCTGATTTGTTCCGCAAGCGTCGCCGGCGGCGGAAGTCGCCCCGATGGGGGCGCTCCCCGGTGAAACACCCCCCGTCCTACCGGCTTGGGCGGAAAAGATCGACTTCACTAGGGTCGGAAGGGGCGAGGGAAGGGGGAGCCATGGCAGCGGAGGTGTCCGGTCCGGCGGGCGGCGCCGGGAAGCCGCGCGGGCGCGAGCCCGACTACCGCTTCACCCTCGCCAACGAGCGCACGTTCCTGGCGTGGATCCGCACGGCGCTCGCCCTGGTGGCGGGCGCGGTGGCGGTGCTGCACCTGGTGCCGCTGGACTGGCGGCCCGGCGCCCGGCTGACCGTGGGGCTCGCGCTGACCGCGCTGGCGGCCGTCATCACCGTCTACGCCCCGGTGCGCTGGTTCCGGGTGCAGCAGGCCATGCGCGAGGACCTGCCGCTGCCGGTGAGCGCGCTGCCGGTCATCACCACCGTGGGGGTCGCTGTCGTGTGCGCGGCGGTGCTGCTCGGGAACTACTGGCCGTGACCCCCGGCCGCGACCCCGGGCTGCAACCCGAACGGACCCTGCTGGCGTGGCAGCGCACGCTCATCGTCGTCGTCGCCGTCGCGCTGCTGTACCTGCGCGACCCGTTCACCGGCGGGCCCGGGGCGGCGGGCCCCGGCCCGCTGTACCGGATGGGCTGCGTGCTGGCGGTGGCGGCCGTCGCGGGCGTGCTGATGGCGCACCTGCGCCGCCGCTGGCGGGCCACCGCGCACGGCCGCCACGACGACGCCACGGGGTTCCCCCCGGCGCCGGTGGCCCGCCCGTGGGCGCTGGTGCTGCTGAGCGCGGGCACCCTCGCGCTGGCAGCGGCGGTCGCGGCGGGAGCCGTCGCGGGGTAGGCGCGGGAGGCGCGGCGGTCCCGCGGCGCGCCGGGGGCGCGCCGCGGGGCCGGGCGTCAGGCGGTGGCCAGCGGGGCGCCGGCGGGGGTGGACCGCCGCGCGTCGACGATCGCCCGGATGACGTCGTCCAGGCGGTGCCGCGGCGTGTAGCCGATCAGGTCGCGGGCGCGCGTGGTGTCGGGCATGCGCCGCCGCATGTCCTCGTAGCCCTCGCCGTAGGCGTCGGCGTAGGACACGTGGCGGATGGTGCTGGTGGAGCCGGTGAGGGCGATGACGCGCTCGGCGAGGCCGCGGATGGTGACCTCCTCGGCGCCGCCGAGGTTGACCGCCGTGCCGTAGGCGCCGGGGGTGTCCATGAGCCGGACCACCGCCGGGACGACGTCGGACACCGAGCCGAAGCAGCGCCGCTGGTCGCCGTCGCCGTAGACGGTGATGGGCTCCCCGGCCAGCGCCTGGTCGACGAAGCGGGGGACCACCATCCCGTAGCGGCCGCTCTGGCGGGGGCCGACGATGTTGAAGAAGCGGGTGATCACGCACGGCAGCCCGGACTGCCGGGCGTACACGTAGCCGACCAGTTCGTCCAGGCCCTTCGCGGCGGCGTAGGACCAGCGGCTCTTGAGCGGGGAGCCGAGGACGCGGTCGGCCTCCTCGGTGAGGCCGTCGGCGTCGTTCTTGCCGTAGACCTCGCTGGTGGACGCGATGAGGAAGCGGGCGCCGCGGGCCGCGGCGGCGGCCACGACGTTCTCGGTGCCGTGCAGGTTGGTGTGCAGCGACTCCAGCGGGTGGTCCACGATGGTGTGGACGCCGACCGCGGCCGCCAGGTGGAACACGGTGTCGCACTCGGCGACCACGTCGCCGACGAGGCCCTGGTCCAGGATCGACCCCGTCACCAGGGTGAACGCGGGGTCGTCCATAAGCTGGTCGAGGTTGGACCGGCTTCCGGTGGACAGGTCGTCGAGCGCGACGACCTCGTGTCCGTGGGCGATGAGGTGGTCGCACAGGTGCGACCCGATGAACCCGGCTCCGCCGGTCACAACGGCCTTCAACGTCGCTTCCCCTCCCAGGGTCGGTGGTGTGCGGACGTGCCGCGCGGTGCGGCGGGGGTCGGCGCTCAGGCCAGCCAGCGCAGGACGTGGTAGCCCTCCGCGAGCGCGGACCCGCCCTGCATGCCGCGCAGGACGGCCAGGCTCCGCAGCGTCTGCTCGGAGCGCGTGTGGGGGTGGTCGTGGATCTGGGTGCCGTACAGCCGCATGCCGTCGACCTTGGCGGCGAGGTCCTGCTCGGTGAGGTCGACGAGCAGGTTCGGCGGGGTGGTGGCCTCGTGGCGCCACTGGTCGGCCGCCTCCTCGTAGGCGAGGACCAGCGGCGGGTGGTGGCGGAGCCGGGCGTTGGACGGCCGCAGGGCGGTGTGGGCGGCCTCGGCCGCCGCCTGGTGGTCCTGGTTGTAGCTGGTGCGGTGCGGGGCGCAGACGACCGTGGGCCGCAGCGTGTCGATCGACAGCGGGCTGTGCCGCTCGATGGCCCCCACCAGCTCGAAGCGGGGCATCCGGTCGAGCTTGAGGTGGTAGTCGTCGCCGGGGAAGGCGATGTGCCAGTCGTCCCAGCGGAAGTGGTCGGCGACCTCCTTGATCTCGGCGTAGCGCTCGACGGCGGTCGAGAACCCCCGCTCGGAGTGGTCGGCCGTGTCGCCCACGGTGAGGAACTGGACGTACACCTCGGCGCCGGCCGCCTTGGCCTTGCTGATCAGGCCGCCGCAGCCCAGGGTCTCGTCGTCGGGGTGCGGGGCGAGGATCAGGATGCGCTGCTGGGACCAGTCGATCGTCATGCCACCTCCTAGGCGTCGGGGGAGTGCGCGCGCCGGCCGGGGCGGACGGCGCGCGCGGCCGGTGCGGAACGCGCCGCACCGCGTCAGGGGCGGTCGCCGGCCTCGGAGGGCGGGCCGGCCGCGGTCCCGGAGCGGGCCGCGCGCAGCAGGCGCAGGCCATCGGGTCCGGTGTTGAGGAGCAGGTCCAGCGCCGCCATGCGGGGCAGGAAGTCGCGGCCCGCGCGGGCGTGCTGCGGGTAGCGCGGGTGGCGGAAGTCCTGCCACTCGACCTCGACGCCGTAGCCGCGGAGCAGGTCGGTGTCGAGGTAGTCGCGGGCGCCGTCGCCGGAGAGCATGGTGGTGGCGCCGACCTTGGCGCAGATCTGGGCGAGGAGTTCGCTCTTGCTGCCGGGGAACGTGCCCAGCGTGCTCGCCCGCACCAGCGGGGTGGTGATGCCGAACCCGTCGAGGACGAGGCGGGTGGAGGCCAGCGCGGCGTCGGCGAGGCGCTCCCAGCGGGTGGCGTAGAAGGCGGTGATCGGCTCGCGGAACTCCCGCCAGAACGGGGCGCGTGCGTAGCACTGTTCCGTCAGTGTCCTCAGGTGCTTTTCTCGCCAGTTCTGATTATTATTGACGACTTTGTCCGTAATCCGGGTTGTGATTTCCCCGCGGACGACCGGAATCGTGAGAAGGATCGGACCGCTCGCCGCGGCGACGTAGTTCCGGTTCTGCCACCCGTTCCGCGCGTATTGGACCTGGTCGAGAACGACCAGCAGGTCGCTCCGGTCGATCTTGTCGATCAGGCCGAGCCACGGCAGATAATGCGGCTGGTGCAGGGCGACGCGCACTGCGGTTCCTCTCCGTGTCCGGGCCGCTGCGCGCCGCCGCGGGCGGGGGCGCGGGCGGTCGGCCCAGGTCGGGGCCGCCCGCCGGGCCGGTGGGGGATGACATCGGGGCCGGCGTTCGACGGAGCAGAGCGGTCGCGTTCGCGGACCGTCGGACGGAATCGGGGGAATCCGCTCCCGGCCGTCCTGCCGGTATTGCATCAACGGCCCCCAGTCACCGCAAGTCCGGGCATACGATTCTGCTGGCCAAATTAGGTCGCCAAGGCGGGTGAACTTCCGGCGGAGGAGAAACGTCAGCATATTGCTGTCTATGTCGGTTACCGCCGGTCCGAAAACACACCTCCTGGAGGCATCCCCCGTGCGTACCGCGCGATTCATCGGAAGCTGGCTCGGCGGACTCCTCGCCCTGGTGACGGTGGTCGGCGTCGCCACCGCGTGGCTGCGCTACGCCCTCGGGGCCGGCGGCCCCGGCGCCTCGCCGCTGTTCCTCTGGCTCGCCGTCGGCGGCAACCTCATCGCCTGGTCCGCCATCGGGCTCCTCCGCCTCGGTGACGACACGGTGCGCGCCCTCGCCACCCGGCGCACCGGCCGCGCCCGCCCGGCCGTTCCCGCCGGTCCCGCCCCCGCCGGGGGCGGGGCGCGGGTGCTGGTGCGCGCCGCTGCGGCGGCCGACGGCGCCGCCGCACCCGGCCCCGCGGCGGCCCTCGACACCCCGCCCGCGCCCGCCGGCCCGCCGGCGGCGCCCGCCCCCGCCGCCGACCACGCCCCCGCCACGCTCGCGGTCGTCATCCCCGCGCACAACGAGGAGCCGGTGATCGACGGCGCCATCGCCTCGGCGCTGCGGCTGTTCAACCGGTGGGACATCTACGTGGTCTCCGACAGCTCCCACGACGCCACCGCCGACATCGCCGCCCGCACCCGGGTGAACGTGCTGGAACTGCTCACCAACCGCGGCAAGGCCGGCGCGATCGAGGCCGTGATCGCGGAATTCGACCTGACCGAAAACTATGACGGAGTGGTGATCCTCGACGCCGACACCGAACTCCACGCCGGCTACGTCGAGGGCGTCCGCCGGCAGCTGCGCGACCCCGACGTGGCGGCGGTCGCCGGGTTCGTGGTCGCGGAGTGGACGCCCCGGCAACGCACCGTCATCGGCCGGCTCATTTCGGCCTACCGCGACCGCCTGTACTGGCTGCTGCAGTACCTGCTCCGGTTCGGCCAGACCTGGCGGTTCACCAGCGTGTCGTTCATCGTCCCCGGCTTCGCCAGCACCTACCGCAGCAGCGTGCTGCGCCGGCTCGACATCAACCCCAAGGGGCTGGTGATCGAGGACTTCAACATGACCTTCGAGGTGCACCACAAGCGGCTCGGCCGCATCGCGATGAGCCCCGACACCAAGGCGTACAGCCAGGACCCGTTCAACCTCGGCGACTACGTCAAGCAGGTGCGGCGCTGGAGCCTCGGGTTCTGGCAGACCGTCCGCCGCCACGGCGTCTGGCCGAGCCTGTTCTGGTTCGCCCTGTTCTTCTACATCCTGGAGGTGGTGGTCGTCGCCCTGGTGCTGCTCGCCACCGTCGCGCTCGGCGTGTTCGCCCTGCTGCCCGAGGTCACCGGGGGCGCGGTCCTCGCGTGGGCGCCCTATGCCGCCGGGCACGCCGCCGTCACCTCGGTCCTGCCGCTCACCGCGATCGCCGTCGGCCTCTTCGTCCCCGACTACCTGCTCACCTGCGTGCTCGCCGTCGCGCGGCGCCGCCCCGGCTACCTCGTCTACGGGCTGTTCTTCCTGCCCCTCCGGATCACCGACGCCTGCCTGACCCTGCGCACCATCCCCCAGGCGTGGACCGCGCGCTCCGACGGCCGCTGGCAGAGCCCCACCCGCAAGGCGACGCGCTGACCGGCGGCGACACCCGCCCCGGCGCCGCCGACCGGTGTGACCCGACCCGCATGAGGAGCGCTCCGGGGGGCGCTTAGGCTCGGAGGGAGAGCACACCCGGCGGCGGCGCCCGCGCGCCCGCCGGGCCCCGTCGACGCGACCCCCGAGGTGACCCTGTGGAGAAGAAGCGGCTGCCCTTCACGCTGTACCGCGTGCTGGCCTACGTCACGGGGATCTTCCTGCTGGTCCTCACGTTCGTGGCGATGCCCGCGAAGTACCTGATCGGGGAGACCGCCCGGTTCTCGCTCATGGCCGCTCCGGCCGGGATGGAGCGCTGGTTCGGCGACGACTCCGCGCTGATGGCCCCGGTCGCGATCCCGCACGGCTACATCTACATGGCCTACGTGCTCGTGGTCCTGTGGCTCGCCATGGACCGCCGCTGGGGCGCGGGCCGCACCGTGCTGGTGGCCGCGGCGGGCACCCTGCCGTTCGTCGGGCTCATCCTGGAGCACCGCCTCACCCGCGAGGAGCGGGCCGCCGCACCGTCGCGGCCCGCCACCGGGGCCTCCGCGCCGGGCGCCTAACCGGCGTCCGGCCCGCGGCCGGACGACCGGGGGCATCGGCGGCCCCACGCGGCCCCGGAGGGCCGTGGGTCGGCGCGGCGGAAAGGCGTACGCCCCGCCCGGCCCGCCCGCGGCCGGCCGGGGCCGCCGCCGCTCAGGCGGCGCCCTCGGTCTCGGGGAACGCGCCGTTCAGGATCGCCTCGGCGAGGGGCCGCGCCTCATCGGCCGGGGAGAACAGGTCGGGGCAGGCCAGCCACGTCGCGGCCGCCCCATTGGCGGCGGAGACGATCGCCAGGGCCGCGGAGCGTGCCCGCGGCGGGGAGGCGGGTCCGTCCCCGGCGCCGGTGCCGCCGCGCGCGAGCAGCTCGGTGAGCCGCGCGAGCCAGAGGTCCATGGCGCGCCGCTTGTCGTGCAGACCCGTCGCCAGCTCGGGGAAGTCCCCGCCCTGCGACGTCAGGCGGAACACCGTGCGGAGCACGGGGTCGCGCTCCAAGGCGACGAAGAACGCCACGAGGAACCGGCGGATGCGCTCGCGCGGCTCGACGCCTTCCTCGTCGAGGTGGGCCCAGACCGGCCCGGCGGCCTGGGCCCAGTTCTCGTTGATCGCGGCGAGGAACAACTCGCCCTTGTCGGCGAAATGGTGGTACACCGCGCCGCGCGTGAGTCCCGCCCGGGTGGCGATCGCGCCGAGCGTCGCCGCCGCGTACCCCCGCTCGCCGAAGACCTCCAGTGCGGCGGTGAGCACGGCCCGGCGGGTGCGCGCGGCTTCGGCAGGAGAACGTCTCATGGCTCCATTATGTTATACATACACGAATGTATGACGAAGAGAAGCGCCTCATCATCCGCGACGCGCGCGTGTTCACCGGCGACACCCTCCTGCCCCGGGCCGACGTGGCCGTCGCGGACGGCCTGATCACCCGGGTCGGCACGGACCCGGTGCCCGCCGGTCCCGGCACCGAGGTCGTCGACGGCCGCGGCCGCACGCTGCTGCCCGGCCTCATCGACGCCCACGCCCACGTCTTCCCCGGCAGCCTGGAGCAGGCCCTGGCCTTCGGCGTGACGACGGTTCTGGACCTGATGTCCGACCCCGTGATGATCGCCGGGCTGCGCGCCCGCGCGGCGGGCGACGCCGCCATGGCCGACGTCCGCAGCGCCGGAACCGCGGCCACCGTCCCCGGCGGCTACGGCGCCTACCTCGTGGACATGGGCTACCTGCCGCCGTTCCCCACCCTCACCGAGCCCGAGCAGGCCGAGGCGTTCGTCGCCGACCGGTTGGCGGAGGGGTCGGATTTCGTCAAGATCCTGATCGACGACGGCTCCAGCACCGGCATGCCGCTCCCGCGCCTGCGCGAGGAGACGGTCGCGGCCCTCGTCGGCCACACCCACACCCGGGGCCGGCTCGCCATCGCGCACGTGCTCAGCGCCGACGACGCCCGCCTGGCGGCACGGGCGGGCGCCGACGTCCTCGCCCACCTGTTCGTCGACCGCCACGCCGACGCCGACCTCCCGCACCTGCTCGCCGAGGGTGGCACGGCGGTGATCCCCACGCTCGCCGTCCTCGACGGCCTGTTCGGCCGGCTCCACGGGCCGGACCTGCTGTCCGACCCCCGCGTCGCCCCCCACCTGGACGACGCCTCCCGGCAGATGCTCTCCTTCGGGGCCGTCCCGCTCGGCGAACAGGCCCGCTATGACCTGGACGTCCCTGTCCGTACCGTCGGCATGCTCCGTGAGGCGGGCGTCACCATCCTCGCCGGGAGCGACGCCTCCAACAGCGACACCGCCCACGGTGCCACCCTCCATGTGGAGCTGGAGCTGCTCGTGCGGGCCGGGCTCACCCCGATGGAGGCGCTCACGGCCGCGACCAGCGCCCCGGCCGACTGCTTCGGTCTGCCCGGACGCGGCCGTATCCGCCCGGGACACCAGGCCGACCTCCTCCTGGTCCGGGGCGACCCCACCAGCGATATCACCGCTACGCTCGACATCGCGGCCATCTGGCGCAAGGGCCGGCGCTTCCGGCGCCCGGGGCGGGCGGCCACCTGACGGGGCCCGGACCGGCGGCAGCGGGCGCGGCGGGGTGGCCGCCCGCAGGCCAGGGGGGAGCCGACCCTACGCGGAGCCGCCGCCGCGCACCGCCTCCAGGCCGCCGTCGGCTCCGCCGGACGCCGGCCCTTCCGGCCCCTCCCCGCCGCCGGTCGCGGCCGCGGACTCGCGTCGGATCAGCGAGCCCCAGAAGACGAGCACCGCGCCCCCGAACACCACCCACTGCACGGCGTAGCTCAGGCTGCGCCAGTTCCACTGGATGCCCTGCGGCGGCTCGGGCGGCGGTACCAGGCGCGGCGCCGCCGGCCCCTCGGTGCCGTCGGCCGGGGTCTGCTCGCCCAGGATCAGGTAGCCCTCGTAGAGCCGGTACGGCCACGCGTTCACCAGCAGCGACGGCGCGATGCGCTCGATCTGGCCGTCGGGGACGTCGACCGCGACGTAGCCGTCCTCCTCCTTCTGCGGCGACATCAGCCAGCCGGTGGCCTCGACCTCGCCCTCGGGCAGCGGGGCGAGGTCGTCGACCGCGTCGGCCTCCTCCGCCGGCACCCAGCCGCGGCTCACCGCCAGCGCGGTGCCGTCGCCGGTGACCAGCGGGACCACCACGTGGTAGCCCTCGTCGCCCTCGGGCGACAGCGCGGGCGCCAGCAGCGGCGCGTCGGCGTAGGTGCCGGTGGCGGTCACCGCGGTGTTCGCCTCGGCCTCGGCCATGTAGGCGCCGGGTTCCAGCACGGAGTCGAGCGGGACGGCGGCGCCGAGGTCCTCGACGGGGCTGGTGATGGCGTCGCGCTCGGGTTCCTGGGCACGCAGGTACTGCCAGTAGCCCAGGCCGAAGCAGGTGACGGCGGCGAGGACGGCCAGCAGGTGGATGCCGAGCCAGCGGGGTCGCAGAAGCGGGAAGCGCACCCATCCAGGCTATGTCCGGCCCGGCGCCGCGCTCCCCTGGCCCCGGTTTGGCGCGAGCCGTCCCGACTTGGCACGCCATGGACCCCGGAATGGCCATCACTTTAAGTAATTCCCCGTGACGGAGGGTTGTTATGACTGGTGTCCATGGGTAATCTCTGTACCAGCGCGAGAGAGAAATAGCGCGCTTCGCGAGCTTTCAGGTCGCGACTCCAGGGGGGAGGAGTCTGCGACCGTTCCCGAGCGAGGGCCGCCACCGTGATTTTTGAGGGGGGACACGGTGGCGGCCCTCGCGCTTTCGCGTGCGGGGGTACCCGCCCAGGTCACCGTCCCGCCCCCGACCCCCGGCCCGCCTATCCGGCCTGCTGATACTCGTCTGATACCTGCGCCGCCCGGCGGGGCCGCGCGGCGGGTGGTCAGGGGCGGTCGGGCTCGGGGGTGCGGTCCGCGGGCGCCTCGGGGGCCACGTAGAGGATGTCGCGGGCCTGCTCGGCGGCGCGGATGATGCTCTCGCCCACGAAGTCCATGAAGCGGGCGATGTTCTCCAGGCGGACGGCGGCCGGGGTGCCGGGGCCGAGGATGCCGACGCCCTCCCGCGCGGTCGCGACCAGTTGGGCGTGCGACCGGGCCGAGGCGATCATCGACTGGTACCAGACGTCGTTGTCGGCGACGTAGCGCTCGCGGCGGCGCTCGTCGCGCTCCCGGCGGATGAGGCCCTGGCCCTCCAGGAACGAGACCGCCTTGGAGATGGACGCCGGGCTGACCTGGAGGCGCTGGACGAGTTCGCCGGCGGTGAGGCTCCCGGCGTCGGTGGTGTAGAGGGCCACCAGCACCCGGGCGGTCATCTTGGGCAGGCCGCTCTGCATGAGGATGGTGGTGAAGTTCTCCTCGTACTCGCGCATGGCCTCGGGGTCGCGCCCTTCGGCCTGCGGGGGTGCCGCCGGCCCCTTGGGCGCGGCCCGCCGGCGCTGGTGGGTGCGCCGTTCGGCGGCGCGCTGGGCGAGGTCGGCGCGGTAGGAGGTGGGGCCGCCGTTGCGCATCACCTCGCGGGTGACCGTCGAGGTGGGGCGGTCGAGCCCCCGGGCGATCTCCGCGTAGGCGAGGCCGTCGGCCAGCCCCAGCGCGATCCGCTGGCGTTCCTGCTGTGTGAGCCTGCCTCCCGGCATGGAGGTCCCTCCCCGTGTGGACGATGCCGCCAGCATAGCGTTCGAAACTCACCGGATGCAACGGACGCCGCATCGACGTTGCGTTAGATATGCGCACGATGCAACGATCTTCATCCTCTGAACTGCGTATATGCCACTCTTGCGCAATGAGTGTGTTGCAAGAATTAGGAAAGCAACGTAGCTTTTCCATTGTCAGAAACAAGCGGGCCGCACGGTCCGCACCCGCAGGCCGAGGAGACACCGATGCACACCTTCACCACCCCCGACCCGATCGCCACCGTCCTCGACATCCCCGCCGGCCGCGTCCGCTTCATCGCCGCCGACCGGTCCGACACCACGGTGGAGGTCCTGCCGGCCGACGCCTCCAGCGGCCGCGACGCCAAGGCCGCCGCCCGGATCGAGGTCGCCTACGGCGACGGCGTTCTGTGGGTCCGGGCCGCGGAGCCCGAGAAGCGCATCCTGGGCCACTCCGGCTCCGTCGAGGTGACCGTCCAACTGCCCTCGGGCTCCAGCGTCGAGGCCACGGCGGCCGCCGCCGAACTGCGGGGCGTGGGGCGGCTCGGCGACGTGGCCTTCGAGGGCGCGCAGGCCACGGTCAAGCTCGACGAGGCCGGCAGCACCCGCCTCAACCTCCAGGCCGGCGACGTCACGGTCGGCCGCCTGGGCGGGACCGCCGAGATCAGCACCCGCAAGGGCGACATCGACGTCACCGAGGCGGTGCGCGGCTCCCTCACGCTGCGCACCGAGCACGGCCGGATCTCCGTCGCCGCCGCCCGGGGGGCCTCCGCCACTCTGGACGCGGGCACCTCCTTCGGCCGGGTCCACAACTCGCTCCAGAACACCGGCGGCACCCCGGACCTGGAGATCCACGCGACGACCTCCTACGGCGACATCACCGCCCGCGCCCTGTGACCCGCCCGGCGGCCGCACCGCGCGGCAGCGGGCGCGGCGGCGATGGGCGGCGGCCCACCGCCCCACCGCATCCGCCCCCGGTCCCGCCCTCCCAAGGGGCGGGACCGCGGCGGCCCCCGCCC
>NZ_BCRK01000189.1 GCF_001552555.1 Nocardiopsis trehalosi NBRC 14201 | reverse complement strand
AAGGGGCGCGGGCGGTGGCCCCGCCCCTTCCCGCCCGCGTTCCCCACCACCGCACTAGACTTTCGGGGGCGTCCACCGCGCCCCGCCCGCGGGGCCTCCCCGGTGCGTCCACGTCGCAACCCGTATAAGGATCCGTTGTGCCCAAGCCCGCCGTACTCGTCGCGGAAGAACTCTCGCCCGCCGGCCTCGCCCTGTTGGAGGGGGACTTCGAGGTCCGCCACACCAACGGTGCCGACCGCTCCCAGCTCCTGCCGGCCCTCGCCGACGTCGACGCCCTGATCGTGCGCAGCGCGACCCAGGTCGACGCCGAGGCGCTGGCCGCCGCCCCCCGGCTCAAGGTGGTGGCGCGCGCCGGCGTCGGCCTCGACAACGTCGACGTGGAGGCGTCCACCAAGGCCGGCGTCCTGGTGGTCAACGCGCCCACCTCCAACATCGTCAGCGCCGCCGAGCAGGCCGTGAACCTGCTCCTGGCGTCCGCGCGCAACACCGCGCCCGCGCACAACGCCCTCATCAACGGCGAGTGGAAGCGCTCCAAGTACACCGGTGTGGAGCTGTACGACAAGACCGTGGGCGTCGTCGGCCTCGGCCGCATCGGCGCGCTGGTCGCCCAGCGGCTCTCCGCGTTCGGCACCCGGCTGGTGGCCTACGACCCGTTCGTGCAGGCGGCCCGCGCCGCGCAGATCGGCGTCGAGATGGTGACCCTGGACGAGCTGCTGGAGCGCAGCGACTTCATCACCATCCACCTGCCGAAGAACAAGGACACGATCGGCCTCATCGGCGACGAGGCGCTGGCCAAGGTCAAGCCGACCGTGCGGATCGTCAACGCGGCGCGCGGCGGCATCCTGGACGAGGCCGCCCTGTACCGCGCGCTCAAGGAGGGCCGCGTCGCCGGCGCCGGCATCGACGTGTGGGCCAAGGAGCCCTGCACCGACAGCCCGCTGTTCGAGTTCGAGAGCGTGGTCGTCGCCCCGCACCTGGGCGCCAGCACCCACGAGGCCCAGGAGAAGGCCGGCACCCAGGTGGCCCGGTCGGTCAAGCTCGCCCTGTCCGGCGAGTTCGTCCCCGACGCCGTCAACGTGCAGGGCGGCGCGGTCGCCGAGGACGTCAAGCCGGGCCTGCCGCTCACCGAGAAGCTGGGCCGCATCTTCACCGCGATCGCGGGCGGCGTGGCCAGCCGGATCGACGTCGAGGTCCGCGGCGAGATCGCCGCGCACGACGTCAAGGTGGTCGAGCTGGCGGCGCTGAAGGGCGTGTTCGGCGACGTCGTCGAGGAGGCCGTGACCTTCGTCAACGCCCCGCTGCTGGCCAAGGAGCGCGGCGTCGAGGTCAACCTGGTCACCGGCGACGACTCCGCCGACTGGCGCAACCTGATCACCGTGCGGGGCGTGCTGCCGGACGGCCAGCAGGTGTCGGTGTCGGGCACCCTCTCCGGGCCCCGCCACACCGAGAAGCTGGTCGAGCTGAACGGTTACACCATGGAGATCGTCCTCAGCGAGCACATGGCGTTCCTCGCCTACGACGACCGCCCCGGCATCGTCGGCACGGTGGGCGCGCTGCTCGGCGAGGCCGGCGTGAACATCGCGGGCATGCAGGTCAGCCGCGACGAGGAGGGCGGCCAGGCCCTCATCACGCTGACCGTCGACTCCGCCATCCCCGACAGCACGCTCGCCGCGATCTCCACCGAGATCCGCGCCGAGACCACGCGCCAGGTCGTCCTGGACTAGCGCGCCCGGTGCCCCGGGGCCGGCCCCGCGCCGGCCGGCCCCGGGCGCGCCGGAACGGGGGGTCCCCCGCCCCCGATAGTCGGACGTCCGATAGTCTGTCGTCCGAGGAGTTGGCGCACAGTGACGACGCTGTGCCCCGCCGCGCCCGGCCCGCCCATCCCGCGGACCGCGCCCGGCGGGTGAGGCGCCCGCACGTCCCGCCGCGCACCGATCCGGCGCGACGGGACATCCCGGTCCGGTGATCCCCCCGGGTGCGCGCCCCGTTCTCCGCCGCGCCCCGGCACCGGGCGCGGTGCGACGGCCCCGCCCGCTCCCGCGCGCGCCGAGCGCCGCATCCCGTACCTCGCCACCGAGGAGGATCACCGTGTACGACACCACACCGTCCCGCACCGAGGCCGACGACGAGACCGCCCGCGCCCTCCAGGCCGCCCTGGACCGCCGCGACTGAGCCCGGTCCGCCGCCCGCTGGGCGGCCGCCCCGGGCGCACCCGGAGCGGCGCCCGGCGGGGAGCGCTAAGGTTGTCTCATCGACCGCGACTCCGTGTCTCAGCATGTGGAAGACCCGGAGGTCCGGGCGCCCGCCCCCGGGCGCCCCGCGGCACCGCGAGACACCCCATCGACGTAGAGGCTGGGCTTTTATCCATGGCTGAGCGCACCGTGAAGTTGGCCGTCATCCCCGGCGACGGCATCGGCCCCGAGGTCGTCGCCGAAGGGCTGAAGGTCCTGGCCGCCGTCGCCCCCCGGCACGGCCTGCAGCTGGACACCACCGAGTACGCGCTCGGCGCCCGGCGCTGGCACGAGACCGGTGAGACCCTGCCCGACGCCGTCGAGCAGGAGCTGCGCGGCTACGACGCCATCCTCCTCGGCGCCGTGGGCGACCCCTCCGTGCCCAGCGGCGTGCTGGAGCGCGGCCTGCTGCTCCGCCTGCGCTTCGCGTTCTCCCACTACGTCAACCTGCGGCCGGTCCGCCTGTACCCGGGGGTCACCACCCCGCTGGCCGGCACCGCACCCGAGGACATCGACATGCTCGTCGTCCGCGAGGGCACCGAGGGCCCCTACGCCGGCATGGGCGGCGTCATGCGCAAGGGCACCCCCGGCGAGATCGCCACCCAGGACAGCGTCAACACCCGGTTCGGCGTCGAGCGCGTGGTCCGCTACGCCTTCGCCAAGGCGGCCGAGCGCCCGCGCCGCAAGCTCACCCTGGTGCACAAGGACAACGTCCTGTCCTTCGCCGGCGAGCTGTGGCAGCGCGTCGTCCGCGAGGTCGGCGCCGAGTTCCCCGAGGTCTCGGTCGACTACTGCCACGTCGACGCCGCCACCATGTTCTTCGTGACCCAGCCGCGCCGGTTCGACGTGGTCGTCACCGACAACCTGTTCGGCGACATCCTCACCGACCTCGGCGCCGCGGTCGCCGGCGGCATCGGCCTGGCCGCGAGCGGCAACATCAACCCCGAGAACGACTTCCCCAGCATGTTCGAGCCGGTGCACGGCTCGGCCCCCGACATCGCGAGGCAGGGCGTCGCCGACCCCACGGCCACCATCCTGTCCGCGGCGATCATGCTGGAGCACCTCGGCCTGCCCGCCGCGGCCCGCGAGATCGAGCAGGCGGTCGCCGACGACCTCCAGGCCCGGGCCAAGGACGGCGCCGAGCGCGGCACCGCCCGCGTCGGCGACGACATCGCCCGGCGAGTAGCCGAGCAGGGCTGAGCACCGGTCTCGGCCCTGCCCGCACCGCCGGCACGGCCGAGGCCCCTCCCCCCTCCTCCACCCGTCAGGGGTGGCCGCGGGCGTGCCGACCACCACGGCGCGCCCGTTCCGCGTGCCGCCCCCCGGCGGGGCGACACGGGCGGTCCCCGTCCGTCTGGCCCCGGGCGCGTCGTTTCCGTCACACTGGACCCGGGCCGGCTGCGCTGCCGGCCTGATGCACCCGAGAGGACTTGACCACCCATGAACAGCAGCACCACCACAAGCGGGTTGACGTTCGACGTCCGGCTCTCGCCCCAGCGGAAGACCCCGCAGCAGCGAGCGGCCCTCCTGGACGGTCCCGGGTTCGGCAACGTGTTCACCGACCACATGGTCACCATCCGCTACACCGAGGACAAGGGCTGGTACGACGCCCGGCTGGAGCCCTACGGCCCGCTCTCCCTCGACCCCGCCACGGCGGCCCTGCACTACGCGCAGGAGATCTTCGAGGGGCTCAAGGCCTACCGCCACCCCGACGGCTCCGTCGCGTGCTTCCGCCCCGACGCCAACGCGGCCCGCTTCAACCGCAGCGCGCACCGCATGGCGATGCCCGCCCTGCCCGAGGACCTGTTCCTCGGCGCCATCGCCACCCTGCTGGAACAGGACGCCGACTGGGTGCCCACCCAGGAGAACAGCAGCCTCTACCTGCGGCCGTTCATGTTCGCCACCGACGTCGGCCTGGGGGTCAACCACCCCTCCCGCAGCTACCTGTTCGTGCTCATCGCCTCCCCGTCGGGCCCCTACTTCTCCGGCGGCGTCGCCCCCGTCACGGTCTGGCTCGGCGAGGACTACACCCGCGCCGCCCCGGGCGGCACGGGTGAGGCCAAGTTCGCCGGCAACTACGCGGCCAGCTTCCTCGCCCAGGCGCAGGCCGTCGAGAAGGGCTGCGACCAGGTGGTCTGGCTCGACGCCGTCGAGCACCGCTGGGTCGAGGAGATGGGCGGGATGAACCTGTTCTTCGTCTTCGGCTCGGGCGACTCCGCGCGGCTGCTCACGCCCGCGCTCACCGGCACCCTGCTGCCCGGCATCACCCGCGACTCCCTGCTCCGGCTCGCCCCGGAGCTCGGCCTGCCCGTCGAGGAGGGGCGCATCTCCACCGGCGCGTGGCGCGACGCCGCCGCCTCGGGCGAGCTGACCGAGGTCTTCGCGTGCGGCACCGCCGCCGTCATCACCCCGGTGGGCCGCGTCAAGAGCGCCGACGGCGAGTTCACCATCGGCGACGGCTCCCCGGGGCCGGTCACCCTGCGGCTGCGCGAGGAGCTCGTCGCCCTGCAGTACGGCACCCGGCCCGACACCCACGGCTGGATCCACCGCATCGCCTGACCCCGTGCCCCGCGGCGGCGGACCGCGCCGCCGCGGGGCCACCGCCGTCCGCATCGGAAGAATCGGTGTCTCGGTATGTGGGACATGTGTCCGCTGAGCGCGATGTTCGGGCCGGGGCTGTGGCACACTGTTCCCGTGCCGTCCCAGCTGATCATTATCGCGGGGCGCGCCGGCTGAAGACTCGGACCCCGCCGGCGCGCTGACCTCTCGTGTCCACGAGGGGTCTTTTTTGTTGGCCGGGCCCGCGACCACGAGCAGCACATCCCGGGGAGTTCCACCCATGGCAGACGACCGGTTCCACGTCTTCGACACCACGCTCCGCGACGGGGCGCAGCGCGAGGGCATCCACCTCACCGTCACCGACAAGCTCGCCATCGCACGGCTGCTCGACGAGTTCGGCGTGGGCTTCATCGAAGGCGGCTGGCCCGGGGCCAACCCCCGCGACACCGAATTCTTCCAGCGTGCCCACAAGGAACTCACGCTGGAGAACGCGCAGCTCACCGCGTTCGGCGCGACCCGCCGACCGGGAACACGAGCGGCCGACGACCCGCAGGTCGCCGCGCTGCGCGAGTCCGGCGCGCCGGTCGTCACCCTTGTCGCCAAGAGTGACGGCCGGCACGTCGAGCGGGCCCTGCGCACCACCCTCGACGAGAACCTGGCGATGATCGCCGACACCATCGCCCACCTGCGCGAGCACGGCCGCCGGGTGTTCCTCGACTGCGAGCACTTCTTCGACGGCTACCGGTACGACCCCGCGTACGCCCTCAGCGTCGTCCGAACCGCCGCCGACGCGGGCGCCGACGTCGTCGTCCTGTGCGACACCAACGGCGGCATGCTGCCCGCCGACGTCACCCGGATCACCGCCGAGGTGGCCGCGGCCACAGGGGCCCGCCTGGGCATCCACGCCCAGGACGACAGCGGGTGCGCGGTCGCCAACACCCTGGCCGCCGTCGACGCCGGCGCCACCCACGTGCAGTGCACCGCCAACGGGTACGGCGAGCGGGTGGGCAACGCGAACCTGTTCGCCGTGGTGCCGGCGCTCGTCCTCAAGCACGGCCGCGACGTGCTCCCCGAGGGCCGCCTCGCCGAGACCACCCGCGTGTCCCAGGCGATCGCCGAGATCGCCAACATCGCCCCCGCCACCCACCAGCCCTACGTCGGGGTGTCGGCGTTCGCGCACAAGGCCGGGCTGCACGCCTCCGCGATCAAGGTCGACCCCGACCTGTACCAGCACATCGACCCCGCCCGGGTCGGCAACGACATGCGGATGCTCGTGTCCGACATGGCCGGCCGCGCCTCCGTCGAACTCAAGTCCCGCGAACTCGGCGTCGACCTCGGCGGCGACCGCGACCTCCTCGGCCGGGTGGTCGACCGGATCAAGGCCATGGAGCAGGCCGGCTACAGCTTCGAGGCCGCCGACGCCTCCCTGGAGCTGCTGCTGCGCGCCGAGCTGGGCTACGAGGCCCGGTTCTTCACCGCCGAGTCGTGGCGGGTCATCACCGAGCGCCGCCCCGACGGCAGCAGCGTCAGCGAGGCCACCGTCAAGCTGCACGTCAAGGGCGAGCGCGTGATCGCCACCGCCGAGGGCAACGGGCCGGTCAACGCCCTGGACCGGGCGCTCCGCTCGGCCATGGAGGGCGTCTACACCGCCCTGGGCGCCATGGAGCTGACCGACTACAAGGTGCGCATCCTCGACGGCACCTCCGGCACCGACGCCGTCACCCGCATCCTCGTCACCTTCGGCGACGGGCGCGGCGAGTGGACCACCGTCGGCGTTGGCGAGAACGTCATCGACGCCTCGTGGACGGCGCTGGAGCAGGCCACCACCTACGGGCTGCTCCGCCAGGACCGCCCCGGGGACTGACCCGGGCCGACCGGGCCGACCCGGCCGGGCCGGCGCGCGCCGGCCCGGCCGGTGTCACGGGTGGACCCACCCGTTGGGCGCGCAGCCGTCCAGGCCGAACGTCTGCTGCTGCATCACCGGGGCGGGTTCGCCCGCCCCGGGGCAGCCGACGTGGCCGTGGCCCAGCGCGTGCCCCACCTCGTGGTTGACCACGTAGGTGCGGTAGGTCTCCAGGTCGCCGTCGAAGTGCTCGACCCCGCTGACCCAGCGGTTCTGGTTGATGATCGCCCGCCCGTTCTGGGTGCACGACACGTAGCCGTTGGTGCGCAGCGGTGCGCACATCGCGTCGACCGTCGCGGGCGCCGCCAGCGCCACCCGGATGTCGGCCGGGCCGGAGTCGACCCGGCGCAGCGCGACGTCGTCGCCGCCGGTCCAGCCCCGCTCGTCGCCGAGGATCTGCTCGACGGCCGCCGCGAAGTCCTCGGGATCGCCCGGCAGCCCGTCCTCGACCTCCACCAGGTAGGTGTGCTCGGGGCCGTCGCCGACGGTCGCACCGGAGCCGTCGACGACGCGCAGGTCGCCGCCCGCCTCGTCGACCTCCTCGACCACCGAGCGCAGCAGCACCGGCGGCTCCGCCGACGGCGACGCCGAGGGGGTGGGGGAGGGGGTGGACGGCGGGTCGGCCGCGCCGTCCGCCTCGGGTGGCCCGGGGGCCATCCGGTCGACCACGAGCAGCCCTCCGCCGGCGGCGAGGACCGCCAGACCGAGGAGGATCTCCAGGGGCGCGCGGCGGAACCATCCGCCACGACGCCGTTTCACCGCCGGATCCGGCGCGGGCATGGACAACCGTGCGGCCTTTCGGACATGGGGGACTCGGGAACGTCCCTAGCATCCCAGAGGCGGCGACCGCCGGTGCCGCCGGCGGGCGTACGCACGCGCGCGGGCCGGGCCGCCGGAGGGCGGCCCGGCCCGCGTGTCAGTCGGCGTCCGGCCGGTCCGCGGTGACGCGCTGCACGACCTCGAAGCCCCACACCTCGCTGTCGGTGGCGGCGGGGCCGCCGTGCTCGTGGCCGTGCCCGGCGGGGGCGTCCCCGTGGCCGTGGCCCGCGGGAGCGCCGTGCCCGTGGCCGGCGGGGGCGTCCCCGCGGTCGGCGGCGGCCTGCGCGTGGCCGCGGCGGAACGCCTGGCTCTCCAGCCAGGCGCGGAAGGACTCCTCGTCGCGCCACCGGGTGTAGACGAGGTAGCGGTCGGTGCCCTCGACCGGGCGGAGGAGCTGGAACTCCTCGAAGCCGGGCTGGCCCTCGACCAGCCCGGCCCGGTTGGCGAAGCGCTCTTCCAGCTTCTCCCCGGCGCCCTCGGGGACCGTCAGGACGTTGAACTTGACGATGCTCATGCGCCCAGTCTCGCCTACGCGCGGTCCCGGCCGCCGCCGGGGCGGCCGGTCAGGCCCCGGGGCGGGGCACCTCGCCGCGCCAGGCGCCCGTGGGCAGGCGGCGCGACTCGATGAACTCCTTGAAGCGCTTCATGTCGCCCTTCACCCGGCTCTTGACCAGGCCCAGCTTGTCGCCGAGCTTCTCCACCGCGCCCTCGGGGACGGTGGTGAGCTGGAGCGTCACCCGGGTGCGGGTGTCGCCGATGCGGTGGAACGTCACCACGCCGGCGTGGGTGGTGCCGTCGGTGGTCCGCCACGCGACGCGCTCGTCGGGGACCTGCTCGGTGATCTCGGCGTCGAACTCGCGCTTCTGCCCGGCGATCTCGATGGTCCACGTCAGGTGGGTGTCGTCGCGCTGGACGACGTCCTTGACGCCCTCCATGAAGTGCGGGAAGTCCTCGAACTGCGTCCACTGGTCGTAGGCGGTGCGGACGGGGACGTCGACCTCGATCGCCTCGATGGCCTCGGACATGGCAACTGCCTCCTTCGCTTCGGGGTGGGGACGCGGTCCGCGGCGCGGGACGCGCCGCCGCGGTCACGGACGGGGCTCGTCCTCGTGGGCGGACCCGCCGATGGGCGGGCCCTCGTCGGACGAGCGGGCGGTGGTGTCGCCCTCCTCGGCGGGGACGTCGGTGGGGACGCCGGTGCCGGTGGCCTTGCGGCCCGCGTCACGGGTGTCGTCACTGCCCTGCCGCTCGTCGTCGTCCTTGAGCACCGGCGCGAACTCCCGGTCGCGGGGGTGCCGCGGCTCGTGCCCGGGGGCGTCCCGCTCGGGGGTTCCCCGCCGGTCGTCGTCCTGCGGCATGCGTGCTCTCCTCCGGTCCGTTCGCGGGGCCCGCGCGGTCGGCCGCGCCCTTCGTCGCCCCCGCGGCTACCCGGGCGGGTGGGCGGGAAACCTGGCGGGCGCCGGGGCGCGTGCCCGTGCCGGGCCGCCCGACCGGCGTCGATAGCCTGGGGGCCGAGGTTTCCTACGGCAAGAACGGGTGGGCGGACGTGCGCATCGCGAGATACTCGGTCGGCGACGAGGTCGGGTTCGGCCTGATCGACACCGACACGGACACCGGGCAGCGCTACCTGGCGCGGCTGAGCGGGCACCCGCTGCTGGGCGAGGTCAAGCTGACCGGCGAGCGGGCCCGGCTGGAGGACGTCCGGCTGCTGTCGCCGGTGCTGCCGAGCAAGGTGGTCTGCATCGGCAAGAACTACGCCGACCACGTGGCCGAGATGCGCGACGTCACCGGCGACTCCACCGACGAGCCGGTGGTGTTCCTCAAGCCGTCCACCGCGGTGGCCGGGCCGGGCGACCCGGTGTTCCACCCGGCGATCTCGCAGCGGGTCGACTTCGAGGGCGAGCTGGCCATCGTCATCGGCCGGGTGTGCCGCGAGGTGCCGCGCGAGCGCGCCGCCGACGTCATCTTCGGCTACACCTGCGCCAACGACGTGACGGCCCGCGACCTGCAGAAGAGCGACAAGCAGTGGACCCGGGGCAAGGGCTTCGACTCCTTCTGCCCGATCGGCCCGTGGATCGAGACCGGCCTCTCCCTGGAGCAGGCCGGCGACCTGCGCGTCACGACCACCCTCGACGGGGAGGTCCGCCAGGACGGCCGCACCTCGCAGTTCATCCACGACATCCCGGCGCTGATCGCCTACGTCACGTCGTTCATGACGCTGCTGCCCGGCGACGTCCTGCTCACCGGCACCCCCGCGGGCGTCGGCCCGATGTCGGTCGGCTCGGAGGTCACCGTGTCCATCGAGGGCATCGGCGAGCTCACCAACCGGGTCACCACCCGCGACTGACCGCGCCCCGCCGGCCCCGCCGCCCCGCTGGTCGGCGGGGCGGCGGGGTCCGCTGCGCACCCGCCCCCGGCCGGGCCGCCAGTAGGCTGGACGGGTGACTGAGACTCCGATTCGCGTGCGCTTCGCGCCGTCCCCGACCGGCATGTTCCACGTGGGCGGCGCGCGGTCCGCGCTCTTCAACTGGGCCATGGCCCGCCAGCAGGCCGACGGCCGGTTCGTGCTGCGCATCGAGGACACCGACGCCGCGCGCAACCGCCCCGAGTGGACCGAGGGCATCATCCGGGCGCTGGCGTGGCTGGGCATCCACGAGGACGACCCCCACTTCGAGGGGCCCTACTTCCAGTCGGCCTACGCCGCGAAGCACCGCGAGACCGCCGAGCGCCTGTACAAGGACGGCCGGGCGTACTACTGCGACTGCACCCGCGAGCAGGTCCAGGAGCGCCGCGGCAACCCGCACCTCGGCTACGACGGCTTCTGCCGCGACCGCGGGCTGGAGCCCGGCCCCGGCCGCGCCCTGCGGTTCCGGGTGCCCGAGGGCGGGCCCACGGTCGTCGACGACCAGGTGCGCGGCCGGGTGGAGTTCGAGCACAGCGCCATCGAGGACTTCGTCATCGCGCGCGCCGACGGCTCCCCGCTGTTCGTGCTGGCCAACGTGGTGGACGACGTCGAGATGGGGATCAACGAGGTCGTCCGCGGCGAGGAGCACCTGTCCAACACCCCCAAGCAGCAGTTGCTGTGGGAGGCGCTGGGGCAGACCCCGCCCCGGTGGGCGCACCTGCCGGTCATCGTCAACGAGAAGCGGCAGAAGCTGTCCAAGCGCCGCGACAAGGTGGCCCTGGAGTCCTACCAGGACGAGGGCTACCTGCCCGAGGCGATGGTGAACTACCTGATGCTGCTGGGCTGGTCGCCGGGCGAGGACCGCGAGATCCTGCCGTGGTCGGAGATGGAGCCGCTGTTCCGCGTCTCCGACGTCAACAGCTCCAGCGCGTTCTTCGACGAGAAGAAGCTGCGCGCGTTCAACGGCGAGTACATCCGCGCGCTCGCGCCTGACGACTTCGTGGAGCGGTGCCGGCCGTGGCTGGCCCCCGACCGGGCGCCGTGGCCGGCCGCGAACTTCGACGAGGGCGTGTTCCGCGCGGTCGCCCCGCTGGCGCAGAGCCGGGTGGCGGTGCTGTCGGAGATCGTGCCCAACGTCGACTTCCTGTTCCTCGACACCCCCGTGGACGACGAGAAGAGCTGGGCCAAGGCCATGAAGCCGGGCGTGGGCGCCGAGATGCTGTCCGCCGCGCTCGACCGGTTCGCCGACCCCGGGCTGCCGTGGGCGGCCGAGCCGCTGAAGG
The DNA here is from genome assembly GCF_001552555.1 of Nocardiopsis trehalosi NBRC 14201. GTDB lineage: Bacteria > Actinomycetota > Actinomycetes > Streptosporangiales > Streptosporangiaceae > Nocardiopsis_B > Nocardiopsis_B trehalosi. Next base: position 709 of record NZ_BCRK01000189.1, on the reverse strand, counting down.
CCGCGCTGGAGGAGGTCGGGGCCGGGCTCGGGCTCAAGCTCGGCAAGGCGCAGGCGCCGGTGCGGGTGGCGGTCACCGGGCGCACGGTCGGCCTGCCGCTGTTCGAGTCGCTGGAGCTGCTCGGCCGCGACCGGGTGCGCGGGCGGCTGTCCGCCGCGCTGGCGCGGCTGGAGGCCGCGGACGCCGCCTCGGAGGGCTGACCGCCGGGGGCGGCCGGGGGCGTCCCCGGCCGCCCCTTTCCGGTTCGCGAGCACTCCGGATGTCCGCTAAAGTAATGCCTGCGCCGAGGGGATCGGGACCGCGAGGGACCGGCCCCCCAATAGCACTGGGGTATGGTGTAATCGGCAGCACGACTGATTCTGGTTCAGTTAGTCTAGGTTCGAGTCCTGGTACCCCAGCCATCGATCTCCGCACGTCGGAGTCGTTGCGGGCCTTCGGCCCGGCGCAGCAGAACGCGCACCGGCCCCCGTCGTCTAGTGGCCTAGGACGCCGCCCTCTCAAGGCGGTAACGGCGGTTCGAATCCGCTCGGGGGTACGCACCGGGAAATCGCTCCCACATCGGTGGGAGCTCTTTTTCTGGGGTGCGGCCGACGGCCGCACCACCATCGGACCGGCCACTCCGCCCCGGCGGAACACCGGTCCACCGCAGCAGCAGGCCCCCGTCGTCTAGTGGCCTAGGACGCCGCCCTCTCAAGGCGGTAACGGCGGT
>NZ_BCRK01000188.1 GCF_001552555.1 Nocardiopsis trehalosi NBRC 14201 | reverse complement strand
GGCCACCGCCGGTCGGCGGCAGGCGGGCCGTCAGCGGCCGATGGCGGCGCGCAGTTCCGCCCAGCCCGGGAGCTTGACGCGCTCGCCGCGTTCCAGCCGGGACGCCTGCTCCGCCTCGGCGGCGTCGATGGCCAGCCAGTCGGCGTAATCGGTGACGGTCGCCCCGCTCGCGGCCAGGACCCGGTCGGCCGGCTCCGGGGCGGGGCGGGCGGCGCGCAGGGCCGGGGCGTCGTCCAGCAGGGCGCGGACGGTCGCGGCGGCGTCGGACTTGTTCGTGCCGATGACCCCCGTCGCCCCGCGCTTGATCCAGCCCGCGACATAGTCGCCCGGCACCACGGCCCCCGCCGCGTCGAGCACCCGGCCGTCGGCGTGCGGGACGGTGCGCGTCGCCTCGTCGAACGGCACCCCGGCCAGCGGGACGCCCGCGTAGCCGATGGAGCGCAGCACCATGCCGGTGTCGAGCACCTCTTCGACGCCGGTGCCGACGAGGCGGCCCCCGTCGCCGATGCGGGTGCCCTCGACCCGCAGCCCGGTGACCCGGTCGGCGCCGAGCACGGCGGTGGGCCGGGTCCAGAACCTGAGGTCGACCCGGCGCGGGCGGCCGGCGGGAGGACGCCGCGCCCACTCCGCGAGGATGCGGAGGTTGGTGCGGGCGGCCCGCGCCGCGTGCAGCAGCTCCTCCCCGGCCGGGTCGACGTCGACCTGGTCGGGGCGGACGACGACGTCGGCGTTCGCGAGCTCGCCCAGGTCGCGCAGCTCGGGCGCGGTGAACCGCGCCTCCAACGGGCCGCGCCGGGCGAGCAGGTGGATGCGCCGGACCCGGCTGGCGGCGAGCACGTCGAGCACGTGCTGCGGGATGTCGGTGGCGCGCAGCTCGTCGGCGGACTTGGCGAGGACGCGCACGACGTCGAGGGCGACGTTCCCGGCGCCGACGACGGCCACCTCCTCGGCGTCGAGGACGAACCGGGCGACCTCGGCGTCGGGGTGGCCGCAGTACCAGTTCACGAAGTCGGTGGCGGCGACGCTGCCCGGCAGGTCCTCGCCGGGGATGCCCAGCCGCCGGTCGACGCTCGCCCCGGTGGCGTAGACGACCGCGTGGTAGGCGCGGGCGAGGTCGTCGCGGGTGACGTGCCGCCCGAACTCCACCCCGCCCACGAACCGCACCCGGGGGTCCTCCAGCACCCGGCGCAGCGACCGGGCGACCCCCTTGATCTTCAGGTGGTCGGGCGCCACCCCGTAGCGGACCAGGCCGTAGGGGGTCGGCAGCCGGTCGACGACGTCGACGGCGACGTCCTCGCGGTTCTGCCGGGTCAGGGCGTCGGCGGTGTAGATACCGGCGGGCCCGGACCCGATCACCGCCACACGCAGAGGGTCGGGAGAGCTCATCCCCCCATTGTCGACCATCCCCCACCCGCCCCGCCCGCTCCTCCCGGCCGCGCCTCGGGGTTCGGCGGACTACCCCGTGTGGCGGGATCGCGGACGCGCGGCGGAACGCGCGGCGCCCCCGGGTCCGCCTCCGATGGCGGGCCCGGGGGCGCAGGCGCGGGTCACTGCTGGGCGGGGGAACCCGTGGGGACGGGGCGTTCGGTGTGGCGGGAGACGGTCTCGGTGAGCTTGCGGGCGAGGTCCTGGGGGGTGAGGCCCATGTCGGCGAGGAGGGCGCCGCGCTTGGCGTGGTCGAGGAACTCCTGGGTGATGCCGAACGTGCGGATGGGGATGTCCAGGTCCGCGTCGCGCAGGGCGCGGGCGACCGCGTCGCCCACGGCGCCGACGCGCCCGTTGTCCTCGACCACCGCGACCACCCGGTGCCGGGCGGCCTCGCCGACGAGGGCGGGGTCGAGCGGCTTGACCCAGCGCGGGTCGACGACGGTCACGCCGATGCCCTGGTCGGCCATGCGGTCGGCGACCTCGCAGCAGGTGCCCGCCATGGGGCCGACCGCGACCAGCAGCAGGTCCTCGGAGTGGCCGCCCGCGGTGGCGCGGCGCAGCACGTCCATGCCGCCGACCCGGCCCACCGCCGGGATCTCCTCGGGACACTCGCCCTTGGGGTAGCGCACGACGGTGGGGGCGTCGTCGACGGCGACGGCCTCGCGCAGCTGCTCGCGCAGCCGGGTCGCGTCGCGCGGCACGGCCAGGCGCAACCCCGGCACGACCTGCAGGATCGACAGGTCCCACATGCCGTTGTGGCTGGCGCCGTCGTCGCCGGTGACCCCGGCCCGGTCCAGGGCGAAGGTGACGCCCTGGCGGTGCAGGGCGGCGTCCATCAGCACCTGGTCGAAGCAGCGGTTGAGGAACGTGGCGTAGACCGCCACCACCGGGTGCATGCCGCCCATGGCCAGCCCGGTGGCGGAGGTGGCGGCGTGCTGCTCGGCGATGCCGACGTCGAAGACGCGCTCGGGGTGGGCCTCGGCGAACGGGGCCAGGCCCGTGGGGTGCAGCATCGCCGCGGTGATGGCGACGACGTCGGGCCGCTCGGCGCCGATCGCCACCATCTCCTCGCCGAACACCTTGGTCCACTTCGCGGCGCCCGACGGGGCGCCGGGGGCGCGCCCGGTGGCGGCGTCGATGGGGGTGATGGCGTGGAACTGGTCCTCGTCGTGGTTCTCGGCGGGGGCGTAGCCCTTGCCCTTCTGCGTGATGCAGTGGACGATCACCGGGCCGCCGTAGTCGCGGGCGCGGCGCAGCGCCTTCTCGACGGTGGCGGTGTCGTGGCCGTCGATCGGCCCGACGTACTTCAGGCCGAGGTCCTCGAACATCATCTGCGGCTGGATGGCGTCCTTGAGGCCCTTCTTCATGCCGTGCAGCATCTCGTACAGCGGCTGGCCGACCACGGGCGCCTTGTTCAGCGCGGTCTTGGCGAGGTCGAGGAACTGCTCGTAGCCCTGGGTCATGCGCAGCGACGCGAGGTGCTCGGCCAGCCCGCCCATGGTGGGCGAGTAGGAGCGTCCGTTGTCGTTGACGACGATGACGACGCGGCGGTCGCGCCCCTCGGCGATGTTGTTCAGCGCCTCCCAGGCCATGCCGCCGGTGAGGGCGCCGTCGCCGATGACCGCCGCCACGGTGCGGTCGGTGCGGCCGCGCAGCGCGTTGGCCTTGGCGAGGCCGTCGGCGTAGGACAGCACGGTGGAGGCGTGGGAGTTCTCGATGAAGTCGTGCTCGGACTCGGCTCGCGAGGGGTAGCCGGAGAGGCCGCCGCGGCCGCGCAGCGCCGAGAAGTCGTGCCGCCCGGTGAGGATCTTGTGCACGTAGGACTGGTGGCCGGTGTCGAAGAGGACCGGCTCGCTCGGGGAGTCGAAGACGCGGTGCAGGGCGATGGTCAGCTCGACCACGCCCAGGTTGGGGCCGAGGTGGCCGCCGGTGCGCGATACCTCGGCCACGAGGAACTCGCGGATCTCCGCGGCCAACTCCGGCACGCGGTCGGCGGCGAGCCCCTTGACGTCGTCCGGGCTGCGCATCGACTGGAGCAGCGTCACTCTCGTCAGTCCCCTCGTTTCAGCGTGGCGTACCCGCGAGTGCGGCTCAGCCGAGCACGCTTGTCCGATCCTCCGAGTTTATGGGCCTTGTGCACCATCTTCGGTCTCCTTTGGGAGAGAAGGCCGGGCTGCGGACGCGCGGGTGCCGTAGCGCAGCCGGACGCGCTCCAGTTCGGCGGCGATCGCGGCGGGGGTGTAGTGGGCGTTGAGGCCGCTGGGGTTGGGGAGCACCCACACCGGGGTGCCGGAGATCTCCTCGTCCTGCGGCCCCATGCGCGCCTTGGGCCGGCCGAACGCCTGGCGGAAGGCGGTGACTCCGAGCACGGCCAGCACCCCGGGGCGGTACCGGGCCAGCCGTTCGGCGAGCGCGGCGCCGCCGGCGCGCAGCTCCTCGGGGTCCAGCTCGTCGGCGCGCGCGGTGGCGCGGTCGGCCAGGTTGGTGATGCCCAGGCCCCACTGCGGCAGCAGGTGCTGCTCGTCGGGGCGCAGCACGCGCGGGGTGAACCCGGAGCGGTGCAGGGCGGGCCAGAACCGGTTGCCGGGCCGGGCGAAGTGGTGGCCGGTGTAGCCGGAGTACAGCCCGGGGTTGATGCCGCAGAAGAGGACGTCGAGGCCGGGGGCGATGATGTCGGGGATCGTGGCGCCGTGGGCGGCGGCCAGCTGCTCCCGCGTGGGTCGTGTGGATGCCGTCATCGACCCCGGAGCCTACCCGACCGGGTCACAGCACCGCCTGGGCGATGAGGGCCGCGCCCGACACGCCGACCACCGCGAGCAGGGCGGCGCGCATCCGCCCGGCGTCGACGAACCCGGCCACCCGGCGCCCCGCGGCGAATCCGGCGACGACGAACGGCAGCAGCCAGAGCCCCGCCTCGACCTGGCGCGCGTCGAGCTGGCCGCCGACGGCCAGCGCCCCGAGGGAGATCGCCGCGCCGAACAGGAAGTACCCGGCGAGGGTGGCCCGCACCCGTCCGGCCTGCTCGTTCTGGTAGAGGAGCGCCATCGGCGGGCCGCCGATCGAGGTGGCGGTGCCCATCGCGCCCGACACCACCCCGGCGGTGAACAGGGTCGCGGGGGTGATGCGCACCCGCAGCCGCCACAGGGACAGGCCCACGGCCACCAGCACCATGGCGCCGACGGCGGCGCCCAGCATCGCCGGGTCGAGGGTGGCCACCACCCACGCGCCGATGGCGGAGCCGGGCACCCGGCCGGGCAGCCCCCAGGCCAGGCCGCGCCAGTCGACGTGCCGCCACTCGGCGGCGAGGGTGAACGCGGGCAGGACCGTGGTGGCGATGAGCATCGCCCCGGGCATCAGGGACGGGTCGAGGAACGCCACGACCGGGGACGCGACGAGGCCGAGGCCCAGGCCCACGCCCGTCTGCAGGATCGCCCCGAGGACCAGGGCGACCCCGGCGACGAGGAGGAACGTGGTGTCGGGCATCGCCGCGACGCTATATCCGCGCATTCCCGACCGGGTTACAGAGGTAGGGACGTCCCACTTCCGGCCGCCCGGGGGCGCGGCCCGCCCGCGCACCGGATAGGTTCCCGCCATGAGCCCACGATGCGCGCGGGCGCGGTGGGCGGCGGGGGCCCTCGCCGCAGCGGCCGCGCTGTCCGGATGCGCGGGCGGCGGCGCCCCCTCCGGCGGCGCCGCGTCCGCACCCGCCCCCCGCCCGCTGCCCGAACGCGCCGCCTTCGACTACCAGATCACCGACCCCTACCCCCCGGCCGAGGGGGTCGAGGTGGTGATCCGGGACCGGGCCGCCGAGCCCGCGCCGGGCCTGTACAGCATCTGCTACGTCAACGCCTTCCAGGTGCAGCCCGCCGAGGTCGACACCTGGCGCGCCGACCGCCCCGACCTGCTGCTGCGCGACGGGGCCGGCGACCTGGTCGTGGACGAGGAGTGGGACGAGCCGCTGATCGACGTCTCGACCCCCGATCTGCGCGCGGCGGCCGCCGAGGTCGTCGCCCCGTGGATCCGGGGCTGCGCCGACGCGGGCTTCGACGGCGTCGAACTCGACAACCTGACGTCCTACGGCCACTCCGCCGGGCTGCTCACCCCCGAGGACGCCCTGGCCTACGCCGGGCTGCTGGTGGACACCGCGCACGCGGCGGGGCTGACCGTCGGGCAGAAGAACGGGGTGGAGATCGTGGCGGAGGGCGCGGCCGCGGGCTTCGACTTCGCCGTGACCGAGGACTGCGCGCGCTGGGACGAGTGCGCCCCCTACGCCGACGCCTACCCCGGCCGGGTGCTCGACGTGGAGTACCGGGCCGAGGACCTGCCGGCAGCGTGCGCGTTCGAGGAGGCGGGGGTGTCGGTGGTGCTGCGCGACCTGGAGGTCGCCGCGCCCGGCGCGCCCGGCCACGCCTACGGCACCTGCGCCGGCCTCGGCTGACACCGGCCGGCACGCGCCGGAAAGGGCGGCGCCCCGGAGGGGAAGGACTCCGGGGGCGCCGAGGGGCCGGCCGCGCCCGCCGGGAGTGGAGGGCGGCGGGGCGGCCGGGGGCGGCGCACGCGGGCGGCGCGCGCCGCGCCGTCAGCCTCTGGCGTGGGTCTTGCGGCTGCGCCGGGACACCGCGTCCAGGATCACCGCGACGAGCAGCACGGCGGCGGTGATCATGTACCGGATCGAGGAGTCCATCGACAGCAGCAGCAGGCCCGAGGTGATGGCGCCGAGGACGAGCCCGCCCAGCAGCGCCGAGTAGGCGTTGCCGCGCCCGCCGAACAGGCTCGTGCCGCCGATGACCGCGGCGGCGATGGCGAGCATGAGCTCGTCGCCGCCGGCCGTGTCGAGGTTGGCCGAGAACGAGCGGGACACCATCATCACGCCGCCGATGGCGGCCAGCGTCGAAGACAGCGCGAACACCGAGATGCGCACCAGGTCGACGTTGATGCCGGCCCGGCGGGCGGCCTCGGCGCTGCCGCCGACGGCGAACACCATGCGGCCGTAGCGGGTCTTGCGCAGCATCAGGTCGAACACCACCACGAACCCGACGAAGATCAGGAACGACAGCGGCACGCCCTGGTGCTGGTTGAGGATGGCGATCCCGCCGAACACCGGGACGGCCAGCAGCAGCGTGCGGACCGCGATCTCCACCGCCGGCTTGGCGGGCAGCCCGGCCGCGGAGCGGCGGCGTTCGCCGAACAGGCTGGCCACCGCGTAGACGGCCACCACGACCGCGCCGATCCCCCACCCGAACGAGGGCAGGAAGTAGGTGGTGGTGAGCGCGGCGATGGCGCCGTCCCCGCTGACGTTGACCGTGCCCTCGGAGCCGAGGACGTAGATCTGCACGCCCTGCCAGCCCAGGAGGCCGGCCAGGGTGACCACGAACGCGGGGACGCCGACCTTGGCGAAGACGGTGCCATGCAGCACGCCGATGACGGTGCCGGTGGCGATCGCGGCGATGATGCCCAGCCACTCGGGCACGCCCTGGTGGACGGTGAGCGCGGCGAGGACGGCGGCGGACGCGCCGGCGACCGACCCGATGGACAGGTCGATCTCACCGAGGAGCAGCACCATGATGACGCCGGTGGTCATCAGGCCGACGGCGGTCACCTGCACGGTCAGGTTCGACAGGTTCTGCGGCGAGAGGAACCGGTCGTGCAGCGCCTGGAACACCACGCAGATGACGACCAGGCCGACGATGACGGGCAGCGGCCCGAGTTCGCCGCCGCGCAGCCGGCGCACACCGGCGGCGAGCAGCCCGCGCGGCGAGGTGGCGGTGACGATGAGCCGAGGGTCGCGCGCCGCGGGCGGCGCGGCGGCGTCGGCGCCGGGGGTGACGGGTGTCTGCTGTGCCATCACGCTTCCTCCGTCGTGGCCGCCGAGACGCGCCCGGAGCGGCGGGCGACCGGGTTGTCCGCGGCACCGGTGATGGCCGCCACGATCTCCTCGTAGCTGGTGTCCTCGACCCGGAAGTCGCCGGCGTTGCGGCCCAGCCGCAGCACCACGGCCCGGTCGGCGACCGCGCGGACGTCGGCCATGTTGTGGCTGATCAGGATGACGCCGAGGCCCTTGTCGCGGAGGCGCTCGATCAGGTCGAGCACCTGCGCGGTCTGGGCGACGCCGAGGGCGGCGGTGGGCTCGTCCAGCAGCACGATCTTGGGGTCGCCCAGCAGCGAGCGGGCGATGGCGATGATCTGCCGCTGGCCGCCCGACAGCGACGCCACGGGCACTCGCAGGCTGGGGATGCTGACCGACAGCGAGTCGAGCAGCTCCTGCGCGCGGCGCTCCATCTCGACCTCGTCGAGGGTGCCGAAGGCGGTGTGCTCGGCGCCGAGGAACAGGTTGGCGACGATGTCGAGGTTGTCGCACAGGGCGAGGTCCTGGTAGATCGTCGCGATGCCCAGCTTCTGGGCGTCGTTGGGCCGGGTGATGGAGACGGGCCGGCCCTCCCACGTGATGTCGCCGCCGTCGGCCGGGTTGACCCCGGCGATGACCTTCACCAGGGTCGACTTGCCGGCCCCGTTGTCACCCAGCAGGGCGACGACCTCGCCCGGGGCGACCCGCAGGTCGACCTGGTCGAGGGCCTGTACGGCGCCGAACCTCTTGGAGATCCCGGACAGCTCCAGGACTGGTGTGCTCAATGTCTCGTCCCTTAGGGTTCACCCACGGCGGGATACGCGTGGTCCAGTGTGGTCCCTGCCTTCGAGGGGCGCCGGTGGTCCGACCGGCGCCCGTCACATCGGCCGCGCGGGCGGCGCTCAGCCGGCCTCGGTGCAGAAGTCGGTGTCGGCGTAGGCGTCGGTGCAGATCTCCTCGATGGTGTAGAACCCGTCGGAGACCACCGTGTCCTCGATGTTCTCCTCGGTCACCGCCACCGGGTCGATGAGCACGGACGGGATCATGTTGCCGCCGCCGTCCTCGACCTCGGTCAGCCCGGCCTCGCCGCCGTCGTACTCCTCGCCCGTGGCGGCCGCGACGGCCATCTCCGCGGCGGTCCGCGCCTCGGGGCGGATGGCCTTGTAGACGGTCATGTACTGCTCGCCCGCGATGACCCGCTGGATGCCCGCGATCTCGGCGTCCTGGCCGGTGACCGGCGGCAGCTCGTCGACGCCGGCGCTCTTCAGGGCGGCGATGACGCCCGCGGCCATGCCGTCGTTGGCGGAGTAGACCCCGACGATCTCGTCGGCGCCGACCGAGGTGATGGCCTGGTCCATCTGGGTCTGGGCGCGGTCGGGCGACCAGTCCGGGGTGTCGTACTCGGCGCCGATCTCGACCTGGCCGTCGAGGATCTGGTGCGCCCCGGCCTTGAAGTCGGCGGCGTTGGGGTCGGTCGGCGAGCCGTTGATCATGACGATCTGGCCGTCGTCGGCGGTCCCCTCCTCCTCCAGCGCCTGGAGCAGGGCCTCGCCCTGGACCTCGCCGACGCGGTGGTTGTCGAAGGAGACGTAGTAGTCGACGCCGCCCTCGGCGAGGCGGTCGTAGGCGACGACGGGGACGCCCTGGCCCTTGGCCTGGTTGACGATCTGCGCGGCGGCCTCGGAGTCGACGGCGTCGAGCACGAGGACGTCGATGCCCTCGGTGAGCATGGCCTCGGCCTGGGACTGCTGCTTGGAGGACTCCTGGTCGGCGTTCTGGTACGACAGCTCGCACTCGGGGCACAGGTCGGTCAGCGCCTCCTCGAAGTACGGCTTGTCGAACTTCTCGTACCGGGCGGTCTTGGACTCCGGCAGCAGCAGGCCGACGCGGAAGCCCTCCTCGACGCTGCTGTCGCCGCCCTCGGCCTCGCCACCGGTGGTGGTGGCGCCGCAGCCGGCGGCGAGCAGCGACAGGGCCGCCGCGGCGCCGACGGCGGCGCGGCGCGCGAATCCGCTAGTTCTCTTCAACGGGCTGACCTCCTCGTGGGGTCACCGAGCAGGGTGAATGGGGGAACCCGCCGCCTCGACGTGCGCTGGGTCACTCGGTGAGCCGATGCCGGAAGTCAAACTCCTCGCCACGTTGTCGTCAAGCCTTGAACACATAACCGAAACATCACGGGCGATGCGTTCACTCCATGAACTCAGTAAAACCGCAGCTCAGCGGCATCATGACCATTATGTTCTGTTTTGTGACCGTAGCCGGATTTTACCTCGTGATCTGCTCGGCCGAGGCCGCTGCCAGGCGCAACGCCCCGCGCAGGGCCGCCTGGTCGCCCAGATCGCCCGAGACGATCCGGAGGTCGGCGAGCGCGCTGCCCAGCGTGCCCAGCTCCATCGTCCGGCGCACCGGCGCCAGCAGCGCCTCGCCGGCGGCGGCGAGGTCGCCGCCGACGACGACCAGCTCCGGGTTGAAGGCGTTGGCCAGGATCGCCAGCCCCCGGCCGAGGGCGGTGCCCGCCTCCGCCACCACCCGCCGGCACCCGGGGTCGCCCTCCTCGGCCGCCCGCACCAGTTCGGCGACCGTCGTGGGCGCGGCCCCCGCACCCTGCTGCGGGAGCATGTCGAGCAGGTAGGGCGAGCCCACGAGGGTCTCCAGGCAGCCGCGGTTGCCGCACCGGCACACCTGGCCCCGCTCGTCCAGGCCGATGTGCCCGATCTCCCCGGCGGTGCCGCCGGCCCCGCGGAACAGCCGCCCGCCCAGCACGATCCCGGCGCCCACGCCCTCGCCCAGCTGCACGTAGATCAGGTGCTCGGCGCCGCGGCCCACGCCCGCGTCGGACTCGGCCATGGCGCTGAGGTTGGCGTCGTTCTCGGCGACCACGGGGACGCCCAGGCGCTCGGCCAGCGCCGCCGCCGGGCGGAACCCGGCCCACCGGGGCATGCAGGTGATGGCGCCGATCTCGCCGGTGGCCAGGTCCACCGGGCCGGGCACCGACGCGGCGACGGCCGCGACCGTGGCGTGGTCGACCCGCGCGGCCGCCAGCACGGTCTCGACCAGCCACACCGCGCGCCGCACTCCCCGTTCGGGGTCGGCGGCGACGTCGTAGGCGATGGTCTCGCGGGCGAGCAGGCCGCCGTGGCTGTCGCCGAGGGCCGCCGCCAGCCGGTGGGTGCCGAAGTCGACGGCGACCACCGCGCCGGGCGGCCGGACCAGGGCGATCGCCCGCGCCCGGCGCCCATTGGAGGAGGTCTCGCGGACGCTGACCGTCCCCGTGGCGCGCAGGTTGCGTACGATGTTGGAGACGCTGGCCGGGGAGAGCCCGGTCGACCGCGCGATCTCGGCCTGGGTGAGCGTGCCGCCGCTGCGGAGCGCCTCGACCACCCGCTGCTGGTTGGCACGCCGCAGCGCCGCCTGCGAGCCCGGTGTCGCCTCGACATCGGTCACGGTGATCTCCCTGAGGTGTGCTGGCCGGTTGAAGACGTGCGCCGCTGGTGGAATCGAGCTTACAAGAGTTGAATTCAAGGTGCGGATCCCCACCGGACGAGCCCGCCGGGCGGGCGCCCGCCGCGCCGCCGGTCCCGGTGCTGCGCGCCGACGACCCCGGGTGGACCGCGCGCGCCGCCGCTCTGGCGCTGCGCGCGCCGGCGCGGGCGGGCCGCTGCCGGGTGGTGGCGCTGGAGGGCCGGTCGGGGGCGGGCAAGACCTCGCTGGCGGGTGAGCTCGCCGCCGCGCTGTCCTGCCCCGTGGTGCACATGGACGACCTGTATCCGGGGTGGGACGGCCTGGCCGCGTCGGTGCCGCTGGCCCGCGACCACGTCCTGGAGCCGCTGCGGCGCGGCGCGGACCCCCGCTGGCCCCGCTACGACTGGGAGCGCGAGGGGTACGACGGGTGGGCCGGGGTGCGCGTGGCCGACCGGCTGGTGATCGAGGGCTGCGGTGCGGGGGCGGCGGACCTGCGCCCCTACCTGTCGCTGCTGCTGTGGGTCGAGGCGCCGCGCGCCGAGCGCGGCCGCCGGCTCGCCCGGCGGTGGGACGCCGACCTCTACGCCCCGCACCGCGCCCGCTGGGCCCGGCAGGAGGAGTCCTACGCCGCGGCCCACGCCCCGCGCGCCCACGCCGACGCGGTCCTCGACAACACCGCGCCCGCCGACCCGGCCCCCTGACCGGACCTCTCCCCCACAACCGTGCGCGGCCGGGCGCGGAAGCCCGGCGGGCGGGCGCTATCGTCGGGCCGTGGACGGGGCGGGCCGTGCGGGAGCCGCTGATCGAGGGGCTCGACGACTGGATACCCGTCGACCGGCTCCTCGCGTACGCCCGGCGGATGGAGCATCGCGGGGGCCCGGGCTCCGGGAGCGCGCCACCGCCCTCATGGCGGACCTGCTGGAGAGGCGCCTGGCCGTGTTCGGCGTCCTCGGGGATTCCGGTCTCGAACCGTGGGGCGAGGACCCGCCCCGTTCCCTGGCGCGCGCGGTCCGCGAACTCGACGCGTTCGACTGGCGGCCCATGGGCGGCGCGTGGCGGATCGCGAACACCCCGGTGGGCGACGCCCTCGCCCGCCGCCTCCTGTAACGAGTCCCCCTCCGCCCACCCGCCGGGTCCGGAGAGGAGGCCGCCACCCTCAGCGGCGCCCGGCCCACGCGGCGCCCGCGCGTCGGGCCCGAGGGAGGGCCGGTCGGCCGGGAGCGGGGGGGGTGCGGTCCCGCCCAGTAGGCGGCGGACAGCCTCCGGCCCGCCCGCCGGGGCGGCGGGCGGGCCGGAGGCCGGAGGGG
>NZ_BCRK01000187.1 GCF_001552555.1 Nocardiopsis trehalosi NBRC 14201 | reverse complement strand
GGCCCGACACCCGCCGTTCCGGGTCCGGCGGCCGTGGACGGCCGTGCCCGCCGGACCGGTTCAGCCCAGCAGGGCCGGGGCGAGCGCGCGCAGGTCGGCGACCTGGCGCTCCAGGGTGTCGGCGAGCGGCTGCACGCAGACGTGGTCGGCCCCCGCGGCGTGGTGGGCGCGGATGCGGGCGGCGACGGTGTCGACGTCGCCCCACGGCACGATCGCGTCGATCAGGGCGTCACTGCCGCCGTCGGCGAAGTCGGCGTCGGTCCAGCCGAGTTCGCGCAGGTTGTTGGTGTAGTTGGGCAGGCCGAGGTAGGTGCGGGCGAACGCGCGGCCGGTGGCGCGGGCGCGGGCCGGGTCGGTGTCGAGCACGACCGTCTGCTCCGGCGCGAGCAGCGGGGCGTCGCCCAGCGCCTTGCGGGCCTGCGCGGTGTGCTCGGGCGGCGTGAAGTAGGGGTGCGCGCCGGCGGAGCGGTCGCGGGCCAGCTCCAGCATGCGCGGGCGCAGCGCGGCGAGCACGCGCGGCGCCGGGGCGGGCAGCGGGCCGTAGTACGGCATGGCGTCCATGCCGTCCAGGTAGGCGCGCATCGCGCTCAGCGGCTTGCGGTAGTCCTGGCCGCGCGCCTGCACGGCGGGGGCGTGGCTGACGCCCAGGCCGAGCAGGAACCGCCCCGACCACGCCTCGGCGAGCACGTTCGCCCCCGACGACGCCGCGGCGGCGTCGCGCGACCAGATGCTGGCGATGCCGGTGGCGACGGTGATCCGCTCGGTGGCCGACAGCAGCACCGCCGCCTGCGCCAAGGCCTCCTTGGCCCCCGGCAGGTCGCCGCCGAACCACAGGGCGCCGTAGCCCAGGTCCTCGATCTCCTTGGCGGCGGTCCGCGCCTGGTCGGCGGTCGCCGCGACCAGGGTGCCGCCCAGCCACACCCCCGCGCCCCCGATCCGCCGCTTCAGCTCCGCCGCGTCCATCCCGTTGCCCTGTTCGCTCATTTCCCGCCCTTCACTTCGGTACCGGTGCCTCTCACCGGTCCCCAACCGCCCCGTACCCCGTTTCCCTTCCCCGCAGCTCCGCCCGCGCCCCTTCCGCCTCGGGAGCACCGGGGGCGGGCGCCCGTGTTCCCCCGGCCGGCTCCGGCGGCCCCGGCCCGGCGCCGGTTCCGCGCGCCGGGGGTTCCGCCGGTGGGGCGCGTGTACCGGGGGCGGGGCCGGGGAAGGAGGCCAGGGGCCGGCGACCGGCGACCGGCGACGACAGGTGGGGGCCGTCGTTCCCACGGGACGAACGGGCCATGACGGGGGGAGCGGACCGTGGACGGAGTAGCGCTCCAGGACGCGGCGCGGCGGCACGCCGAAGGGCTGCCCTCCTCGGCGCTGGAGTACCCCTTCGGACCGGACTGGGAGGTCTTCAAGGTCCGGGGGAAGGTGTTCATGCTCCTGACGAGCGTGCCCGGCGCACCGGTCGTGATCCTCAAATCGGAGCCCGGCGAGGCGGAGGCGCTGCGCGAGACGCACCCGGACATCACCCCCGGCTACCACATGAACAAGCGCCACTGGATCACGCTCCGGCCCGGCGGCCCGATCGACCGGAGGCTGGTGGAGGAACTCGTCACCGAGTCCTACCGGCTCGTGGTCGCCAACCTGCCCCGCGCGGACCGGCCGGTCGACCCCGCGTCGTACGGCACCCGCCCCCGGGCCGCGCGGCGATGACGGTCACGGGAGACCTGGCGGGCGTGAGCAGCGGACGCCCGTTCACGGAGAAGGCGGAGGTCTCCGCTCGGCCGGATCCGGATGGTGTGCGGCCCGCGCCGTTCCCGGGCCCTTGGGTGGGGCCGGGAACGGCGCGTGGGGTCAGGGCACGGTGAGGTGGAGGGGCCGGGTGGGCAGGGGGCCGTGCGGGTGCCAGTCGAGGTAGAAGAAGATCCCGCACCGGTCGACGTCGATGAGCGGGCCCCAGAGGTTGGTCACGGCCTGGATGAGCCGGAGGCCGCGTCCGCCTTCGGCGGTGGGGGAGGCGTCCACGATGTGCGGCATCGTGTCGGCCGCGCCGGAGTCCTCGCACTGGACGTAGATCCACCACGGCCCGGTCGTGACGTCGAGGGTGAAGGTGGGACCGGCGTCGTGCGCGAACACGTTCGTCGCCGCCTCCGAGACCGCGAGGACGGCGGCCTCGGCCATGCCGTCGGGCACGTCCGGGAGGACGTCCAGGATCGAGGTCAGCCACGCGCGGGCCTCGGCCACGTTGGCGGGCACCGCGTCGAAGGTCCGCCGGAAATGGCGCTGGGCGGTCATGTCCCGCACCCCCGGGGGGCGTGCGGGCGAGGGTGGCGGTGCTCCATTTCTAATAGGTAAGTGCGATTGCTCTCGCGCAATTGCACTAAAGTCGATTGCATCACAAGTGGTTTCTCCGAATGGCTCGTGGTCATGGCCCCGGACCATGGGGCGGTCGTGGGTCCCGTCCGACAAGGATTGGCGGCGCGGCCGCACGCGGCCAGTCCTTCTCCAGTACCGGCCTCGACTGTCCAAACCAGGTGCGAAAAGTACTTATTTAGTCCACACTTGTCTACGTGGCTGAAAAGCAGTTGTCCGCATGGGTGCTGTTCGGGCAAGAAGTGCGCCGTTTGCGCATGGACGCCGGACTTTCACTTGATCAGGTCGCGCAGAACCTGAGCATCACGGGCGGGATGCTGAGTAAGATCGAGCGCGCCACGCGCGCGGCCAAAAAGGAGACGGCGGCCGAACTCGACGCGTTCCTCCGTACGGACGGAATTCTGCTCCGCCGATGGTCCGACACCACCAGGAAGGCGCTCGACCCCGAGTGGTACCGCCGGATCACGGACGCCGAGCAGCGGGCGGTCGAGATCCGGATGGTGCACCCGTCCCTCATCCCGGGCTCGCTGCAGACGCGCGGCTACACCCGCGCCGTCCTCTCGCACGGCCGGCCGCTCGACGACCCCGAGGAGATCGAAGCGCTGGTGGAGCTGCGGACGAAACGGGCGGCACGGCTGCTGCGTCCCGGCGACCCGCGCATGGCGGCCGTCATCCCCGAGGCGGTCCTCCGGCGCCAGATGGGCGACGACCAGGTCATGCACGAGCAGCTCGACCACCTCTTGGCCCTCGCGGAGGCCGGGGCCGTGAAGCTGCAGGTGCTCCCCGAAGGCGTCCCCAGCGCCATCGCCGCCGCGTCGAGCGCCTTCCGCCTGATCACCTTCACCGACCGGCTGCCGCTGGTGTTCGCCGACAGCGCGTCGGGCGGGGTGCTGGTGGACGAGTCACGCGAGGTCCAGAGGTTCGTCTCGATCATGGCGTCACTGGCCGCCTGGGGCCTGTCGCCCGCCGACTCGATCGGCCGGATCAAGAACATCAGAGGAGAGGGTACGGATGATGAATGACCAGTGGCGCACGTCCAGTCGCAGCAGCGCCGGCTCGGAGTGCGTCGAGTGCCGGACGCCCGACGGCGTGTGGGTCGAGGTGCGCGACTCGGTCCACCCCGGGCTGGGGCGGCTGGCGTTCCCCAAGGCCGAGTGGCGGGCGCTGATCGCCGACGCGGACCGGATGTAGGCGCACCGCACGCGCGCGGCCCCGGCCCCTCACGGGGGCCGGGGCCGCGTGTGTTCCGCGTGTGTCCCGGAGTAGACCGCTACATCACGCCCGGGGGGACGAGGTCGGCCGGGAGGCGGGAGGCCGCGTCGCGGTCGAGGAGGAACAGGGTGCGGGCGCGGCCCCGGGCGCCCGCCGCCGGCACCTGGACCGGGCCCGCGCCGCCGAGGGCCAGGCGGACCGCGTCCGCCTTCCCCGCGCCCGACGCCAGCACCCACACCTCGCGGGCCGCCCGGATCGCCGGGAACGTCAGCGACACCCGGACGGGCGGCGGCTTGGGCGAGCCGTGGACCGCGACCACCGTCCGCTCCTCCTCGTACAGCGCCGGGTGCTCCGGGAACAGCGACGCCACGTGGGAGTCCGGCCCGATCCCGAGCAGGCACACGTCGAACGACGGCACCCGCCCGTGGTCCTCGGGCCGCGCGGCCGCCGCCAGGTCCGCCGCGTACCGCTCGGCGCCCCGCTCCGGGGAGTCGCCGTCCGGACCGTCGGGCGCCGGCATCACGTGCACCCGCCGCGGGTCGAGCGGGATGTGGTCGAGCAGCGCCGCCCGCGCCTGGGTCTCGTTGCGCTCGGGGTCGCCGGTCGGCAGGAACCGCTCGTCGCCCCACCACACGTCCAGCCGCCGCCAGTCGACCGCGTCGCGCGCAGGGGCGCGGGCCAGCTCCGCCAGCACGGCGATGCCGACCCCGCCGCCGGTGAGCACGACCGAAGCCGACCCGCGCGCCGTCTGCGCGTCGACCAGCCGGGTCACGAGCCGCGCCGCCACCGCCTTGGCGAGCAGGCCGCCGTCGGGGTGCACCACGACGGTGGGCGCGCTCACGACGACGCCGCCGACGCGCTGAGCATCGTGGCCATGTACTTGGCGGTGCGCTCGTAGATCTCGTCGGCGTCGAGGCGGCGCAGCTCCTCCGACAGCGCCTCGGCGGCGCGCCGCCGCGCCAGCGCCACGGTCTGGTCGGGCTGGCCCGGCCGCGAGAGGGTGGCCACCCGGCCGTCGAGCCGCTGGATGGAGATGTCACCGGAGTCGGTGACGAGCTTGGCGCCGGTGATGCCCGGCCCGTTGGAGACCGTGCGCTCCACCGGCACCTCCAACTGGTCCGACAGCCACGCCGCCAGCAGGTCCGCGCTCGGGTAGTGCGCCTCGGCCGCGACCTCCGCCGCCGTCACCCACCCGCACGGCTGGTCCATGGTGCTCGCCAGCAGCGACCGCCACGGCGTCAGCCGGGTCCAGGTGAGGTCGGTGTCGCCCGGCCGGTAGCTGCGCACCCGCGCCAGCAGGTCGCCCACCGGGTCGGCGGCGCGCAGCGCGTCGGTGATGCGGCGGTGCGCCAGCCCGCCCACCGGATCGGCCGCCGGGTCGGCCGGGGCGGCGCCGGGCCACCACGCCACCACGGGCGCGTCGGGCACCAGCAGCGGGGTGATGACGGAGTCCGGGTGCTCGCCCAGCGGCCCGTACAGGCGCAGCAGCAGGGCCTCGCCCGGGCCGGCGGTGCCGGGGCGGCGGATCTCCGCGTCGATCGCCGGCTCCGCCTGCGGGTCGCGGCGGATCAGCGCGATCACCCGCGAGGGGTGCTCGCGGCCGGCCTCGGTGGCGGCGCGCACCGCGTCGTAGTGGTCGGCCTCGTCGGTGACGATGATGAGGGTCAGCACCATGTTCAGCGCACCGCCGCCGACACTGTGCCGTTCGGCCGTCAGCGCCTCGGTGATCTGCGAAGTGGTGGTGCGCGGAAGGTAGAGCGTCAACGTTCCTCCCCGTGCCGGGCGGCGGTCGGGTGGTCCAGGGGCGCGCGGCCCCGTCGGTCGGGGGTCATGGCCGCCGCCACTGGCGGCCGTCGCGGGCCAGCAGGTCGTGGGCCGACTGGGGGCCCCAGGTGCCCGACCCGTACTGCTCGGGGCGGCCGTCCTTGGCCCAGAACTCCTCGACCGGGTCGAGGATGCGCCAGGACAGCTCGACCTCCTCCTGGCGGGGGAACAGCGGCGGGTCGCCGATGAGCACGTCCAGGATCAGCCGCTCGTACGCCTCGGGGCTGGCCTCGGTGAACGACTGGCCGTAGGCGAAGTCCATGGTGACGTCGCGGACCTCCATGGAGGCGCCCGGCACCTTGGACCCGAACCGCAGCGTGACGCCCTCGTCGGGCTGGATGCGCAGCACCAGCGAGTTCTGCCCCAGGTCCTCCACGTCGTTGGAGGAGAACACCTGGTGCGGGGAGCGCTGGAACACCAGGGCGACCTCGGTCACCCGGCGGCCCAGCCGCTTGCCGGTGCGCAGGTAGAACGGCACCCCGGCCCACCGCCGGCTGTTGACCTCCAGCTTCATGGCGGCGTAGGTCTCGGTGATGGAGTCGGCGGGGATGCCCTCCTCCTCCAGGTAGCCGCGGACCGACGCGCCGCCCTGCCAGCCCGCGGCGTACTGGCCGCGCGCCGTGCCGGTGGACAGGTCGGCCGGCAGCTCCACCGCCGACAGCACCTTCTCCTTCTCGGCGCGGATGGCGTCGGCGGAGAACGTCACCGGCTCCTCCATCGCCACCAGCGCCATGAGCTGGAGCAGGTGGTTCTGGATGACGTCGCGGGCCGCCCCGATGCCGTCGTAGTAGCCCGCGCGGCCGCCCACACCGATGTCCTCGGCCATGGTGATCTGCACGTGGTCGACGTAGCTTCGGTTCCACAGCGGTTCGAACAGCGTGTTGGCGAACCGCAGCGCCATGATGTTCTGGACGGTCTCCTTGCCCAGGTAGTGGTCGATCCGGAACACCGACTGCGGCGGGAACACGTCGTCGACGACCGCGTTCAGCTCCCGGGCGCTCTCCAGGTCGTGTCCGAACGGCTTCTCGATGACCACCCGCCGCCAGGCGTCGCCCTCGGACTCCGCGAGTCCCGACCGGCGCAGCTGCTTGACCACGGTGGGGAACAGCTTCGGCGGCAGCGACAGGTAGAACGCGTAGTTGCCGCCCGTGCCCCGGTCGACGTCGAGCTGGCGGACCGTCCGCGCCAGCTCGTCGAACGCGGCGTCGTCGTTCAGCTCACCGGAGACGAACCGCACGCCCTCGCTGAGCTGGCGCCACACGTCCTCGCGGAACGGGGTGCGCGCGTGCTCGCGCACAGCCTCGTGCGCCTGCGCGGCGAAGTCCTGGTCCGCCCAGTCGCGGCGGGCGAAGCCGACCAGTCCGAAGCCGGGCGGCAGCAGGCCCCGGTTGGCGAGGTCGTAGATCGCCGGGAGCAGCTTCTTGCGGGCCAGGTCGCCCGTCACCCCGAACAGCACCAGCACACTCGGGCCGGCGATGCGGGGCAGCCGCCGGTCGAGTTCGCTGCGCAACGGGTTCGGGATCGCTCCCGGCATGACCGGTTCCTTCACGTCGTCTCCCCGTCTTCTCTCACATCGGCTCGCGGATGGCTCCGTGCCTGGTCAACGGTCCTGCCTGTACTGCGATACGCCGGGCCCCGGCCGCCGCGGCCCGATGCGCGCGGCGGGGCGGCGCCGCCCCCGGCCCGGGGCGCGGCGGCCCCGGGCGGTGGCAGCGGGAATCAGCTCACGGCTCCGAGCTGCTCGGACACGCCGCCGAGCAGGCTCTCCCACGACTTCTCGAACTTCTCGACGCCCTCGTCCTCCAAGCGGCGGACGACGTCGTCGTAGTCGACCCCGACCTCGCCCAGCGCGTCGAGGTCGGCGCGCGCCCGGTCGTAGCCGCCGCGCACCGTGTCGCCGGCGATCCGGCCGTGGTCGGCGGTCGCGAGCAGGGTCGCCTCGGGCATGGTGTTGACCGTGCCCGGCGCGACGATCTCGGTGACGTAGCGGGTGTCGTCGTAGGCGGGGTCCTTCACGCCCGTGGACGCCCACAGCGGGCGCTGCGGGGTGGCGCCGGCCGCCTGGAGCGTCTTCCACCGCTCCGAGCCGAACACCTCCTCGTAGGCCTGGTAGGCCAGGCGGGCGTTGGCGATGGCGGCCCGGCCGCGCAGCTCGGCCGCCCGGTCGGTGCCGATCTCGCCCAGCCGCCGGTCGACCTCGGCGTCGACGCGGCTGACGAAGAAGGACGCCACCGACTGGATGCGGGACAGGTCGTGGCCGTTCTCGGCGGCCTTCTCCAGGCCCGCCAGGTAGGCGTCCATGACGTCCCGGTAGCGGTCCAGGGAGAAGATCAGCGTGACGTTGACGCTGATGCCCTCGGCGAGCGCCCGGGTGATCGCGGGCAGCCCCTCCTCGGTGGCCGGGATCTTGATCATCAGGTTGGGGCGGTCGACGAGCCACCACAGGGCGCGCGCCTCGGCGACGGTGCGCTCGGTGTCGCGCGCCAGGCGCGGGTCGACCTCCAGCGACACGCGGCCGTCGACGCGGCCGGTCGACTCGTAGGTGGGGCGGAGCACGTCGGCGGCCCAGCGGATGTCGTAGCCGGTGATGGCCCGCACGGCCTCCTCGACCGACACCCCGCGCCGCGCGAGGTCGCGCAGCTGGTCGTCGTAGGCGTCGCCCTCCTTGAGGGCCTTCTCGAAGATCGTCGGGTTGGACGTGACGCCGACGACGCTGTACTTCTCGATCAGTTCGGCGAGGTTGCCGCTGCGCAGCCGCTCGCGGCTGATGTCGTCCAGCCACACGGCGACGCCTTCGCCGGACAGGGTCTTCAACGGGTTGGTCATGGCCTCGCTCTTCCTCATCGTCGTCCGCCGGTCCGCGCCGCGTGCGCGGCCGACGCAAGGGAGGGCCCCTCGCCACCCGGTGAAGGACCCTCTCCTCTCAACACTCAGTTGCCGGTCGTCGTTCCGTACTCCCCGCCGAGCCGGGCGATACTCGCGTGGACCGCCGCGACGACCCGGTCCGGGGTCAGCCCGAACTGCTCGTACAGGGTCTGGTAGGGGGCGGAGGCGCCGAAGTGCTCCAGGCCCACGACCTCGCCGGCGTCGCCGACGAACTCGCGCCAGCCCAGGCCGATACCGGCCTCGACCGCGACGCGGGCGCGCACGGTGGGCGGCAGCACGCCGCGCCGGTACGCCTCGTCCTGCTCGCGGAACCACTCGACGCTGGGCATCGACACCACGCGGGTGGGCGTGCCGGCCTCCTCCAGGCGGGCGCGGGCGTCCAGGGCGATGGCGACCTCGCTGCCGGTGGCGATGATCAGCGCCTCGGGCTTGCCGTTGCCGGCCTCGGCCAGGACGTAGCCGCCCTTGGCGGTGTTCTCGGCGGAGGCGTAGACCCCGCGGTCCAGCGTGGGCACGTTCTGCCGGGTCAGCGCGAGCGCCGAGGGGCGCTCGCCCTTGCGCAGGATGGTCCGCCAGGCGACCGCGGTCTCGTTGGCGTCGGCCGGGCGGACGACGTCGAGGCCGGGGATGGCGCGCAGCGCCCACAGGTGCTCGACCGGCTGGTGCGTGGGGCCGTCCTCGCCCAGGCCGATGGAGTCGTGGGTCCACACGTAGGTGACCGGCAGCCCCATCAGCGCGGCCAGCCGCACCGCCGGGCGCATGTAGTCGCTGAACACCAGGAACGTGCCGCCGTAGGGGCGGGTGGGCCCGTGCAGCGCGATGCCGTTGAGGATCGACCCCATGCCGTGCTCGCGGATGCCGAAGTGCAGCACCCGGCCGAACCGGTTGCCCGAGAACGACTTGGTGGAGTACTCCTCGGGGATGAACGACGGCTCGCCCTTGGGCGTGGTGTTGTTCGACCCGGCGAGGTCGGCCGACCCGCCCCACAGCTCCGGCAGCACCGGCGCGATCGCGGTCAGCACCTCGCCGCTGGCCTTGCGGGTGGCCATGCCCTTGGGGTCGGCGTCGAACACCGGCAGGGCGTCCTCCCAGCCCTCGGGCAGGCGGCCCGAGGCCAGCCGGTCGAACAGCTCGGCGCGCTCGCCGGCGCCGCCGCGCCACGCGGTGAACGCGTCCTCCCAGGAGGCGCGGGCCGCCCGGCCGCGGTCGACCGCGCCGCGGGTGTGCTCCAGCACCTCGTCGGCGACCGCGAAGTGCGCGTCGGGGTCGAGGCCGAGGATCTGCTTGGTGGCGGCGACCTCCTCGGCGCCCATGGCGGCGCCGTGCACGGCCCCGGTGTTCTGCTTGTTGGGGGCGGGCCAGCCGATGATGGTCCGCAGCCGGATGAACGACGGGCGCTCGGTCTCGGCCTGGGCGGCGCGGACGGCGGCGTGCAGCGCCTCGACGTCCTCGTGGTAAGTGCCGTCGGCCGTCCAGTCGATCTCCTGGACGTGCCAGCCGTAGGCGCGGTAGCGCGCGGCGACGTCCTCGGAGAACGCGATCTGGGTGTCGTCCTCGATGGAGATGTGGTTGTCGTCGTAGATGAGGACGAGGTTGCCGAGCTTCTGCGTGCCGGCCAGCGAGCTGGCCTCGTGGCTGATGCCCTCCTGGACGTCGCCGTCGGAGCAGATGGCGTAGACGAAGTGGTCGAAGGGGGACTCGCCCGGAGCCGACTCGGGGTCGAACAGGCCGCGCTCGCGGCGGGCCGCCATGGCCATGCCGACCGCGTTGCCGATGCCCTGGCCCAGCGGACCCGTGGTGGTCTCGACACCGGGGGTGTGGCCGTGCTCGGGGTGACCGGGGGTCAGGCTCTCCCACTGCCGCAGCCGCTTGAGGTCGTCGATGCTCAGGCCGTAGCCGGCCAGGAAGAGCTGGATGTAGAGGGTCAGGCTGGAGTGCCCCGCCGACAGCACGAACCGGTCGCGGCCCACCCAGGTGGGTTCGCTGGGGTCGTGCCGCATGATCTTCTGGAACAGCAGGTAGGCCGCCGGCGCCAGGCTCATCGCGGTGCCGGGGTGGCCGGAGCCCGCCTCCTCCACCGCGTCCATCGCGAGGGCGCGGACCACATCGACGGCGCGCCGGTCGAGTTCCGACCACTCCAGGGGTTGCGAGGTGTCGACGTTCACGCGGGCTCAGGGCTCCTTTCGCGCATCCGGCGGCACCCGGACCGGGGCGGCCGGGTGCGCGGATGTGAGGTTGTCCATCGTCGTGGCGTCCTGCCGCGCGGTCGGTGCGCGGATCCCCCCGGTGCGGCCGCCGGCGCGGGGCCCGCTGCGGGGCACACGCCTTACGAACACGACAGGTGCGACCAACTGCGAGCCTATCGCCCAAACGGTCGGTGCGGCGTGTTCAACACGTCTCATCACCCCCGCGTACCCGCGCGTACCCGCGTGTATGCGGGGGCGGCGGCGCGCGCGAGCGTGGCGGACGGTGCGCGCGGGCGGGGGAGTGTGGCAGCCTGCGGAAGGGGCGCGAGCGGGTCCGGCCGCGACCCCGGGACCCCGCGGCCGGGGAAGCTCAGGTCAACGGGGGGTCGGCCGCAGACCGCGCCCCGGTCGAGACGCCCTCACGGCGAGTACTACAGTATGTCGTTGACGGGGTTGTGCGGTTCCGGCGTGGCGTCGAGGAGAGACCGGGCCCCGCGTGGCGAGCAGTGAACATCCCCGACTCCCTTCGAGGTTCAGCGTGTCAGTGTCCGTAGGCCGGATGTCCCCCGAGATTGCGGCGCCCCGTGCGGTGCCCGAGCCGCGGCGGCGCTGATGGCACTGACCGACGAGACCCCCCAGGCCGCGCCCGCGCCGGCCCGTTCCGCGTCGTTCGGCGCCTATGTGCGCGCCTACGTCGCCCTGTCCAAGCCGCGCGTCATCGAGCTGCTGCTGATCACCACCATCCCGGTGATGTTCGTGGCGGCCGCCGGGGTGCCGCCGCTGTGGACCGCCGTGGCCACCCTGGTGTTCGGCACCATGTCGGCGGCCAGCGCCAACGCCATCAACTGCTACATCGACCGCGACATCGACCAGGAGATGCGGCGCACCCGCCGCCGCCCGGTGGCCATGGAGCAGGTCACCCCGCGCGGCGCCATGGTCTACGGCCTGGTGCTGGCGGTGGGGTCGACGGTCGGGTTCGCGGTGTTCGTGAACCTGCTGTCGGCGGCGCTGTCGCTCTCCGCGATCCTGTTCTACATCTTCGTCTACACGCTGCTGCTCAAGCGGCGCACCGCGCAGAACGTGGTGTGGGGCGGCATCGCCGGGTGCATGCCGGTGCTCATCGGCTGGACCGCGGTCACCGACCGCCTCGACTGGGCCCCGTTCATCCTGTTCCTCGTGGTGTTCTTCTGGACGCCGCCGCACACCTGGGCGCTGGCCATGCGCTACCGCGAGGACTACGCGGCGGCCAAGGTGCCGATGCTGCCGGTGGTGGCGGGCGAGCGCCGGGTGCTGCTGGAGTGCGTGCTCTACAGCTGGGCGACCGTCGTGGTGTCGGTGCTGCTGTGGCCAGTGGCGGGGACCACCCCGTTCTACCCGGTGGTGGCCGTCGCGCTGGGGGCGCTGCTGCTGGTGCAGGCGCACCGGCTGCTGGCGCGGGTGCGCGCCGGGGCCACCGGCGGCCAGCTCAAGACCATGGGGTTCTTCCACCTGTCCAACGCCTACCTGGCGCTGCTGTTCTCCGCGGTGACCATCGACCCGCTGCTCGCCCGGCTGCTGGCCTGACGGCGCCCCCGCCCGCCGCCGCCCCGCGCCGAGGGGCGGCGGCGGGCCGGGCGCCGACCC
>NZ_BCRK01000186.1 GCF_001552555.1 Nocardiopsis trehalosi NBRC 14201 | reverse complement strand
GGGCCGGGCGCACGCCCGCCGGTGGACGCACCGCCAGAGCGGCTGGTCGGCGGTGCGCCCCGCCACCACCGGCGTCCTGGTGGTGGCCGAGGCGCTGCACCCGACCGCCCCCGAGGACGTGGCCCGGCTGACCGCGACGCTCGCCGCCGACCTGCGGGCCCTGGGCTGCCGGGTGACCGGGCCGGCGGTCCTCACCGCCGCCGAGCCCCGCTTCGCCTGCTGAGCCGGCGGCGCGGGCGCGGGGCGCGGGGCGCGGCGGCGGGTGTCACGGCACGCGGTCGAGCAGGGCCGCGCGCACCTCCTCGGCGGCGCGGTGGCCGCTCTCCAGGGCGCCGTCGAGGGTGCCGTTGCCGGGGAACGCGGCGGTCTCGGTCGCCGCCCAGTGCAGCCGGCCGACGGGGGCCCGCAGCAGGGGCCCGTGCTCGGTGAGGAACCCGGGCGGGGTGGGCGACTGGTAGGCCCTGCTGTACACGCCCGGCCCCGCCGCCGACTGCACCACCGCCAACGGCTCGGCCGCCAGCGGGCCGAACGCGTGGGTGAGGTTGTCGAGCAGCACCGACCGGTGCCGGGCCGGGTCGTCGGTGACGCCCTGGTCGGCCCCCAGCGGGTCGGCCGCGCCGAACGTGTAGGTGTGCGCGATCAGGCGCCCCCGGTCGGAGTCGGGCGGGCTGTCGTCGATCGTCCACGCGGGGACGCCGTCCTCGAAGTGCGTCTCGCCCGACAGGCCGAAGTTGCGCCAGAACGGCCGCCAGTAGGTGATCTCGGTGCGGATGATCTCGGCCTGCGGCCACTGCTGCTCCAGCCGGCGCCGGCTCGGCGGCGGCTCCGGGCTGATCTCGATGCGCCGGCAGTCGGCCGGCGACAGCGCCAGCACCACCCGGTCGGCGGCGATGACGCCCCACTCCCCCGACACGCGGACCTCGCGGTCGTCCTGCTCGATGCGGGACACGTGGTGGTCGGCCCGAACCAGGTCGCCGACCTCGGCGGCCAGCGCGTCGACCAGCCCCCCGGGCGAGATCCGCAGCGGGTCGATCTCCTCCTCGGGGTCGGGCCCGATGTGGGCGAGCAGCCACAGCATGCTGATCCGGTCGGCGGGGAACCCGGCCTCCAGGGTCAGGAACTCCTCGACCAGGGTGAGCAGTTCGCGGTCCGAAGAGCGGTCGCGCAGCCACGCCCGCACGGTCTGGGAGTCCAGCTCCTCGGCGTCGGGCGACCGCCACGGTTCGGCGAAGTCGATGCGCGCCGCGAGCCGGGCGAGGCGGCCGAACAGCCAGTCGCTGCGCAGGCGGGTCCACCACGACACGTCGAGCGGCACGTTGTCGTCGCTGACCTCGGTCTCGCCGGACTCGTCGACGCGCAGGTCGTCGACGGTGGTGTCGTGCTCGACCCGGTCGACCGGCACCCCCAGCTCACCGGCGAGCCCGAGCAGCGTCCGGTCGGTGCGCTGCACGAACATGCCGCCCGGTGTCACGCCCTCGACGTCCGACGGGGGCATCACCGCGGCCCGCCCGCCGGGGCGGGCGGCCCCGTCGAGGACGGCGACCCCCTCGACCCCCGCGGCGCGGAGCCGGCGGGCGGCCGCCATCCCCGACAACCCGGCCCCCACGATCACGACCTGCGCGCGCTCCATCGCACCTTCCTCCCGGTTGCACGTCCGTACCCGCCCCAACGCCCGGCCCGCAGCCGGAGTGCCGGACGCGGGGCCATTGCTGACTCGTACCCCGTGACCGGGAACGGAACATCCCGGCCGGTCGGCGCCGGGCGGGCGGCGGCCGGCCGGGGGCCGATCAGCCCCGCGCCGCTTCCAGGTCGGCCCGGACGGCGGCGGCGAAGTCGCGCGGGGGACGGCCCAGCGCCCGCTCGACCCCGTCGGACACGCGGGCCTCGCCGCCGGTGCGCACGGGGTGCAGCCCCTCGTCGTAGATCTTGGCCGTGACCGGGTCGACGCCCGCGGCGACCAGGCCGTCGATGTACTCCTCCGGGCTGACGGGCGTGTAGCGGGCCGGGCGGCCGGTGGCGGCGGACACCTCGGCGAGCGCCTCCGCGACCGTCAGCGGCCGGGGCCCGGACAGCTCGTAGGTCCGTCCGGCGTGCCCGTCCCCGGTCAGGGCGGCGACGGCGACGTCGGCGATGTCGCCGGCGTCGATGTAGGGGGTCGCGCCGTCGCCGGCCGGGATGCGCAGCTCGCCGGTCTCCGTCAACTCGTCGCGGAAGATGCCCTCGGTGAAGTTCTGGATGAACCAGCCCGGCCGCAGGATGGTCCACTCCAGGCCGGAGGCGCGGACCGCGCGCTCGGCGTCGAGGTGGCCGGCCGCGGCCATCGAGTCGTCGCCGTAGTGGCCCGGGATGTCGATGCCCCGGGCCGACAGCAGGACGACGCGCTCCAGGCCGCGCGCCTCGGCGCGCTCCACCAGGGCCGCGGTCAGGCCCACGGTGCCGTCCAGGCTCACCACGTAGGCGCCGCGGACCCCGTCGAGCGCGGCGTCCCAGGTGGTGTCGTCGGTCCAGTCGAAGCGGCGGTCACCCGACCGGGAGGCGGTGGCGACGGGCAGGCCGCGGTCCGCCAGGCGGGCCGCGACGCGGCGGCCGGTGATCCCGGTGCCGCCGATGACGAGGATGGGGTGTGTGCTCATGGGTCCAGCCTCGCCCGCCCCGGCCCCCTGCGGCCATGGGCGCGCGGACCGCGCGCATGTGCGGGTGTGCCCCGGCGGGTCACACGGCGGCGCGGGCGCCCCGGTGCGCGCTGGGGCTGACCCCGCACACCCGCTTGAAGGCGGCGCTGAACGCGAACGCGTCGGCGTAGCCCACCCGGCGGGCGACCGCGGCGACGGTGGCGTCGGGGTCGGTGAGCAGTTCGGCGGCCAGCTCCATACGCCACCCCGTGAGGTAGGCCATGGGCGGCTCGCCCACCAGGGCGGTGAACCGGCGGGTGAACGCGGTGCGGGAGGCCCCCGCCAGCGCGGCCAGCCCCGCCGTGGTCCACGGTCGGCCCGGCGCGTCGTGCACGGCGCGCATGGCCGGGCCCACGACCTCGTCGCCCAGCGCCCGGTACCAGGCGGGCGGGCGCGCGTCGGGCCGGTCGAACCAGTCGCGCAGCGTGCAGACGAGGAGCCAGTCGAGGAGCTTGTCGAGCACGTAGGGCTGACCCGCCCGGTCGGCGGCCGACACCTCGGCGGCGATGGACTCGGCCAGCACCCCGCAGTCGCAGTCGGGCACGGTCAGCACCCGCGGCAGGGCGCCCAGGAGCCGGTGGCCGACGTCGGACGCGGTGCGGTAGGCGCCCACCACGATGTCGGCGGTCCCGCCCGGCGCCGCCGGGACGGCGCCGACGGTGTCGGTGAGGACGAAGCCGCCGGGCCCGCGCACCACCGCGGTGTCGCCGCGCAGCAGCCGCCGGGGCTCGCCGTCGCCCGGGACCACCCAGGCGCCGCCGTTCACCGGTGTGACCAGGGTGATCGGGGCGCCGGGCAGGTCGAGCGACCACGGCGCGGACAGGGTCAGGCGGTCGAGCCGCGCGCCGTCGGCGTGCACCCCGCGCAGCAGGTCCCGGTAGGCGTCCATGCCCTCGCTCATGGCCTCACTGTAGGCGGCCCCCGGCCGCGCCGGTCAATATCCGATAACCAACCGGGCGGCCCCGTAGGAGCGGTACCGCCCGGAGACTAGGGTTTTGCGACGACGACAGCGACGCAGGACCGCGCGGTCCGCCCCCGCGACGGCCGGCCCCGATCCCGGACCGGCCGCCCCCGCGGCGGCCCGCCCGCCGGGAAGGAGCCCCCATCTCACGGTTCCGCGGCTACCTCGAAGCCCACACCAACCCCCCGGTGTTCTTCGTCTCGGCGGCGGTGGTGGCGGCCTTCCTCGCGGCCGGCGCGCTGTTCGCCGACGACCTGGGCGGCGCGGCGGGCGCCCTGCACCTGGGCGTCGCCCGCTACCTCGGGTGGTTCTACGTCGCCACCGCCACGGCCGTCCTGGGCTTCGTCGTGTGGCTCATGTGCAGCCGCTTCGGCCGGGTGCGGCTCGGCCCCGACAACGCCCGGCCGGAGTTCGGCACCGCGTCGTGGTTCGCCATGCTGTTCACCGCCGGCATGGGGATCGGCCTGGTCTACTACGGGGTCTACGAGCCGGTGCACGTGGCGGCCGACCCGCTCTACGGCGACGTCGGCGCGGGCCAGGAGCGCCACGTCGCCCCCGGCTCCGCCGAGGCCGGCCAGGAGGCGATGACCACCGCCTTCTACCACTGGGGCCTGCACCCCTGGGCGGTCTACATCGTGCTCGGCCTGGCGCTGGGCTACCTGTGCTTCCGCAAGGGCCTGCCGCTGCGCCCGGCGTCGGCGCTCTACCCGCTGATCGGCCACCGGGTGCACGGCTGGGCGGGCCACCTGGTCGACATCCTCGCGGTGCTGTGCACGATCTTCGGGCTGGCGACGTCGCTGGCCATCGGCAGCCGGCAGATCAACGCGGGCCTGGAGACCCTGTACGGGCTGCCGAACACGTGGTGGTCGCAGATCGCGATCGTCGCCGCCATCACCGCCGTGTCGGCGACGAGCCTGATGCTCGGCCTGAACCGGGGCATCCGCCCGCTGTCGGTGACGACGCTGTGGCTGGCGGGGGCGCTGCTGGCGCTGGTGTTCCTGGCCGGGCCGAAGACGACCGTGCTGACCGGCCTGGTCACCTCCGTCGGCCACTACCTCCAGCACCTGCCGGAGACCGCCCTGTTCGTCGCCGACCCGGCCACCGACCCGGCGGGGTTCGGGTTCCAGGCGGAGTGGACGCTGTTCTACTGGAGCTGGTGGATCGCGTGGTGCCCGTTCGTGGGCATGTTCATCGCCCGCATCTCCTACGGGCGCACGATCCGCCAGTTCATCGCCGGCGCGCTGTTCGCCCCGGCCGGGGTGTCGGTGGTGTGGTTCGGCGTGTTCGGCGGGGCCGGCGTCTTCTACGACCGGTTCCGCGATGCGGGGATCGCCGACGCCGAACCGGAGCAGGCGGTCTTCGTGCTGCTGGAGCACCTGCCCATCGGCGACGGCCTGGTGTTCGACCTCGCGGTGGCCCTCACCATCGTCTGCGTGGTGCTGTTCTTCTCGACGTCGTCGGACTCCGGGTCCCTGGTGGTCGACATGCTCACCAACGGCAGCGACCCGCACCCGGTGCGCTGGCAGCGCCTGGCGTGGGCGGTCGCCCAGGGCGGGGTGACCGTGGTGCTGATCGTCGCCGCCATCGGCGTGGAACCGGGCGGTCCGGGGTCGGCCGACCCGGTCACCGCCCTCCAGCTCGCCACCAGCGCCACCGGGCTGCCGTTCGCGGCGGTCCTGCTGCTGGTGTGCGCGGGGCTGGTGCGGGCGCTGCGGTCGGAGGACGCGGTCCCCCCGCCGCCGCCCGCGCCCGGCACGGCCGTCCCCGGCGGGCCGGGCGGCGTGGACGACCCCGACGACGGGGTCCCGGCCGACCGGCCCACCGGGAGCGGACCTCAGAACACCCGGCCCTCGTCGTAGGGGCCGATCACCGCGAGGGTGCGGGGCCGCCCGAGCACATCGGCGGCGACCTCGGCGACGTCGTCGGCGGTCACCGCGTCGAACAGCGCGAGGTCGTCGTCCAGCGAGAAGTGGCGCGGGTACGCCAGCTCGTGCACGGTCAGCCGCCCCATGCGGGCGTTGGTGCCCTCGCTGCCCAGCACCCAGGACCCCTTGATCTGGCCCTTGGCGCGGACGAGCTCCTCCTCGGTGAGGCCGGTGGCCGCCGCCTTCGCCAGCTCGTCGCGGCACACCCCGACGACCTCGTCGATCTTGTCGGGCAGGCACCCGGCGTAGACCTGGAACAGCCCGGTGTCGGCGTAGGAGCTGTGGTAGGCGTGCACGGCGTAGGCCAGGCCGCGCTTCTCGCGCACCTCCTGGAACAGCCGCGACGACATGCCGCCGCCGAGCGCCGACCCCAGCACCCGCAGCGCGTACCAGCGCGGGTCGGTGCGGGACAGGCCCTCGCAGCCCATGATGAGGTGCGCCTGCTCGGTGTCGCGCGACAGCAGGGTCGTGCCGGAGTACACCTCGACGGGGCCGCCGCCCACCCGGGGCGCGGCCGGTCGGGCGTCGCCCGCGCGCTCCGACGCGGCGGCGAAGTAGCCCCGCACCTGCTCCACCACGGCGTCGTGGTCGAGGCTGCCCGCGGCGGCCACGACCAGCTCCCCGGGCACGTAGGCGTCCTGGTACTGCTCGAAGATGCGGTCGCGGGGCAGCGCCTCGATGCTCTCGTTGGTGCCGAGGATGGGCCGGCCCAGCGGGGTGTCGCCGTAGGCGTGCCGCACGAACACGTCGTCGACGAGGTCGCCCGGCTCGTCCTCGTACATGGCGATCTCCTCCAGGATCACGCCGCGCTCGGTCTCGACCTCGGCCGGGTCGAGCACCGAGTTGGCCAGCATGTCCGAGACGACGTCGATCGCCAGCGGCAGGTCCCGGTCGAGCACCTTGGCGTAGTAGGCGGTGTGCTCGCGGGTGGTGTAGGCGTTGTGGTCCGCGCCGACCCCGTCGAGCAGCGCGGAGATCTCCATGGCGCCGCGCTCGCGGGTGCCCTTGAACAGCAGGTGCTCCAGGAAGTGCGCCGACCCGGCGTGCTCGCTGTCCTCGTCGCGGGAGCCGGTGGTGGCGGCGATGCCGAAGGCCGCGGACCGCACGCCCGGCATGGCCTCGGTGACGACGCGCAGCCCGCCCGGCAGCACGGTGCGCCGCACCAGGCCGGAGCCGTCGCCCGGCTCCAGCAGGGTGAGGGTCGTTCCGGGGTCCTGCTCGGCTGCGGTGGGGACAGGTTCCATTCTTCCTTCTTCTCCACGGGGGCGCGGCGGCCCGGACGGGCCGGTCGTTGCGACGCTACCCCCTCGCGGGGGTGCGCCGCCGCACCGCCGGGTGGCGGTGCCGGGGGCCGGGGACGGCGCAGCGGCCGCACCCGGGCGGGTGCGGCCGCTGCGGCCGGTCATACGGGGCGGATCAGGTGTTCTCGCCCCGGGCGCCGCGGGTGCGGCGGCGGCGGCGCTCGCCGCCCCCGGACTCGCCGTCGGCCGCGGCGGCGGGCGCCTCGGCCGGGGCGTCGCCGTCGGCGGCGGTGTCGGCCGGGGCCGCGGCCGGAGCGGACTCCGCCTCGACCACCTCGACCGGCACCAGCGACAGCTTGCCTCGGTCGTCGATCTCGCGGATCTCGACCTGGATCTTCTCGCCGATGCTGATGACGTCGTCCAGGTTCTCGATCCGCTTGCCGCCGTGCAGCTTGCGGATCTGCGAGATGTGCAGCAGGCCGTCCTTGCCGGGCAGCAGCGACACGAACGCGCCGAACGCCGTGGTCTTGACCACGGTGCCCAGGTAGCGGTCGCCGACCTCGGGCATGGTCGGGTTGGCGATGCTGTTGATCGTGTCGCGCGCGGCCTCGGCGGAGGGGCCGTCGACGGCACCGATGTAGATGGTGCCGTCGTCCTCGATCGTGATGTCGGCCCCGGTGTCGTCCTGGATCGAGTTGATCATCTTGCCCTTGGGGCCGATGACCTCGCCGATCTTGTCGACGGGCACCTTCACGGTGAGGATGCGCGGCGCGTGCGGGCTCATCTCGGCCGGACGCTCGATGGCCTCGGCCATGACGTCCAGGATGGCCAGGCGGGCGCCGCGGGCCTGCTGGAGCGCCTGGGCGAGCTGCGACGCGGGGATGCCGTCGAGCTTGGTGTCGAGCTGCAGCGCGGTGATCAGCTCGCGCGTACCGGCGACCTTGAAGTCCATGTCGCCGAACGCGTCCTCGGCGCCGAGGATGTCGGTGAGGGTGACGAACTCGTCGCCCTCGCTGATGAGGCCCATGGCGATGCCCGCGACCATCTCGCGCAGCGGCACACCCGCCGACATCAGCGACATCGTGGAGGCGCACACCGAGCCCATGGAGGTGGAGCCGTTGGACCCGAGGGCCTCGGACACCTGCCGGATGGCGTACGGGAACTCCTCGCGCGACGGCAGCACCGGCAGCAGGGCGCGCTCGGCGAGCGCGCCGTGGCCGATCTCGCGGCGCTTGGGCGAACCCACGCGGCCGGTCTCACCGGTGGAGTACGGCGGGAAGTTGTAGTTGTGCATGTAGCGCTTGGTGCGCTCGGGGTTGAGCGTGTCGACCATCTGCTCCATGCGGAGCATGTTCAGCGTGGTGACGCCCAGGATCTGGGTCTCGCCGCGCTCGAACAGGGCCGACCCGTGCACCCGCGGCAGCACGCCGACCTCGGCCGACAGCTGGCGGATGTCCTTGGGGCCGCGGCCGTCGATGCGGACCTTGTCGCGCAGCACGCGCTCGCGCATGAGCCGCTTGGACAGCGACTTGAACGCGGCGCCGACCTCCTTCTCGCGGCCCTCGAAGCCCTCGGCCAGCTTCTCGGCGGTGGCGGCCTTCAACCGGTCGAGCTCGGCCTCGCGCTCCTGCTTGTCGGCGATGGTGAGCGCCTGCGCGAGCTGGTCGCGCACCGCGCCCTCGACCGCCTGCAGCGCGTCGTCCTGGTAGTCCAGGAAGATCGGGAACTCGCCGGTCTCCTTGGCGGCCTGGTCGGCCAGCGCCTGCTGGGCCTTGCAGAGCACCTTGATGAACGGCTTGGCGGCCTCGAGGCCCTCGGCCACGCTCTGCTCGTTGGGGCCGACCGCGCCCTCGTTGACGAGGCGCAGCGTGTTGGTCGTGGACTCCGCCTCGACCATCATGATCGCGACGTCGCCGTCGTCGAGCACCCGGCCCGCCACGACCATGTCGAAGGTGGCGTTCTCCAGCTCGCTGTGGGTGGGGAAGGCCACCCACTGGCCGTCGATCAGCGCCACCCGGACGCCGCCGATGGGGCCGGAGAACGGCAGCCCGGCGAGCTGGGTGGACATCGAGGCGGCGTTGATGGCGACCACGTCGTAGAGGTGGTCGGGGTGCAGCGCCATGATCGTCTCGACGATCTGGATCTCGTTGCGCAGGCCGTTGGCGAACGACGGGCGCAGCGGCCGGTCGATCAGCCGGCAGGTGAGGATGGCGTCCTCGGACGGCCGGCCCTCGCGCCGGAAGAACGAGCCGGGGATGCGGCCCGCGGCGTACATGCGCTCCTCGACGTCGACCGTCAGCGGGAAGAAGTCGAGGTTCTCCTTGGGCCGCTTCGAGGCGGTGGTGGCCGACAGGACCATGGTGTCGCTGTCGAGGTAGGCCACTGCGGAGCCGGCGGCCTGGCGGGCCAGCCGACCGGTCTCGAAGCGGATGGTACGGGTGCCGAACTTGCCGTTGTCGATCACGGCCTCGGCGGAATACGCGCCCTCCATGGGCGTCCTCCTACACGGGTTGACGGTTCGCGGTCCCCGCGTCCGTGCCCCGGTGTGTACTACGTCGCCGAGTGACGTCGGCGGCGGTCGGCGCGGCGGCACGTGCCGCCGTGCGCCGACGGCCGGTGACGGCCGGCCATCGATCGAAGTCCCCGGCAGCACCCCTGGGGGGCGGGCCGGAGACCACTACCGAGGACCGGCCTCGACGCGGCGGCCGAGGGCGGGAGCGCGGGAGCGCTTCTCACGGGTGTTCTGTTGTGGCCGCGCGCACGCGGCACGGGGTCGGTCCTGGCCACGGGGGCGGCCGACGACCCCACACTACTAAGAAAGGGAGTGGCCGTGGCCACTCCCTCACAGGTTGACGCTCAGCGACGCAGACCGAGGCGCTGGATCAGCTGGCGGTAGCGGTTGATGTCCTTCTTCTGGATGTACTTCAGAAGGCGGCGCCGCCGGCCGACCATCAGCAGCAGCCCGCGGCGGCTGTGGTGGTCGTGCTTGTGGGTCTTCAGGTGCTCGGTCAGCTCGGTGATCCGGTGCGTCAGCAGCGCGACCTGGACGTCGGGGGAGCCGGTGTCGCCGTCCTTGGTGGAGTACTCGGCGACGATCTTCTCTTTGGTGGCGGTGTCGATCGACACGACGCTCCTTCTCACATGATTCGGTACGCAGATTCGAGACCCACCGCGCCGACCGCCGGAGCGGGTGGCGCGGCCGCGGTGACCACGCGTACGAACAGTCACCACGGGGACGACCGGGCGGGACCCGCACCGCGGAGGGCGGGCGCTGCGCGCCGGGCCGGCGGGCACCCGCCGCAGGGGGCGGCCGGGCACACGTGAGCAGCTTCCAGCGAGTCTACCCCAGTCCGGCCGCCCCCCGGACCGCGGCGGCCGGGCGGGGGTCGGACCGGGGCACCCGGTCAGGTCGCCGACATCAGTCTCCGGGCGGTGTCGACGTCGCGCGCCATGGCCGCGATGAGCGCGTCGACGCCGTCGAACCGGAGCTGGGGGCGGATGTGGTGGACGAACTCCATCGCCATGGCCGCCCCGTACAGCCGCAGGTCGTCGCGGTCCAGCGCGTAGCCCTCGACGGTGCGCACCGCGCCGTCGAAGGTCGGGTTGGTGCCGACCGAGATCGCCGCCGGCCACCGCGCCTCCTCCCCCGGCGCGGCGTCGGTGCGCAGCAGCCACCCGGCGTACACGCCGTCGGCGGGCACCGCCGTGCGCGGCGGGGTGTCGAGGTTGGCGGTGGGGAACCCGAGCAGCTCGCGGCCGCGCGCGGCGCCGTGCACGACGACCCCGTCGACCCGGTGCGGGCGGCCCAGCGCCGCCGCCGCGCCGGCGACGTCGCCCTCGGCGACCCGGCGGCGGACCAGCGTGGCCGAGACCCGCTCGCCCCCGGCGCCGGTGACCACCGGCACCGCGTCCACGCCGAACCCGTGGACGGCGCCCAGCTCGCGCAGCACGGCGGCGTCGCCGGCCGCGCGGTGGCCGAACCGGAAGTCGGCGCCGACCACCACGGCCGCGGCGCGCAGCCGCTCGACCAGCACCCGCCGGACGAAGTCGGCGGCGGACAGCCGGGACAGCTCCTCGGTGAACGGCAGCTCGCACACGGCGTCGGCGCCGTGCGCGGCGAGCAGGTCGGCCCGCCGGTCCGGCGGGGTGAGCACGGCGGGGCGGGGCAGCCCGCGCAGCACCGTGTCGGGGTGCGGGTCGAGCGCCACGGCGACGACGGACGCCCCCGCCGCCCGCGCCCGGTCGGCCGCCACCCGCAGCACCTCCTGGTGGCCGCGGTGGACGCCGTCGAACACCCCGATGACCACCACGGACGGGCCGCCGCCGCGCGGGACCTCCTCCAGACCGTGCCAGCGCCGCACCACGTTCCCGCCCCCTTCACGCACGGACGCGCCCGCCCCCTCCGGGCGGGCGCCGCGGGCGCAGCAGCGCCCTCGCCAAGCCTGGCACGTCCCGGCCGCCGACCGCACCGCGGCCGGGCCGGCCGCGTCAGCCGCCGGCGGGTTCGAACACGACGATGGGGCGGCTGTGCCCCGGACGCTCCTCGGCGAGGGCGACCACGGTGCCGTCGGGCGCGAACAGGCCGATGGGGCCGGGGCCCAGGGAACCCGGCGCGATGCGGTTGCCGTGCGCCACCCGGCGGGCCTCGTCGGCGTCGAGCACCCGCACCGGGAACGCGGCCGCGACCGCGCGGGCCAGCGGGACGGCGGTGAACTCCTCGGCCAGGGCGTCCAGCGTGCGGGCCTGGTCGAGGGTGTAGGGGCCGACCCGGGTGCGGCGCAGCGCGGTGAGGTGCCCGCCCACGCCGAGGGCGGCGCCCAGGTCGCGGGCGAGCGCCCGGATGTAGGTGCCGCTGGAGCAGGTGACGCGGGCGTCGACGTCCACCAGGACGCCGTCGGCATCCTGGACCCGGCGGACGGCGTGCACGGTGAACTCCGCGACGGTGACCTCGCGCGCCTTCAACTCCACCTCGACGCCCGCGCGGGCGGAGGCGTAGGCGCGCTTGCCGTTCACCTTGATCGCGCTGACCTGCGGCGGGACCTGCCGGAGGGTGCCGGTGAGGGCGGCCGCCCCGGCGTACACCGCCGCGTCGGCGACGCCGGCGGCGTCGGTGCGCGCGCCGGGTTCGCCCTCGGCGTCGTCGGTGGAGGTGGTGAGCCCCAGCCGGAGCGTGGCCTCGTAGGTCTTGTCGGTGAGGGTCAGGTGGCCGAGGAGCTTGGTGCCCTTCTCGATGCCGAGCACCAGCACCCCCGTCGCCATGGGGTCGAGGGTGCCCGCATGCCCGACCTTGCGGGTGCCGGCGAGCCGCCGGACGCGGGCGACGACGTCGTGCGAGGTCCAGCCTGCGGGTTTGTCGACGATGACGACGCCGCTCTCGGTCATGCGGTTCGGACTTCCTCGTGGGCCGGGGTGGGGCGGGCGCGCGACGGCCGCGGGCACCGGGC
>NZ_BCRK01000185.1 GCF_001552555.1 Nocardiopsis trehalosi NBRC 14201 | reverse complement strand
CGGCGCTCGCACGCCGATCTGCGAGAGTCGGCCTGGTTGTGCCGTTCGAGCCGATCGGCGCAGCGAGCGTCGTTCGAACCCCGCTGTGCGAGGCTGCGGAGCTTGCGGAGCGGCGCACAGCAGGGGCGTGGTCACGAGCCCGGAATGATCCAAAAACCCCCTTAGCCCCGCCCGGCGCCCGGAACGGGCACGCGGTCGGCGTCCCGGTCCGGCCCGCTCCGCCCCCACCCCCCGGCCGCGCGATCGGCGCCCCCGTGCCCCACATCGGTAGTCTCGGCCGGTATGTCGACACCCGAGCGCGCGCCCGCATCCGACGAGGTCACCGAGTGGCTGGCCCGCAACGCCGTGCGGCTGGACGGTGTGGCGGCGGGCGCGCCCACCACCGACCTCCGGCCGCTGAAGGACGTCCTCGACGGGGTGCGGATCGTCGGCCTGGGGGAGGCCACGCACGGCACCCGCGAGTTCTTCCAGCTCAAGCACCGCCTGCTGGAGTTCCTGGTGACGGAACTGGGCTTCACGGTCCTGGCCATGGAGGCGAGCGCGTCGGCCGCGCCGGCCGTCGACGCCTACGTCCGCCACGGGACCGGCGACGGCGCGCGGGCCCTGGCCGGCCTCGGGTTCTGGACCTGGCGCACCCGCGAGGTCCTCGCGATGCTCGACTGGATGCGGGCCTACAACCGGGGCCGCCCCGAGGAGCACAAGGTGCGCTTCGCCGGCATCGACCCCCAGCGGTGCGGCGCCTCCCTCACCGTCCTTGACGGCTACCTGCGGCGCACGGCGCCCGCACGCGCGGCGGGGCTGCTCGACCCGCTGCGCGTGCTCGCCACGGCGCACCCGGGGTCGCGCCCCGACCCCGACCGGCGCCTGGTCGGCGACGCCGAGCGGCTGCTGGCCGCCCTCGATGGCCTCCCCGACGCGGCGGAGGCCCTGCGCCATGCCCGCATCGTCGCGCGCGCCGCCGATCTGGTGACCCGCCCCCGGAGCCACCCGGACGCGGAGCGGACCGTCTACGCCGCCCGCGACCGGTACATGGCCGACGCGGTCGACGACCTCCTCGCGGATCCGGCCGCCCGCGTCGCCCTGTGGGCGCACAACGGCCACATCGCCGCGGACCGGCCCACCGGAGGCGCCGCCCCGCTCGGCCACCACCTGCGCGCCCGGCACGGTGACGCCTACTACGCGCTCGGCCTGCTCTTCGGTTCGGGCGCGTTCCGCGCCCGCCGCGTCTGGCCGGGACCGTGGCGGCGGCCCCGCGCGGGCGCGGCCGTCGGCAACCGGATCGGCCCCGCCCGCGCCGACGCGGTCGAGGCCCGCCTCGCCGCCGCGGACCCCGGCGACCACGTCGTGGACCTCCGCCGGGCGGCCGACGCGCCCCCGGCCGTCCGCGCGTGGCTCCACGGCACGCACCCCACCCGGACCTTCGGCGCCCTGATCCCCCGCTGGAGCTACCGGCTCAACTTCGGCCCGACCGTCCCCGCCGCCGCCTACGACGGTCTCGCCTACATCGCGGTCTCCACCCCTTCCCGCCTCCTCCCGGAGCACGACCCGGGCCGCGCGTCCTGACGTCGCGGCGGGGGGCGTCCGGCGCGGGAGAGTAGACGGCGGTCCCCTGGCCGCCGGCGGCGCGCCGGGGTCGGCTTGACGGTCGTTTGGATAACCGCTATCTATTGGCGCGTCGGAGAGAGGACGGTCCGTGCAGGACGTATTGCTGGCGCTGCTGGCCAAAGAGCCGTCACACGGCTACGACCTGCGCATGCGGTTGGTGGCGGCGCTCGGCCCGTTGGGCGAGGCGCTGAACGCGGGTCAGGTCTACGTGGCCCTCTCGCGTCTGGAGAAGGCGGGCCTGGCCGTCAACGAGCGCGAGGACGCGCCCGTGCGCGGCCCCCGGCGCAAGGTGTACGCGCTGACGGCGTCCGGGCGGGAGCGGGTCGCCGCGTGGCTGGCCGAGAGCGCCGGACCCCGGGCGGACGTGTCGGAGTTCCACCTGAAGCTGGTGGCCGCCGCCGAGTCGGGGCTGGCCGATCCGCTCGCGCTCGTGGCCGCGCGGCGGCGCGAGCTGATGAGCGGGCTCGCCGAGGCCCAGCACGCCGCCCTCGCTCACGACACGGACTCGGAGGCCGGACTGCTCCTGGAGGGCATCGCCCTGCGGCTGCAGGCCGACCTCCGCTGGTTGGCGGCGTGCGAGCGGACCTGGTCCGTTCGCGCCCCCCGTGGAAACGGCGGAGGAAGCGGATGACGGAGGACATGCCCGGGGCGGCGGCCGGTCGCGGCGGACGGGGCGGGACGGCCGCCCCGGCGCGGGACCGGTCCGCGGAAGGGCAGCCGAGGCGGCCGGCCCGGCGCTGCGGGCGGTCGGCCTGTCGCGGGCCTACGGTCGGGGCGAGGGCGAGGTGTGGGCCGTCGACCGGGTCGACCTCGACGTCCCCGCCGGGCAGACGCTCGCCATCACCGGCGCCAGCGGCTGCGGCAAGTCGACGCTGCTGCAGCTCCTCGGCGGCCTCGACCGGCCCACCGAGGGCGAGGTGTGGCTCGGCGGGCGGCGCGTCGACGACCTCGGCGAACGGGCGCTGGCCCGGATGCGGCGTCGCTCCATCGGGTTCGTCTTCCAGGCGTTCCACCTCATGGACGAGCTGACCGCGGCGGAGAACGTCGAGCTGCCCGCGCTGCTCGCCGGCGCCGCGCCGCGCACCGCCCGCCGCCGCGCCGCCGGGCTCCTCGACCGGGTCGGGCTCGCCGACCGGGCCCGACACCTGCCCTCGAAGCTGTCCGGCGGGCAGCGGCAGCGGGTCGCCATCGCCCGCGCCCTGGTCAACGAGCCGCTGGTCGTCCTCGCCGACGAGCTCACCGGCAACCTCGACAGCGCCGCGACCAGCGAGGTCCTCCGGCTCTTCGACGGGTTGCGCGCGGCGGGCCAGACTCTGGTCATGGTCACGCACGACGAGCGCGTCGCCGCGACGGCGGACCGCGTCGTCTCCCTGCGCGACGGGATGCTCGCCGGCGACACCCGCCTCGACGGCGACCGCCGCGGCACCTCCCACCTCGGCGCGCTGCTGGGCTGGGCGGACTGACCGGGGCCCGGGAGGCGCGCGGCGGCGGTGGCGTGGTCGGCGCGATCCTCAGGGCCGGGGACCGGCGACCGCGCCGCCCGCTCGCCCGCCTCCGGCGTTCCGGTCAGCGGTCCGCCCGCAGGGAGCCGACGTATCCGCCCGGGGTGGTGCCCATGACCCGGCGGAAGGCGTCGATGAACGTGCTGGTCCGGGCGCAACCCAGGCGCTCGGCGACCTCCTGCACCTCGTGCCCCTTGCCGAGCAGGGCGAGCGCGCGGTGCACGCGCAGCGACCGCCGCCACTGGGCGGACGACAGGCCGGTCGAGGAGCGGAAGGCGCGGCTGATCGTGCGCGGGCTCACGCCCAGGCCGCGCGCCCACTCCTGCGGGGAGCGGTCGTCGGCGGGGCCGCGCAGCAGGGCGCCGGCCACCACGCCGGCCCGGGACCGCCGGGCGGGCGCAGCCCCGGGTGCGCCGCGACGGCACCAGCACGTCGAACACCACGCCCTCCGCGCGCGCCCGTGCGGCGGCGTCGATGTCGGTGCGGGGCACGTGCACCGGCAGCGACTCCAGCACGGGGGTCATGGCGATGACCGCCGGGCCGTCGAAGGCCACCGGTGTGCGGTCGGGGGCGAAGAAGGCGGTGTGCGGTTCGGCCTTCGCCGTCAGCCGGCCGACGTGCACCGCCCCGGCCGCGCACCGGCGTCCGCGCACGTCACAGCGGCGATAGCGCCTCTCCCCGGCTATAGAACGGCCCCGACCCGCCCCGCCCTGCCCTGCACCGCAACCAGGCATCCGCCATACCCCGCCGACCCCCTCGGCCCCCGGGGCAGACCGCACCGACCATGACAACTGTCACGCCTGGACCGTGCACAGCAGGCGGAAAAGCCATGATCGGCGACACTCCGCAACGAATCGACTCCGATCTAGCCTCGGGGCATGAGCTTCGACGGCGACCGCTCCCCGCCACACCCCTCCCCCCGGACAACCGACCCGGCCGACCCGCCCT
The DNA here is from genome assembly GCF_001552555.1 of Nocardiopsis trehalosi NBRC 14201. Taxonomy (GTDB): domain Bacteria; phylum Actinomycetota; class Actinomycetes; order Streptosporangiales; family Streptosporangiaceae; genus Nocardiopsis_B; species Nocardiopsis_B trehalosi. The sequence continues at coordinate 8,251 of NZ_BCRK01000185.1, read as the reverse complement.
CCCGCATGGCCGACCCGGCCGACCGGTCCCTCCGAACAGCCGGCCCGCGCGGGCGCGGGACCCGCCCCGTACCCCCGGGCGTGGAGTACCACCGCGTCCTCGCCGGGGACGGGCGCCGGGTCTGGCGCGGAATCCTCGCGATCGCGCTGGTCGTGGGTGGGATGTTCGTCTTCGGCATCTCCATCGGCGTCGGCGCGGCCTACATCGACCAGCTGTTCGGCCGGACCAGTCCCACCTTCGGCGGCACCGACTACACCCCGCTCTTCCACGCCGGGAACCTGCTCCCGATCGCCCTGCTCATCCCGTGGAGCATGTGCGTCCAGCGCTGGGTGTACGGCGTCCCGGGGCCCTCCTTGCACTCGGTGGCGTCGCGCTTCCGGCTCGACGTGTTCGGCCGGGCGTTCCTGGTGATCGGCCCGATCTGGCTGCTCGTCTCGCTCATCGGCGTGACCACCCTGCCCGAAGGCTCGGTCGACTGGTCGCCCGTCGACCTGCTCGCCGTCCTCACGATCAGCCTCCTTCTCACACCCCTCCAGTCGGCCGGTGAGGAGTACGGCTACCGCGGTCTCGTCCTCCGGGCCGCCGCGAGCTGGGGCCGCGGGCCGCGCACGTCGCTGGTGCTCGGCGTCGCCGTCTCCACCGTGGTGTTCACGGTCGTCCACTTCGGCACCGACGTGTGGTTCAACGTCTGGTGCGCCACCATCGGCGTGACCCTGGCGATCATCACCTGGCGCACCGGCGGCATCGAGACCGCTGTCGTCATCCACGCCCTGAACAACACGATCTCCTTCCTCCTCGTCACCGCCCTGCACACCGACCCGAACGCGCTGCTGCAGCGCTCAGCGGGCGACACGACGCCCGCCCTGCTCATCCCCAGCGCCCTCCTCGTCGTGATCACCGCAGTGGTGTGGTGGCGCACCCGGCAGACCGGACCGGCCCTCACCCCGCCCCTCACCACCACGACGGCCGCGCGCCCCTGACGGACGGCCGGGACGACACCGGCGTCGAGAAGGCCGCCAGCGGTTGCGCCGCCGCGGTGCGCTGCGGACGCCGGGGGTTCCCTACCCTTGTGCCGCGCGGGTGCCGACAGCGGGGGAGCAGTGCGAGCGCACTCCTCGGGCGCGTGCGGCGCCGACGCGCGACCATGGGCGATGACGACCGCGAGGTGGACACGTTGGCCAGTGAGTACGAGGAACTGAGCAAGAGGGCGAAAGAGAACCCGGCGAGCCTCAGCGACGCCGAAGTCGAGAGGTTCGCCGTGCTCGCGCAGCAGCAGAGCGTCGCTGCTCAGCAGAAGTCCACCGAGCAGGCCCGGCGGGAAACCGGCCTGGAGCTGCCGCTGCACGACTACGCCGGCCTGTCGAATAAGGAGAAGGAGGAGATCGCCAAGAAGGCCGCAGAGGAACGCGCGGCCGCCGGGCGAAGCGGATCGCAGCCGAGGCGACGGGGCCGCCGCTCCTGACCCGCCCTTCCCAGGGGCCGTTGAAGCCCGGCTCACCGCCTACGGAACAGGACGGTCGCTGGGGTCCGCGCCTGCGCCTCCCAACCGCCGACGCCGATACTCGCCGGGCGGTATGCCGTAGGCGGCGCGGAAGGCGCGGCTGAAGTCGGCGGGGCGGGGGAACCCCCAGCGGGCGGCGATCGCGTGGACGGGGCGCGTGGCCAGCCCGGCATCGGCGAGGTCCCGGCGTGTTCGAGCGAGGCGCTGGTCGCGGATGTAGCAGGCGACGGTCGCGCCGACCGCGTGGTCGTGGAAGAGGCGGTGCAGCGACCGCGGCGACATGTGGTGCGCGGCGGCGACGGCGGCCGGGGTCAGGTCGGCGTCGCCGAGGTTGCGGCGGATGAAGTCCTGGATCTCCCCGACCCGAGCGCGCTGCCGGGTCTCCACAGGCATCCGGTCGGTGGCGTCGACGTGGTGCGCCAACCACGCGGTGACCAGGTCGGTGAGCACGCCGCCCAGCCGCCGCCGGTCGGCGGCACGGTAGGAGTCGCCGGTGTCGGCGGCCAACCCGGTGAGGAACCCGGCGAGCAACCGGCCGGGGCCGTCGCACCCCGACAGCCGGACGGCCATCACCCGGCGGACGCGGTCCCAGGGAAGCGGCAGGTCCGAGCGCGGTATCTGCGCGAGGACGGAGGACGCCGTGCCCAACCGGACGTCGACCACGGAGTCGTAGGGACGGGACGTGGAGTAGACGACCAGGTCGCCGGCGCCCAAGACCGCCTGTACGCCGTCCTGGCTGATGGTCTGGCGCCCGCGTCGGGACAGCGACACCGCGTACGTCTCGGGGTCGGATTGCCGGATGAGCCGGGGCGTCCGACGCGTGGTCATGGATGCGTAGGACTGGGCGCTGACGTGTGTATCGCCCAATTCGACGGCGTTGAGGCGCGCTTCGAACCTGCGCTCGCACTCGGTGCTGATCGTCATGGGGTAGATGGTGTCGGCGGTGATGTGCTGCCAGGCCGCGAAGCGGTCCTCGACGGGGAGATGTCGGCTGTCGAACACGTTCGCAAGAATCTGCCTCAGCCCCTTCGGCGCGGATCCGCTCTCCGTCACCGCCCCCATACTCCGCGCCACTCCCGCGGAGGGGAAGTGGTTCGTCGCGGCCGCAAGAGGACAGGCGCGGCGGATGGCGCGCGGTGCGCAGCGGACGGCGCGCACCGCTAACGACAACGGGTGCGGGGTGGGGGAGAGTCACGTTCGTCAAATCCACCGACCACGTGGAGGCTCTCATGAAACTCGGCAGAGGATTGGCCGCCGCAGCGGCCGCCCTGACTCTCGGCACTGCGTTCGCCGTGGCGGGTCCGCCCGACGCGGCCCAGGCGGCCTCACTCGCGTGCGCGCAGATCTCGGGGAACCCCGCCGGCGCCTGTATAGACGACCAGGGCAGCCGGTACATGATCAGAGTGTGGGACAACAGCTGCGACGGCCACCGCGCATATGCGCAGTACAGATTCGGTATCACGGGCACCCGGACGTTCCGACCGGCGACCCAGTGCGGCGGCCGCTACACCAAGTACGACACCTCCAACGCTGGTGCCGACGGACGGATCCGGGTCTGCATCAACGACGCGGGCACCGACACCTGCTCCCGTTGGGTCTCCTGGTAGCCGCCACCAGGTCGGCCCGGAGCGACGCCGTTCCGGGCCGTTCGCCGACCGTCGTGGAGAAGGCACAACGCCGACGGTGGGAGTCACGTGGACAGGGGCGTTCACGCGCATCCGGTCATCGGCGCGGTAGCGGATAGAACCGGCCTGCAACCGGCGGTTTTCGCCGCGAGCCCGATCGACGTAGCGGGACCACGGTGGCTCCGCTCGAACGGGTCGATCGACATCCAGGTCGACATGGGGTGGAAGGGATGTGAGCGGGGTGCTCTGGCGCACCCGATCGACCCCGCACTTTTCCTGGGTGGCCTTCGTGGAGTTGGAGGGCTCACCCGCGCCCGTCGCGGTCCGAGTGCGTCTCCGATGGCGACATCGACGCCATGGCGGCCCATCACCCGGTCTCCTCCGTCTCCGGGGACGCCTCGTGACGGCGCTCGCGTGACCAGCGCACGCCCGCGTGGGCCGTGTAGGCGGCCGCGAAGAGCCAGAGCGCTCCCCCCACGTAGACGATGCCCCAATGCCCCCCGAGGAGGCCTGCCGTGACGGACATGCTCAGGCTGGCCGTTTGCAGCGCGCCGCCGATCACCGCCTGCCGCTCGCTGGACTTCCGCCGTTCGCCGTCGCCCACCGACCCACCTCCCTGACGCACGAGCAGGTGCTGTGACGCCTACCCCACAGGGGGCGCCATCGCGATCCCCGCTGGGACTGGGATGGGGCGGCACCGACGGCGCGCACGGCGGTAGGGGTCGGTACCGCGGCGCTGCTCGTGGGCGGACCGTGGCAGCGCCGGCTGCTCCGGGGCCGTCTCGCCTAGAGGGCGGGAGAACCTCGTCACCGCCCATGAGTACAGCGGCATGCCGACCGTGGACGACGATCGGGAACGGTGTCGTGCTCCCCTGGGACCGCGTCGGGCCGGGGCAGGCCTGCGCCGTCGTCGACGTGTCCGTCGCGGACGGGTCGCGGGGCTCGAGCCCCGCGAGGGGGACGAGGTGGCGGCGGGTCGAGGGGGAACGGCCGCGAGCCGCTCGACCACGCCGCCGTCACATCAAGGACGGTATTTCGGCGGGCGGCCGGGGCCGTGCCGGTGGTCCCGGCCGTACGGAGCGCCGTGCCCGGGACGGCCGCGCTGCTTGGCGAGGTACCTCGACACCCCGCCGAGGGCCTTGTCGATGTGGCGGTCGTACTTGCCGCCGGTGCGCCGCTTCACCGTCTCCCCGGCCGTACGAAGATGCCGGTTCGCCGCGTCGGGGTTCCTGCGTACGAAGCTGAGGACCTGTCGGAGCAGCCTCTGGAGGTTGGCCATCGTGCTCACCTCGTTCCTGGATACCGCCGAAGAGTGCGGGTTCGCCTTCCCCTGGCGGAGACGCGACATGTCGCGTCATCGCCAAGTCTAGGAGACGGCGGCAGAGCCGGGACGGATATCGTCGGGCGCCGTAGGTCTCATCGACCCGGCGGTCCGCCCCGCGCCGCAGCGCCGCCGCAGCTGAGTGGAGTAGGCGATCCCATCGGCGATCACCCGATCCAGGGACCCTGAATCTGTGATGACTCGTCGTAAGTGTCGGCGCTGCTGTACAACGGGACGAAGCGGTGGGGGGTCGACGGCGATCGGCGCGTCGCCCGCATCCCGCGTCGTCGGAGCGGGGGCGCTCGTCGGTGGGCGGGGACCGCGACCGGTGGTTCGGGTGTGCAAGAGGGGTGCGTGCGGCATGGGTATGCGTTTCCAGGAACTGGACTGTCGGCCGACCCGGATGGGGGACATCAGCCTGCGCCGCCGCTGGGACCCGCTGTTCGAGCAGGACGTCTACGAGATCAAGCTCGACGACGACTTCCTGATGTCGAGCCTGTTCACGGCGGCGGAGGTCGAGATGGCGCGGCTGGCGCTGCGGGAGCAGGCGGTGCCGCCCGAGGGGGCCCTGGATGTGGCGGTGGGCGGCCTGGGTTTGGGCTACACCGCGCAGACCGTCCTGGAGGACCCCCGCGTCGGATCGCTCCTGGTGGTGGAGGCGCTCGGCGAGGTGATCGACTGGCATGAACGCGGGCTGATCCCGGTCGGCGTGTCCCTCACCGCCGACACGCGGTGCCGGCTGGAGCACGGCGACTTCTTCGAACTGGTCGCGCGCGGGAAAGGACTCGATCCGTCGGCGCCGCACCGGCGGTTCCACGCCGTGATCGTGGACATCGACCACTCGCCCAGCCACGTGCTGCACGCCGACCACGCCGCGTTCTACCGCCCCGAGGGGTTGCGCCTCCTCGCGCAGTGCCTTCACCCGCAAGGCGTCTTCGCCCTGTGGTCCAACGACCCGCCCGACGAGGACTTCCTGGCGGTCCTGCGCACGGTCTTCGCCGAGGCCCGGGCCGAAGTCGTCACCTTCCCCAACCCCCTTCAGGACCGGGAGGCCGCCAACACCGTCTACCTGGCCACCACCGCCACCACCTAGAACGGCGCCCGCCTCCTGGCGCCCGGCATGCAACGGGGAGGACGGGCCGGCGGCAAGGTTCTCCGCGCGATGACCACACTGGCGGCCCACGGCAGGTGGCCGTCAGCCCCAAGCGTTACGGGCGTTCCTTCGCGGAGTCGGGGGAGGACTCGATGCGTCCGCTCCTCGGTCGTTCAGGCGATGCTCGGGCATGCGACCGCGACCATGACCCTCGACCGGTACGGGCACCTCTTCCCCGACCGGCTGGACCTGGACGAGGCGGCCGAAGCGATGGACGCCGCGCGGGTGAAGGCGGCGCTCCAGGCGACCAAGGCGGCCGCTCCGGCGCATGTGCATATGAATGTGCAACGCCCCCGGATCGAGGGCGTTGACGGTCCCCGGAAAACGAAGAAGCCCGGAACCTGTCACTCCAGGTCCGGGCTTGTTCGTCGCTGTCTCATGGCGGCGCACTCGGGAGGATTCGAACCCCCAACCTTCTGATCCGTAGTCAGATGCTCTATCCATTGAGCTACGAGTGCAGTGTTTCGGTTGTGGCCCCCCGGGCTTGGTGCTCCCTGAGGACGTGTATGACTCTACCACGGGGTCGGGGGCGGTTCGGACGGGTTTTGGGCGGGGCCCGGGGGCCGGGCTGGGGGCCGGCGGGGCGGCCGGGATCGGCCATGGGGGCCGGGTTGTGCGCATTTCGTCCGGTTCCGCCCGTAGTCTTCCCACATCACCGCAGAGACGAGGACCGCCCCGTGTACGGACCACCCCCGCCCCCGCCCCGGCCGCAGCGGCCGGCCTCCCCGACCTCGCCCTGGCTGTGGGGCTGCCTCGGCTGCGGCGGGCTCGCCGTGCTGCTGGTGGTCGTCGGCGTCGCGGGTTGGCTCCTCTACGCCCGTTCGACCGGCCCGCACCTGCCGCCGGGCGGCGCGGCGGCCCCGGGCGACGGTGCCGCCGAGGAAGCGCAGGCGACCGTGACCGTCGAGGCCACCGCGACCGAGTTCGTGCCGAGCGACTCGGCCAAGCCGGGCGTGGACTACACGGCGGTGCAGGTCACCATCACGAACACCGGGGACGAACCGGTCAACGTGACCCCGCACTTCTTCACGATCACCGACGACGCCGGGACTGAGCACGAGACGGCCACCGCGCTCGGCGCCCCCGAGGGCGAACTCGAGACCGCCGACATCGAGGCGGGGGAGAGCGCGACGGGGGTGATCGCCGCCGAGGGCGGGTTCCTCCCGCTGTCGGTCACGTTCGACGACCTGTCCGGCGCCCCGGTGACGGCCGACGTCCAGTAGCCGTCCAGTAGCCATCCCCGACCCGCGCGGGTGCGGCCCTCTGACCGGTCGGCACGTATTCGGCTTGTGCTCGCCACGTGCCCGGCGCGGTGTCCCGCTGGCGGCATGGGCAGGGACGGGGCGGCCGAGTGGCTACGGAGCGGTGTCCGGGGCGGAGTCCGGCGGCTCGGAGGCGACGGTGCCCGGCGCGGTGCCCGGCGCGGTGTCCGGCGTCGTGTCCGGCGTCGTGTCCGGCCGTCCGGGGGTGGCCGGGGTGGCGAAGGTGAAGTGCCGGGCGGCCTCGGCGGCCGTGGTCCCCTGGCCGGGCCCAGGGACGTCGTACACGCGGGCGGCGCCCTCGGCGCGGAGCTTCTCGGGGGTGGCGTCGCGCGCCATGATCGCGGCATAGGCGCTGACGTCCGAGGCCGAGACGTCGTCCCTCGCGCGTTCCTCGTTCTGCCGGTGCAGGACCGCCTCGTCCTGTGTGAAACGCAGCACGGTCACGGGGGCGCCGAACCGCTCGGCGAGGGCCGCCAGGCGCCGGCGCGCCTGGACGGTGACGTTCGTCGACTCGGCGACCGCGGTCAGCCCCGCGGCGAGCCTGGCGGCGACGCGGCGGTCGCGCTCGTCGAAGACCCGGGGATCCTGGGTCGCGGCGCAGGGAGCGGCGGCCGCCGACGGCCCGAACAGCTCCGCGCGGATCTCGTCGCTGGACACGACGGCGTCGGCGCCGATCCGGCCCTGCTCGACCAGGGCGTGCACGAAGGCGGTCTTCCCCGAGGCCGGCGGCCCGACGAGCACCACCAGCCCGACGGGGACGGTCATCGCCTCACGGGCGGCCTGCACCCCAACGGCCACATCCGCCAGGTGGGCAACCGTCGGGCGGCGCGCACACCACGGCCGCCGACATGCTGGCGTTCGCCCGCGCCCTCATGGGCGGCGACCTGCTGAGCGCGGAGACGGCCGCGACCGTCACGACCGGAAAGGTCCCGATCGGCGGCCCGATGGGCGGCGAGTACGGCTACGGGTTCACCGACCTGCGCCTGAACGGGGTGCGCGTCGTCGGCCACAACGGGGGGACGCCCGGCTACGAGGCGCAGCTCGACGTCTACCCCGACACCGGCTACACCGTGGTGGTCCTGACCAACCAGGACCGGGCGCTCATGCAGGCGATGGGGCGCGTCCACGAGATGCTGACCGGCGGCCGGCCCGGCCCGCCGCCGTCCTCGGGCGGCGACGCCCCGCAGGGCTGACGGCCGCGCCGGCGGCTCCGCTCGGCCATGGGCGGGGGCGGCCGCGCGCTGTGGCGCCCCGGTGCGCCGCGCGGTGGGGGCGGCCGCCGACGACGGCGAGCCGCGCCGCGTCTTCGCGGGCGGGGGTTGACCGGCGCGCGGGCCGTCGGTCCGCCATCGCCCCGCCGCCCCCGCCGCATCTGCGGCGGGGGCGGGG
>NZ_BCRK01000184.1 GCF_001552555.1 Nocardiopsis trehalosi NBRC 14201 | reverse complement strand
CCGCCCTGGGCCCCCGCTGTGCCAGCCTGCGAAGCAGGCACAGTAGGGGAGAGGCCGCTCGCTGATCCGGAAGCCTTCAAAAAACACTCCCTAGCGGCCCCGGAGGCGCCGGAGGGGCGGCCGCGCCGCCCGGTCCGGCACCGGTCGGCGTCCCCGGACGGCCCGGCACCGGCCACCCGGCCCCGTACATCCACGGCGCCGCCCGGTCGCGGCCGGGCGGCCGGTGCCGGGTCACTCCACGGTCGAGGCGAAGACCTGCTCGCGGGCGTGGCGGAGGGCGAGGAGGAGGGCGCCGCGCAGGACCGGGTTGCCGTCGACCCGGCCGGTGGCGACCTCGGGGGCGTTGGGGCCGATGCGGGCGGCGTGCCGGGCGACCCGGGCGGCGAGGTCGGCGCCGCCCGCCTGGGCGACGTCGCCGCCGAGGACCACCAGCCCGGGGTCGAGGACCACGCAGACCGACGCCACCCCGCGCGCGACGCGCTCGGCCAGCTCGTCCAGGAAGGCGTCACCGGCCTCGCCCGCGTCCCGGGCGGCGGTGAGCACGCCGACCACGCTGTCCTCCGCGAAGCCGTGCGCGGCGCCGAGGGCGAGAATCTCCTGGGCGCCGACGAGCGCCTGGAAGCCGTGGGCCAGCGACGGCTTGCCGTAGGCGGTGCGCAGCGACTGGTAGCCGCCGGGGAGGCCGACGTCGTCGGGCAGCGGGGCGCCGGGGACGGGCAGGTAGCCGATCTCGCCCGCGCCGCCCGAGCGCCCGCTGTGGATGCGGTCGTCGAGCATGATCGCCATGCCCACGCCGCCGCCGCTGCCCAGCCACATCAGGACGAAGTCGGCGGTCTCGGCGGCCGCGCCCTCGGCGCGTTCGGCGAGCGCGGCGAGGTTGACGTCGTTCTCGATGAGGACGGCCCGCCGCAGGTCGGTGCGCAGGGCCTCCAGCACGCCTTCGTGCCAGGAGTGCAGGTCGAAGGAGAAGCGGACGTCGCCGGTGCGCGGGTCGACCACGCCGGGGGTGCCGATGACGCAGGCGGTCAGCTTGTCCAGCGGGACCCGGGCGCTCTCCAGCAGCTTGGCGACGGTGGTGTGCACGACGTCGACCGGGTCGGGCGAGGCCGCCGGGTCCACGCTCACCTCGCCGACGGTGCGGCCGGTGATGTCGGCGATCGCGGCGGTGACGCCGGTGGCGCTGACGTCGAGGGCGGCGACGTAGGCGCTGGAGGGCACGACCGCGTAGAGGGCGGCGTTGGGTCCGCGCCCGCCGGCCTGGCTGCCCACCACCTCCACCAGGCTGCGCTCCTCCAGGCGGGCGAGGAGCTGCGAGGCCGTCACCTTGGACAGGCCGGTCTCGCGCCCGAGCTGGGTCCGCGTGAGCGGACCCGAGGACAGGAGCAGCTCCAGCGCGGCCCGATCGTTGAGTTGCCGCAGCAGCCGAGGGGTCCCCGGGCGTCGAGACATAACCGTGACACCCATCTCTCTATTTATTAGGAAAGTTTCTTGTTAGTTTAGCCGCCAACCCGCACGAGGACACGCACGGGACGCCTGCCCGCCCGGCTCCCGGCACCCGCTCGATGGGCGACCCGAACACACAGGTGCTATCCCAGCACACCCCAGCATCCACGACGAAGCCCGCACTGCGTTCGTAGCCGTCCCAGAGATGTTCCGGGGGCGTCTTCTTCGACGCGACGTCGCGCGCGTGGCGACGCGTGAAGGGAGAAACCACGTGAGATTCCCGAAGATCGCAGCCGCCTCCACCGTGCTGCTCCTCGCCTCCGCCTGCGGCGGCGGGGGCGGCGAGGGTGGCACCGACCCCGCCGACGCGCCGGAGAGCCTGACCGTCTGGGTCATGGGCACCTCGCAGGACCCCCTCGTGGAGTACTTCGACGGCATCGAGCAGAAGTACCAGGAGACCTACCCCGAGACCGCGGTCGAGGTCGAGTTCATCCCGTGGCCGGACGCCCAGCAGTCCATCAACAACGCGATGGCCGGCGGCGACGCCCCCGACGTCCTGGAGGTCGGCAACGACCAGGTCGCCAACTGGGCGTCCCAGGGCGCCCTGCTCGACATCTCCGAGCAGGTCGAGGGCTGGGAGGAGGCGGCCGACATGGACCAGGCCGCCCTGGAGTACGGCACCTTCGACGGCGTCCAGTACGGCGTCCCGTGGTTCTCGGGCGTGCGCACCCTCTACTACCGGGCCGACTGGCTGCAGGACATCGGCATGGAGCCGCCCACCACGTGGGAGGAGCTGGTCGACGTCGCCAAGGCCATCGAGGAGGAGAAGGACGTGCCCGGCTTCGCCGCGCCGACCGACTTCACCAACGGCATCGCGAGTTTCATCTGGAGCAACGGCGGCGAGATCGCCGTGCAGAACGGCGACTCCTGGGAGGGCCGGCTCACCGACCCCGCCACGCAGGAGGCCATCGAGTTCTACGCCGGCCTGACCAGCGAGGAGAAGATCTCCCCGCAGAACTACGTCGGTGAGAACGAGCTGGTGCCGCTGGCCGACATGGCCAACGGCCAGGTCGGCATGTACATCGACGGCGGCTGGGCGCTGACCTCCATGGAGGAGCAGGCCGAGGACCCCGCCGTTCTGGAGGAGATCGCCGCCGCCCCGCTGCCCGGCGCCGACGGCATGGCCCCCGCGTTCGCCGGCGGCTCCGCGCTGACCGTGTTCTCCGCGTCCGAGCACCCCGAGTTCGCGTTCGAGCTGCTGGAGGTCATGGGCGGCAAGGAGGGCGGCCGCGACTACGCCGACGCGGGCGGCTTCTTCCCGGCCTACCCGGAGATGCTGGACGACGAGGCCTACCAGGAGGACCCGACCACCGCCGCCGCGGCCGAGCAGATGACCGAGACGAAGTTCTTCCCGCCCACGCCGAAGTGGAACGCCGCCGACCAGGACGGCAAGATCCTGCCCGGCGCGGTGCTGGACATCGTGCGCGGCGAGGACCCCGACGAGGTGCTCGCGGCCGCCAACGAGGAGCTGACCTCGATCCTCAACGAGCCGATCGAGTAGTCCCGGCCCCTCGTTCGGCAGGACGGGGGCGGGCACCGGCACTCCTTCCCCGCCCGGTGCCCGCCCCGGCCCGCGACCTCCCTGGAGTAGCCCCGCACATGGCACAGACCCTCCGGGCGGCCGAGGACGGCCGCCGCACCCGCACCGACCCGCCCGCTCCACCGCCTCCCCCGCGCCGCCGCCGGAGCGTGGCCCCCTACCTGCTCATCGGACCGTCGCTGGTCATCCTCGCCGTGGTCCTGCTCTGGCCCATCGCGCAGATGGTCGGGAACTCGCTGCACTCCTACACCTCGCGGCACCTGCTGCCCACCGGCCCGGACCCCGAGTGGAACTCCTTCGCCCACTACGCCCGGCTCCTCGGCGACCCGGAGTTCTGGACGATCCTGCGCAACACGGTGCTGGTCACCGGGCTCATGGTGGCGATCACCCTCATCCTCGGCACCCTCGTGGGCCTGCTGCTGCACCGGCTGCCGCGGTGGTACGCCAACGTGGTGGCCGTCGGCATGATGCTCGCCTGGGCCACCCCCGCGATGAGCGCCTCCCTGGTCTTCCGCTGGCTGTTCCTGCCCGAGCGGGGCCTGGTGAACGTGGTGCTGGACCGGCTGCCCGACGCCCTCGTGGGGTCGGGGTGGCTGAACTACAACTGGTTCCTCGAACCGGTGTCGCTGTTCAGCGTGCTCATCCTGGTGATCGTCTGGCAGTCGTTCCCGTTCGTGGCGGTGTCGGTGCTGGCCGGCCTCAAGAGCATCCCGAACGAGCTGTACGAGGCGGCGCGGGTCGACGGCGCCGGCGCCTGGCGGTCGTTCTGGAGCGTCACGTTCCCGATGCTGCGCCCGCTGTTCGCGCTGCTGCTGGTCCTCCAGGTCATCTGGAACCTGCGGGTGTTCACCCAGCTCTACATCCTGGCCAACAGCTTCCAGAACAAGTCCGTCTACCTGCTGTCGTACTACATCTACCAGCAGGGGTTCTCGGCCAGCCCGCCCAACTACGGCATGGGGTCGGCGATCGCGGTCGTGATGACCGTCATGATCCTCGCCGTCAGCGCCTACTACCTGCGCATCATGATCCGCCAGGGGGAGACCCGATGAGCACCGCCACCGCGCCGCCCGCCGCCGCGCCCCGACCGGCCCGCCGCCCCCGCCGGCTCCGCCCCGCGCGCGCCGTGCGCCGCGGCCTGCTGTACGCCGCCGGCGCGGCCGTGTTCCTGTTCTCGGTGTTCCCGGTCTACTGGATGGTCGTGACCGCGTTCAAGCCGGTCAGCGAGATCTTCTCCGGCACGCCCCGCCTGGTGCCCGCGGCGCCCACCCTGGAGCACTTCGACCGGGTGGTCAACGGCGAGCTCATCCCCGGCGTCGACTTCTGGCAGTTCCTGCTCAACAGCCTCATCGTGACCCTGGGGGCGGTGACGGCGGGCGCGCTGGTGTCCCTGCTGGCGGCGGTCGCCGTGGCCCGGTTCAAGTTCCGGCTGCGCTCGGCGTTCATCGTGCTGCTCATGGTCATCCAGATGGTGCCGATGGAGGCCATGATCATCTCCATCTTCATCAACTTCCGGCAGATCCAGGACGGCACCGGCGTGCAGATGCTGGGCAACCTCACCGGCATCCTCGTGGTCTACACGGCGGTGTCGCTGCCCATCACCATCATGATGCTGCGCGGCTTCGTCAACGCGGTCCCCAAGGAGCTGGAGGAGGCCGCGGCCATCGACGGCGCCGGCAACTGGACGATCTTCTGGCGCATCCTGATGCCGCTGGTCGCGCCCGGACTGGTGGCGGCGAGCATCTTCGCGTTCATCACCGCGTGGAACGAGTTCATCGTCGCGCTGACCTTCCTCGGCCGCAGCACCGACCACTACACCCTCCCGCTGACCCTGTCGTACTACTTCGGCCGGTTCGGCACCGAGTGGGGATCGATCATGGCGGCCTCCACCCTGCTCACCATCCCCGTCATGGTGTTCTTCCTGTTCGTCCAGCGCCGGATGGTCTCCGGCCTGACCATGGGCGCGGTCAAGGGCTGAGCCCGACCGCGCCGAGCGGGGACCGCGCCCCGTCCGCGCGCCCCGGCGGCCCACCCGCCCGCCGGGCGCGCGGCCCCACCGGGGCGCGGTGCCCCGCGCCCTCCCCCGCCCCCGCGCACCCCGCCCCAGCGCCACGAGCGCACCGAAGATCGGAGCCCTGATGCCCGCGGACCACGACCCCGCACTGGAGCGCCTCGCCAACGCCACCCTCCTGGTGCCGTTCGAGTCCTACGACGCCCCGCGCTGGGTGCTCGACGGCCTGGCGGACGGCGTCGCCGGCGTCTGCCTGTTCCACAACAACCTCGCCGGCCCCGAGCAGGTGGCGGCGCTCACCGCCCGGATCTCCGAGGCCGCCGACACCCCGCTGGTCTCCCTGGACGAGGAGGGCGGCGACGTCACCCGGATCGGGCAGGGCGCCGGCAGCGACTACCCCGGCAACGCGGCGCTCGGCGCCGTGGACGACCCCGCCCTCACCCGGGCGGTGCACACCGCCCTCGGCGCCGAACTGCGGGCGCTCGGGTTCACCCTGGACCTCGCGCCGTCGGTCGACGTCAACACCGCCGACGACAACCCCACCATCGGCACCCGCTCCTTCGGCTCCGACGCCGACCTCGTCGCCCGGCACGCCGCGGCGGCCGTGGCCGGCCTGCAGGAGGCGGGGATCGCCGCCGCCGCCAAGCACTTCCCCGGCCACGGGGCCACCCACCAGGACTCCCACACCGAGCTGCCGGTGGTCGACGCCGACCGCGACCTGCTGCACCGCCGCGAACTCGCCCCGTTCCGGGCGGCGATCGGCGCGGGCGTGCGCGCCGTGCTCACCGCGCACATCCGGCTGCCCGCCTACGGCATGACGGGCCCGGCCACGCTCACCCCGCGCATCCTGACCGGGCTGCTGCGCGAGGAGATGGGCTTCGGCGGCGTGGTGATCAGCGACGCGCTCGACATGCAAGGGGTCAGCGGCGACATCGGCATCCCCGAGGCGTCGGTGCGCGCCCTGATCGCCGGGTGCGACCTGCTCTGCCTGGGCCGCTTCGCCTACGCCGACGAGGTGGCGGCGGTGCGCGCCGCCGTGGTCGCCGCCGTCCGCGACGGCCGGCTGAGCGGGGAGCGGCTGGAGGAGGCCGCCGCCCGCACGTCCGCGCTGCGCGCGTGGACCGCCGGGCGGGGCGCCGCGGCGACGGTCGACGAGATCGGCCTGGACACCGCCCGCCGCGCGGTGCGCATCGACGGCACCCTGGCCGAGTTGCGCGACCCGGTCGTGGTCGAACTCGACGCCCCGCCCGGCATCGCCGTGGGCGAGGTCCCGTGGGGGCTGGGCCCGTGGTTCCCCGGCACCGAGCGGGTCGACCCGGCCGCCGCCGACGCGGCGGAGCTGCTGGCCCGCGCCGCGGGCCGCGACCTGGTCGTGGTGGTGCGCGACGCCCACCGCTTCCCCGCGGCCCGCGGGCTCGTGACCGAGCTGTGCCGGTCCCGCCCCGACACCGTGGTGGTCGAGATGGGCCTGCCCGTGTGGCGCCCGGAGTGCGCCGCCTACGTCAGCACCTACGGCGCCGCCCGGGTGAACGGGCAGAGCGCCGCGGAGCTCCTCGGCTGGGCCGGCGTGACGTCGGTACGCTGAGAACCGTCAGCGGCCGCGCGGGCGCCTCTCGGGGCGTCCGCGCGGCCCCCATCGGGCCCCCGGCGCCGTGCGCGCCGGAGGCTTCCTTCCCGGTAGGAGAAGTGCGATGCCGCGCAGCGCCACCCCGGGGCCGCCACGCCCCCGCCCCATTGACCCGAGCTCCCCGCGATTCACGGCATAATCGCAGCATGCGCCTTTCTGCCCGGGTCGACTACGCGTTGCGTGCCGCAGCCGAGCTGGCAGCCGCCAGTGGCGGCCCGGTTACGGCCGAACAGCTCGCACGCGCCCAGGCCATACCCGGAAAATTCCTGGAGAACATCCTCACCCAGCTCCGCCGCGCCGGCCTGGTGCGCAGCCAGCGCGGCCCCGTGGGCGGCTACTGGCTGGCCCGCGGCGCCTCCGAGATCTCCCTCGCCGACATCATCCGCGCGGTCGACGGCCCGCTGGCCAACGTGCGCGGTGAGCGCCCCGAACACGTCGACTACGACGGCGCCGCCCGCAGCCTCCAGCAGGTGTGGATCGCGCTGCGCGCCAACGAGCGCGCCATCCTGGAGAGCGTGACCCTGGAGCACGTCTCCACCGGCAAGCTGCCCGACAGCGTGCGGGTGCTCGCCGAGGACCCCGACGCCTGGGCCAGCTGACCCCCGGCCCCCGCACACGACGGCGCCGGCTGCCCCGCTGCGGGGCGGCCGGCGCCGCGGCGTCCGGTGGGCGCGCGGTTCAGCGCATGGCCTCGAACATCCAGTGCTGCTGCTCCAGGTCCTCCGAGGCGGCGATGAGCAGGTCCTGGGAGACGGGGTCGGCCTCCTCGGTGGCCGCGATCCGCTCGCGGAAGCGCTCGACCACGCCGCGCAGGGCGTCGGTGATCAGCGCGATGACCTTGTCGTCCTGGAGGTAGCCCGGGTCGGGCTGGGGGATCTTGGTGTCGGCGGCGACCTTGCCGGAGCGGCCGTCGGGGTTCACCCCGACCGCGACCGCGCGCTCGGCGAGGGTGTCGGTGTGGTCGCGCGCCGCGTCGACCAGCTCGTCGAGCTGGAGGTGGACGGAGCGGAACGTGCGGCCGACGACGTTCCAGTGCGCCTGCTTGGCCAGCAGCGACAGGTCGATGAGGTCCACGACCGCGCCCTGCAGCGCCTCGCCCGTGGTCGTCCGGGCGTCGTCACTCAGCGGACCGTGAATCTTCGCCATGATCGATCATCTCCCCCTGAGACGGTGGGTGTGCGCCTACTGCACTGCCCGACGAGCGCGCCGGGAAACGCGGCGCCCGGCCGGGCGCGCGGGGGGTGAGCAGGGCGGACACGGCGACGCCGACCGCTGGTGCGGCCGGCGTCGGAAACGGGGGCGGGCCCGCGCGGGGGCGCGGGCGGGGATGCTGTTCGGGGAGGGCGCCTCAGACGCCCACCATGTCGACGACCTCGGGGACGCGGTCGGGGACGGCGTCGATGCCGAGGCGGTCGGGGACGGGAACGGTCTCGGCCTGCACCGAGCCGCTGAGGAGCGCGGCCTCCTGGAGTTCGGCGAGCGCCAACTGGTCGGCGACCTCGCGCAGGACCTGGGAGAGCGGGACGCCCAGGGCGCCGCAGATCGAGGAGAGCAGTTCGGAGGAGGCCTCCTTCTGCCCGCGCTCGACCTCCGACAGGTAGCCCAGTGACACCCGGGCGTCGGCCGACACCTCGCGGAGGGTGCGGCCCTGCCGCTGCCGTAGCCGCCGTAGCACGTCACCAAGTAGGTGACGAAGCAGGACCATCATTCGCGCTCCCTCCCACCGGTAGCGACCATCATAAAAAACACCGTACCTGCCCAGCGCCGGATCGTCGCACCTCATGGCTCCCTGTTCGCTGGAGGGGTAACACGATCTTGGTGACGGTTTGTTCCCCGCCTGGGGGCGTTCGAACAGCCCGGAAGCGTCTATTTCGGCGTGGTCCGCGCCACGTCCGCGACGAGCAGGCGAAGCGCCTGCTCAACGGTCTGCTCGCGGATCTCGCCCCGGGTTCCGGACAGCGCGAACTCGGCAACGGTGGTGGGAGCACCGGGACCGGCGACGGCGGCGTAGACGGTTCCGACGGGCATGCCGTCCTGCGGTTCGGGGCCCGCGACCCCGGTGACGGCGACCCCGTAGGTGGTGCCGAGGACGCGGCGGACGCCCTCGGCCATGTACCGGGCGACGTCCGGGTGGACCGCGCCGTGCTCGGCGAGGAGCGCGGGCGGGACCTCCAGCAGCGCGGCCTTGACCCCGGTGGCGTAGGCGACCACGGCGCCCCGGAAGGTGGACGAGGAGCCGGCCACCCCGGTCAGGGCCGCCCCGATGAGGCCGCCGGTGAGCGACTCGGCGGTGGCGACCGTGGCGCCGCGCGCGTCGAGCACGCGGTGGGCTTCGTCGGCGGTGGTCGGGTTCACTTTCCGGACGCCTCCGCCCGTGCGGACCGGCGCAGCCGCGCCGCCGCCACGACGTAGTCGACGCCCGTCCACAGGGTGACGGCGAGGGCCGCCGCCATGAGCACGTGTGCGACCACGTGCAGCGGATCGGGCAGGGGGAACAGGTAGACGCTGATGGCCAGCACCTGGAGCACGGTCTTGAGCTTGCCGCCGCGGCTGGCCGGGATCACCCCGTAGCGGATGACCGCGAACCGGACCGCCGTGATGCCCCACTCGCGGACCAGGATGGCGATGGTCACCCACCACCACAGCTCGCCCAGCAGCGAGAGCACCACGAGCGCGGCGCCGGTGAGGGCCTTGTCGGCGATGGGGTCGGCGACCTTGCCGAAGTCGGTGACGAGGTTGCGGCGGCGGGCGAGTTCGCCGTCGACGCGGTCGGTGATGGCGGCGACCACGAACACCGCGAACGCGGCGAACCGCCAGCCCGGGTGGTCGAGGAACATGCACACCACGAACAGCGGCACCATGACGAGCCGGGTCATGGTGAGGATGTTGGCGATGTTCCAGAGCGGGACGGGGCGCGGGGCCGGCCCGGCGGCGGGGTCGTGCGTCACCGCGCACCCGGCCGATCGGCCGCCTCGGCGACCAGGTCGGCGCCGAGGGCCTCGGTCACCGTGGCGGTCGTGATGTCGCCGACCGCGAGCCCGGTGCCGTGCACGACGGTGCTGCCGTCGACCTCGGGCGCCTGGTGGGCGGCGCGCCCCTCGTAGGCGCCGTCGCCGAGGTCCTCCTCGATGAGCACCTCCACGGTCGAGCCGACGCGCTCCTCCGAGCGCTGTGCCATGAGCTCCTCCGCGAGCCGGTTGAGCCGGTCGGTCCGCTCGGCGATGGTGTCGTCGGGCACCTTGCCGGCGTGCCCGGCTGCCTCGGTGCCGTCCTCGTCGGAGTAGGCGAAGACGCCGATGGCGTCGAGCCGGGCCTCCTCCAGGAACGCCACCAGTTCGCCGAACTCGGCGTCGGTCTCGCCGGGGAACCCGACGATGAAGTTGGAGCGCGCGCCGGCCTCGGGCGCGTTCTTGCGCACGGCGGCGAGCAGGTCCAGGAAGCGCTCGCGGTCGCCGAAGCGCCGCATGCGCCGCAGCAGCGGGCCGCTGGCGTGCTGGAAGGACAGGTCGAAGTAGGGCACCACACCGGGGGTGCCGGTGAGGACGTCGACCAGTCCGGGCCGGACCTCGGCGGGCTGCAGGTAGCTCACGCGCACCCGCTCGATGCCGTCGACCGCGGCCAGCCGCGGCAGCAGGGACTCCAGGGCGCGGATGTCGCCGAGGTCCTTGCCGTAGGAGGTGGAGTTCTCGCTGACCAGGAACAGTTCGCGCACGCCCTGCCCGGCCAGCCACTCGGCCTCGCGGACGACGTCGTCGGGGCGGCGCGACAGGTAGGCGCCGCGGAAGGCGGGGATGGCGCAGAAGGTGCAGCGGCGGTCGCAGCCGGACGCGATCTTGAGGTTGGCGACCGGCCCGCCGGTCAGCCGGCGGCGCGGCACGCGCGGCCCCGACGCCGGGGCGACGCCGTCGGGCAGCGGGGTGAGCTCGGTGTGGCCGGGCACGTGGGCGCCGTGCGCCGGGCGCTCGGTGGGGGTGATCGGCAGCAGCGTGCGGCGGTCGCGGGGGTCGTGCGGGACCAGGGTCCGCCCGGCGACGACGTCGTCGAGCCGCTCGGAGATCTGCGCGTAGTCGTCGAACCCGATGACCTGGGCCTCGGGGAGGGCGGCGGCCAGCTCCGAGCCGTAGCGCTCGGCCATGCACCCGGCGGCGACGACCTTCGTGCCGTCGTCGGCGGAGTTCAGCAGCGCCTCGATGGAGTCCTGCTTGGCGGCCTCGATGAACCCGCAGGTGTTGACGACGACGACGTCGGCGCGGTCACCGGCGTCGGCGTCGACGAGGTCCCAGCCGCCGGCGGCCAGGCGGCCGGCGAGCTCCTCGGAGTCGACCTCGTTGCGCGCGCAGCCGAGGGTGACGAGGGAGACAGTACGGCGCGATGACATGGCTTCCAAGATTACGGGAGAACGGGGTGTGGCACACCGCCACACGTACCAGGGTAGATCCTCCCTCCCACGACTTCGGCCCCAAGGGGTGCTCCCACCCCCTGGGGCCGGTGTCGCCGCAGGTCGGCCGGTCGGCCGCCGCCGGGCGGTCAGTCGCCGGCGCCGCCGGGCCACAGCGCGCCGGGCGCGAGCGTGCGGTCCTCGTCCACGGCGCCGTCGGCCCCGTGGCCGGCGCGCTCGCCGTTGTCCTCGAAGGTGCTCCAGGCGGTGTCGCGCCGGACGTCGTCGTCCAGTCCGCGGACGGCGGCGACCCCGGCCGCCGCGGCGACCGCGACGGCCACCACCAGGACCACCGGCCACGGCCGGCGGGCGGCGTCGGCCGCGCCGGAGCGCCTCCGGCGGGTGCGGTCCGGGCGGTTCGGCGGCCCGGAGCGGCGGCGGCGCCGCCCGCCCGGCCGGCGGCGGCCCGGCCGCGCGCCCTCGGTGCCGGGCTCGTCGGCCTCGGCGGCCGCCGGGTCGGCGGCGAACGGGTCCTCCGTGCCGAACGGGTCCGCGTCGTCGCGGCCGTCCGGGGCGAAGGGCGCCGCGGGCGCGTCCGCCGGGTCGCGGACCGGCCCGGGCGGCCAGGCGCCGGGGTCGCGGGGCGCGGGCGGCCACGGCTCCCGGGCGTGCGGGGCGGTCCACGACCCGTGGTCGGGGCCGGGGTCCGGTGCCGCGTGGCGGGGCCGCGGGTTGGGCCGGGGCGCGTAGGCGGCCCAGCGGTCGCCCGCGCCGGCCCTCGGCGCGGGGGCCGGGGCGGGTGCGGGTGCGGCGGGTTCGATCCACGCCCCGCCGTCGGACCAGCCGCCGGACTCCACCCAGCGGCCCTCCCCGGCCCTCGGCGCGGGTGCGGCGGGCCGCTGCGGGGCGGCCCGGTACTGCTCCCAGCGCTCCTCGGGCGCGGTGGCGGCGCCCGGCCACGGCGCGGCCGGGTGTCCGGCGGGCCGGGCCGGCCGTTCGGGACGGGCGGCGGGGCCGGGGCCGGGCGCGCCGAGGTCGGCGGTGCCGCCCCAGGGGCGCCGCGGCTCGGTGTGGTGGGCCCAGCGGGCCGTCGCCGGCGCGGTGCGCTCCACGGGCGGCGCCGGGCGCTCGGCCTCCGGTGCGGACCGCCGCACCCGGGGCGCGGGGGGCACAGAGGGCGCCGGGACCGCCGGTGCCGCGGCGGCGGTGCGCTCCGGCGGCACCGCGGCGGGTGGCGGCACGGGCGGTGCGGCGGGCGGCGCGGGTACGGTCGGCTCCGCGACGGGCCGCACCGGCGGTACGGGCTCGCGGGCCGCCGCCGCGGCGGGTGCCGGCGGGGCCGG
>NZ_BCRK01000183.1 GCF_001552555.1 Nocardiopsis trehalosi NBRC 14201 | reverse complement strand
GCCGCGACGGCGGCCGGGGCGGCGGGTGCGGGGCGGGTGCGGACACGGGAACGCGCCCGGCAGGCGGGTGCCTGGGGCGCGTTCGCGAAGGTGCTACCGCGGTGGGTGCCGTGCCGCGCGGGTCAGCGGTCGTTGCCCTCCTGGCGGCGGCGCCAGCGCTCCTCGAACCGGTTCATCATGCCCGGCCGCTGGGAGCGGCGCTGCTGCGGCTGCTTGGGGTCGGGCCCCTCGGCCGCCGCGGGCTCGCCGCCGGCCACCCGGCGCCAGCCGGACAGGCCCCACAGCAGGCAGGCCAGCATGACGATGAACCCGATGACCCCGACGATGACCTGCTGGAGGACGGCGCCGCTCATGAGCAGGGCGATACCGATGACGAAGCCGACGGACGCCTTGATGATCCACCGCTTGTAGTGGACCGCGGGGTTCGTCTGGCGGACGGTGTTGGCGAACTTCGGATCCTCGGCGTACAGCGCCTGCTCGATCTGGTCGAGCATGCGCTGCTCGTGTTCAGAGAGCGGCACGGCGCCTCCCAAAAACAGTCCCCGAGTGGGGTGACGGGTACTGAACAACGATCTGATGGTCAGTGGTATGCCCAGAATACGGTGGCTTAGCGCCTCCCGGAAAGAAAAGATGCGCATGTAGCTGACCCACACGGGTCACATTACCCTCACTGTCCGAACGCAACACCGCTTCGCAACCCTTCTTCCTTCCCCGGCTCCCGAGGGCGCCGATCCGCGCGCCGCGGGGTGGCGGAGCGTGGCCCCCGCACCCCGTCCAACGCCCGCCGACGCTCCGAAGTTGCCGTACTATACGTCATTCTCGTCACGCTTGGCCAAGGCCGCGGGCTGGATCGCCCCGGGCCCGAACCGGCGGGCCACCCGGTCCATGGCCCGCTCCGCCTCGCGCCACCCGGTCTCGGGTTCGTCCAGCGCCAGCTGCCGGTGCACCTGCGAGGCGTCGGCCAGCCCTTCGACCCGCACCCCCACCAGCCGCAGCCGCACGCGCTCCAGGCCGGCGCCCGCGTACAGCTCGCGGGCGGCGGCGGTGATCTCGCGGGCGACGTCGGTGGCCTCGGGCAGGGTGCGCGACCGGGTGATGGTGGTGAAGTCGGCCCGGCGCAGCTTCACCACGACGGTGCGGCCGGCCTGCCCCGAGGAGCGCAGCCGGCGGGCCACCTTCTCCGACAGTCGCAGCAGTTCGCGGTGGATGGTCCCGGGGTCGTCGACGTCGCGCGGGAACGTCTCCTCGGCGCCGATGCTCTTGTCCGGCGTCGTGGGGACCACGGGGCGGTCGTCGTCGCCGACGGCCAGCGCCGCCAGGCGGGCGCCCAGCGCCTGCCCGAACTCGTGGCGCAGCGTGGCGGGCGGCACCGCCGCCACGTCGCCCACGGTGCGCAGCCCGAGCCGGGTGAGCGCCTGCTCGGTCTTCTCGCCCACCCCCCACAGCGCCCCCACGGGCAGCGGGTGCAGGAACGCGGTGACCCGGCGGGTGGGCACCAGCAGCAGGCCGTCGGGTTTGCACTGGGTGGAGGCGAGCTTGGCGACGAACTTGGTGGCGGCCACCCCGACCGAGCAGGTGAGCCGCTGCTCGGAGCGGACCCGTTCGCGGATGAGCTCGGCGATCCGCACCGGGCCGCCGAGGCGGCGCCGGGCCCCGGAGACGTCCAGGAACGCCTCGTCCATCGAGACCGGCTCGACCTCGGGGGTGACGGACCGGAAGATGTCCATGACCGCCTCGGACACCCGCCGGTAGGCCGGGCCGTCGGGCGGGAACACCAGGGCGTCGGGGCAGAGCCGCAGCGCCCGCACCATGGGCATCGCCGAGTGCACCCCGTAGGTGCGGGCGATGTAGTCGGCCGACGACACCACGCCGCGCGGCCCGGTGCCGCCCACGATGACCGGGCGGCCGCGCGCCTCGGGGTGCTCCAGCTGCTCGACGCTGGCGAAGAACGCGTCCATGTCGATATGCAGGATGGAGCAGTCCGCGTCCTCGGCGGCGGCGGGGTCGAGCGGTTCGATGCCGTCGGCGCCGATCATGCCGCGCATCGCGGTCCCGCGCTCCAGCTGACGTCGACTCATGGCCCCAGTCTGCCCTGCCCCGCTCCGACCTGCACCGACACCCCCGCCCCGGGGCCGCCCTCCGGCGCGCCCCGCTCCCCCGCCGACCCCTAGCGGGGGCGGCGGGCGACGACGTGCACCTGGGTGGCGATCCCCGCCAGGGCCGGGTGGCCGGCGGCGGCGCGCTCCAGTTCCACGAGTTCGCGCCCTTCGCGGGGGTCGCCCTCGAACACCCGGCCGGGCAGCAGGTCGGCGAACACGCGCACCCCGCGGGTGGCGGGATCGACCAGGCCCGCGCCCTCGACGAGGGCGGCGAGGCGCTCGGCGGTGAACCGGCGCGGCATGGGGTCGGCGTCGCCCCACCGCCCCTCGGGGTCGGCGAGCAGCCGCCGGGCGTCGCCGACGTGCCCGGCCAGGGCCCGGTGCAGCGCGCCCGCCACGGCGTTGGCGGCGAGCAGGCTCACCGCGCCGCCCGGCCGGGTGACGGCGACGACGTCGGCCAGTGCGGCCACGGGGTCCTCGACGTACTCCAGCACGTTGTGCACGAGCACGACGTGGGCGTGGTCGGGGGGCAGCAGGTCGGTGAGGTCGCGGGTCTCGCCCTGGAGGGCGTGCACCCGCACCCCGGCCTCGGCGGCCCGGCGCTCCAGCGCGGCCAGCGAGTCGGGGTTGGGGTCGACCACCGTGACCCGGTGGCCGAGTTCGGCGAGCGGGACCGCGGCACCGCCGGTGCCGCCGCCCGCGTCGACGATCTCCAGCGGGGCGTCGGTGTCGCGCGCGAGGTCGACC
This sequence comes from Nocardiopsis trehalosi NBRC 14201, assembly GCF_001552555.1. Taxonomy (GTDB): domain Bacteria; phylum Actinomycetota; class Actinomycetes; order Streptosporangiales; family Streptosporangiaceae; genus Nocardiopsis_B; species Nocardiopsis_B trehalosi. The sequence continues at coordinate 9,576 of NZ_BCRK01000183.1, read as the reverse complement.
AGCAGGCCCCGCAGCGCCTCCCACACCACGGCGGTGCGCGCCGTGGTGGCCGACCGGTGCGGTCCGGGCCCCGCCGCGCCCTCGGCGGCCGGGCCGCCGGACTTGTCCGTCACGGGTCCTCCTCGGCGGCGCCTACAGCGCCAGCTCGGCCTTGTTCTCCATGAGCCGCGACAGCAGCCCGTTGATGAACGACGGGGACTCGTCGGTCGACAGCTCCTTGGCCACCGCGACGGCCTCGGCGATCGCGACGCCGTCGGGGATGTCGTCGGCCCACAGCAGCTCGTAGGCGCCCATCCGCAGGATGTTGCGGTCGACGACCGGCATGCGCTCCAGGGTCCAGCCGATGGCGTACTCGCCGAGCAGCCGGTCGATGCGCCCCCGGCGCTGGTCGACGGCCGCGGCGAGCTCCTCGGTGAACGCGTTGATGGGCGGTTCGGGCTGCGCGCGGCGCCGCTCGATGACCTCGGCGACGGAGGTGCCGCGCAGCTCGGCCTCGTAGAGGACCTCGACGGCCCGGCGGCGCGCCTTGCGCCGTGCCCCGCTCACAGTGCCCTGCGCTTCCGGCCGCGGCCCGGGCGCCGGCCGGCGCCCGCCTCGCGGACGGGACGGGTGCACGCCATCAGTTGACGCGGCCGAGGTAGTCGCCGGTGCGGGTGTCGACCTTGACGCGCTCGCCGGTGGTGATGAACAGGGGGACCTGGATGACGGCGCCGGTCTGCAGGGTGGCGGGCTTGGTGCCGCCGGTGGAGCGGTCGCCCTGCACGCCGGGGTCGGTCTGCGCGATCGTCATCTCGACGGCGGCGGGCAGCTCGATGTAGAGGGGGTTGCCGTCGTTCACGGCGACCGTGACCTTGGCCTCCTCCAGCAGGTAGTCGGCGTTGCCGCCGACGACCGCGTTGGGGACGTGCAGCTGGTCGTAGGTGGCGGTGTCCATGAAGATGTAGGAGTCGCCGTCGGCGTAGAGGTACTGCATCTCGCGCCGGTCGACGTTGGCGAACTCGACCTTGGCGCCGGCGTTGAAGGTGCGGTCGACGACCTTGCCCGAGGTGACGTTCTTCAGCTTGGTGCGGACGAACGCGCCGCCCTTGCCGGGCTTGACGTGCTGGAACTCAACGACGTTCCAGAGTTCACCGCCGTCGAGCTTCAGGGTCGTGCCGTTCTTGAGGTCGTTCGTCGTGGCCACTTCGGTCGTCTCTCCCAGCGGTATGGCGAAGTCGGTGGTGGGGCGGGCCCGGTCGGCGGCGTCGACCCTGCGCGGGGACGCGGTGGCCGCTGCGGCACCGGTGTCGTCCCGCCAGTCTAGTGGGTCCGGCGCGTGCGGGCGCTCACGCGCCCACCTCGCGGTACGCGGCGTCCAGCAGCTCGGGGGCGGGCCCGGACAGGATCGCGGGCCGGGCCACGCCGTCCAGGACGACGAACCGCAGGGTGGCGCCGCGGGCCTTCTTGTCGACGCGCATGGCGTCGCGCAGCCCCGGCCAGGCCGCGGCGGCGTAGCCGGTGGGCAGGCCGACCGAGGTGAGGATCCGGCGGTGGCGGGCGACGAGGTCGGCGCCGATGCGGCCGTCCAGGCGGGCGAGTTCGGCGGCGAAGACCATGCCGATGGCGACCGCGTACCCGTGCCGGAAGGTGTACCGCTCGGCCCGTTCGACGGCGTGGCCGAGGGTGTGCCCGTAGTTGAGGATCTCGCGGCGGCCGCTCTCGCGCAGGTCGGCGGAGACCACCTCGGCCTTGACCGCGACGGCCCGCTCGATCAGCTCGCGGGTGTGCCGCCCCTCGGGGCGGGTGGCGCCCTCGGGGTCGTCCTCGACCAGGTCGAGGATGACCGGGTCGGCGATGAACCCGGCCTTGACGACCTCGGCCAGCCCGCCGATGTAGTCGGCGGTCGGCAGCGACGGCAGGGTGGCCAGGTCGCACAGCACCCCCGCCGGGGGGTGGAAGGCGCCGACGAGGTTCTTGCCCTCGGCGGTGTTGATGCCGGTCTTGCCGCCGACGGCGGCGTCGACCATGCCCAGGAGGGTGGTCGGCACCAGGACGGCGCGGACGCCGCGCAGCCAGGTGGCGGCGACGAACCCGGCGAGGTCGGTGGCGGCGCCGCCGCCGACCCCCACGACGGCGTCGGAGCGGGTGAACCCGGCCCGGCCGAGGCGCGCCCACAGGTCGGCGGCGACCGCCGCGTCCTTGGCGGCCTCGCCGTCGGGAACGGGCAGCGCGTGCACGGTGTACCCGGCGGCCTCCAGCGCGCCGACGACCGGCCGCGCGAGGGCGCCCAGGGTGGCGGGGTGGATGACGGCGACCTGCTCGGCGCGGTCGCCGACCAGGCCGGCCAGCTCGCCGAGGACGCCGCTGCCGACGACGACGTCGTAGGGCGCCGAGGAGCCGCCCACCGGGATGCGGGTGGCGGTCATCGGGCGCCGTCCTCGTGCCGGGCGGGCAGCGTGGCCACGACGTCGTCGACGATCTCCTCGGGGTGGCGGCCGGTGGTGGGCACCGTGGCGGAGGCGAGCGCCTCGTACACCGGGAGCCGCTCCTCCAGCAGCTTGCGCAGCCGGCCGCGGGGGTTGCCCGCGAGCAGCGGGCGGGCCTGGTCGAGGCCGACGCGCTTGGCCGCCTCGGCGAACTCCACCTGGAGGTAGACGACGTGGTGGCCGCCGAGGTCGGCGCGGGTGGCGGGGTCGAGCACGGCGCCGCCGCCCACGGCGACCACGCCGTCCGCGGCGGCCAGCGCCTCGGCGACGACCTCGCGCTCCAGGGCGCGGAACGCGGCCTCGCCGTCCTCGATGAAGATGTCGCCGATGGGCTTGCCGGCGCGCGCCTCGATCTCGGTGTCCGTGCAGTACATGCCGGTGCCCAAGCGGTCGGCCAGGGCGCGGCCGACCGTGGACTTGCCCGCGCCGGGCGCGCCGATGAGGACCGCGACGGGTCGGCTCATGGCTTCCTCCTCGTTGGGGCTCGCTGCTGGTGGGCGGGCGGCGGGGCGCCCGTCAGCGGATGGCCAGGGTGTCGAGGTAGCCGCGCAGGTTGCGGCGGGTCTCCTCGGCGGAGTCGCCGCCGAACTTCTCCACGGCGGCCTCGGCGAGGACCAGGGCGACCATGGCCTCGGCGACGACGCCGGCGGCGGGCACCGCGGTGACGTCGCTGCGCTGGTGGTGGGCCTGGGCGGCCTCGCCGGTGGCGACGTCGACGGTGTCGAGGGCGCGCGGCACGGTGGCGATGGGCTTCATGGCGGCGCGCACGCGCAGCGGCTCGCCGGTGCTCATGCCGCCCTCGACGCCGCCGGCCCGGTTGCTGCGGCGGCGCACGCCGTCGGCCCCCGGCTCGATCTCGTCGTGTGCGGCGGACCCGCGGCGGGCGGCGGTGCGGAAGCCGTCGCCGACCTCGACGCCCTTGATGGCCTGGATGCCCATGAGGGCCCCGGCCAGGCGGGCGTCGAGCCGGCGGTCCCAGTGGACGTGGCTGCCCAGGCCGGGCGGCAGGCCGTAGGCCAGGACCTCGACCACGCCGCCGAGGGTGTCGCCGGACTTCTTGGTGTCGTCCACCTCGGCGACCATGCGGGCGCTGGTGTCGGGGTCGAAGCAGCGCAGCGGGTCGGCGTCGATGCGGTCGAGGTCGGCCGGGGTCGGCAGCGTGCCGTCGGGGACCTCGACGGGCCCCATGGACACCACGTGGCTGAGGATCTCGGCGCCGAGGACCTGGCGCAGGAACGCGCGGGCGACCTCGCCGATGGCGACGCGGGCCGCGGTCTCGCGGGCGCTGGCGCGCTCCAGGATGGGGCGGGCCTCGTCGTGGCCGTACTTCTGCATGCCCACCAGGTCGGCGTGGCCGGGGCGGGGGCGGGTCAGCGGGGCGTTGCGGGCGACGCCGTCCAGCTCGTCGGCCGGCACCGGGTCGGGCGACATGACCTGTTCCCACTTGGGCCACTCGGAGTTGGCGACCTCGACGGCGATCGGCCCGCCCAGGGTGCGGCCGTGCCGGACGCCCCCGATGACGGAGACCCGGTCCTGCTCGAATTTCATGCGGGCACCCCGACCGTACCCGGCGCGGCGGCGGCGCAGCGCGGCGGCGATGTCGTCCGAGGTGACGGCGACGCCGGCCGGCAGGCCCTCCAAGATCGCGACGAGTGCCGGTCCGTGGGACTCCCCCGCGGTCAGCCAGCGCATCATGCCCCTGATCCTTTCACGTGCCGGGGGGTGCCGGTGCCCTAGGTCCCCTCAGGGGCCGACCCTGGTCCGCCCCTGGGACCGTCCCGGTACCGGCGTTCGTCGGTACCCGGGCGGCACCCGACCCGGGAGAATCGCCGCATGGCCTCATTCTCGGACGACCTGCTGGCGTCCCTGTCCGACCTGCCGCCGCTACTGGTGGCGGGGGTGGTGCTGCTGTTCATGGCGCTGGAGACGACGGCGTTCATCGGGCTGTTCGCGCCCGGCGACCCGGTGGTGCTGGTGGCGGGGGCGAGTGTGACCGACGTCCCGGGGTTCGTCGTGCTGGTGGGGGCGACGCTCGCGGGGGCGCTGATCGGCGAGTCCGCCGGGTACGCCATCGGCCGGTACGCGGGGGTCCCGTTCCGCCGCAGCCGGATGGGGCGGTGGATCGGCGAGGACCGGTGGCTGCACGCGGAGGAGGTCCTGGCGCGGCCGCGCGGCGGGCTGGCGATCGTGGGGTCCCGGTTCGTGGCGGTGGTGCACGCCATCGTCCCGGTGCTGGCCGGGACGGTCGGCATGCCGTTCCGCCGGTTCATCGGGTGGGCGATGGTCGGCAGCACGCTGTGGTCGGTGGTGCACATCGGCATCGGGGCGTTCTTCCGCGCGGCCTACGGCACCGACGGCGGCGGCCTGGGCACGGTGACGGCGGTGGTGCTGGTGGCCGGGGCGCTGCTGATGCTGGCGAGCGCGCGGCGCCCGCGGCGCGGCCGGGGCTCAGCCGAGCAGGACGGCGGGGTCGCCCAGCAGGATGACGGCGAGCGCGCCGCCGATCATGAACGGGCCGAGGGGGATCTGGGTCTTGCGGGTGGCGCGGCCCACCGCCATGAGGCCCAGGCCCAGGACGGCGGAGAACAGGAACGCCAGGAAGGTGCCCGAGACCACGCCGCTGAGGCCGCCCCACCCGAGGTAGAGGCCGAGCAGCCCGGAGAGCTTGACGTCGCCCCACCCCATGCCGGCCGGGTAGATGAACCAGAGCACCCAGTAGAACGCGGCGAGCCCGGCCATGCCGATGAGGGCCCGGACGAGGTCGCCGTGGGCGGCCGCGGCCGCTCCTGAGGCGGCGGCCGCCGGGGCGGTGAACGCCGCCCCGACCATCAGCGCCAGCGCGACCGGGTAGGACGGCAGCACCAGGACGTTGGGCAGCCGGTGCACGCGCACGTCGATCACGGCGAGCAGCACCCCGACCCCGCCGAGGAACAGGAGCGCGGCCAGCCACAGCGGGGAGGCGGCGGCGCCCGCCGCGCCGAGGCGCAGCCCGATGAGGACGTAGACGGCGGCGGTGGCCGCGACGACGGCGGGCGCGGGCGGCAGGGCGGTGCGGCAGGCGGGGCAGCGGCCGCGCAGCGCGAACCCCCGCACGCGCACCACCGGCAGCCACCGCACGAACGGGATCTCGGCGCCGCAGTGCGGGCAGCCGGGGGGCGGCGGCGGCGCGGGGTCGTCGGGATCGGGGTCGTGCCGGGGGAACATCGGGACCAGGCGCCCGGAGGCGAGGCCGACGGCGGCGCCGAGGAGGCCGAGGACCGCCGCGAGGAGGACGTCGGGGAGTTCGGGCATGAGCGGAACCTAGCGGACTTCGCGCGGGCGCGCCCGCCCGGCCGGGGCGGGCGGCGGCCGGGGCCGGGGGGTCAGTCGTCGCGGCGGGCGCGGACCACGGCGCTGAGTTCGATGCCCCCGGGCAGCAGGGGCCCGAGCTCGTCGGCGAGGCGCTGGGCGACGCGGCGCAGGGAGTCGTCGTCGCGGTGGTCCAGTTCCAGGCGGACGCCGATGTCGGCGGTGTCGGAGTCGTGGACGCGCACCCGCTCGATGCCGAACTCGGTGTGCGTCACCCGGTAGATCAGCGCGAGGACCTGGGGGTCCTCCTTCGCGGCGGGCAGCGCGCCGTGCTCGGCCAGCGCGGCGAGGAAGCGGCCCTGGACGGCGTAGGTGACGGGGCCGGCGACGTCGACGACGAGCGCGTCGGCGTTCTCGTCCAGGGCGGCCCGGCAGGCGTCGGCCGTGGTGAACGGGACGGGCCGGGCGTCCGCGCGCCACCGCCGGACGCTGTCGACGGAGGTGAAGGCGAGCACGCCGCGGCGGCCGTCGGAGCCGATGAGGACGGGGACGGCGACCTCGCTGCGCTTGTCGCGGCGCAGGCCGTCGGCGCCCTCCTCGACCTCGGTGGGCACGGCGACGACGGGCACCAGCAGCCGCGCGGGGCCGAGGGCGGCGAGGACCTGGCGGTCGCCGGCCTCGCCCCGCGCGTAGGCGTCGAGCCGGGCGGCGACCTCGGGGTCGGCGGAGCCGTCGTCGTCGCGGAAGCGCTGCGCGCCGATGATGGTGGGTCCGGTCACGGGATGTTCAGCGCTCCTGGCTCTGGCGCCTCGGCGGCGTCGCGTGCGTTCGCGGGATGATCGGGACCAGCCTAGAGCAGCGGTGACGCCGCGACGGCGGCGGCGGGGGCGCCCCGGCCGCTCCGCGCGCCCTCCCCCTAGGGGAAAAGCCGTGGCCCGCGCCCTGCGGCGGCGGCGCGGGCTCGCCTAGTCTGGAGGGGTCCGCCCGCAGGAGCCCCTTCGACCACGCGAGAGACACCGCCTGCACGATGGCCACACCCGAGCATCCGGACCCCGACCCTTCCACCCGCCGGTCCGACCCCGCCGCGCCGACCACCCGGATCGGTCCGGAGGCGCCGACCGCGCCGACCGCGCGGGTCGATCCCGACGCGCCCACGGCACCGACCACGCGGGTGGGCCCCGACGCGCCCACCGCCCCCACCACCCGGATCGGCCCCGGCGCGCCCGCGGCGCCCACCACCCGGCTCGACCCCGACCGCACCCGCGCCGGGTGGGCCACCCGGGTGCTGCGCCCGGGCGGCACCGCGGTCGACGCGTCCGGCCCCGAGGCCGCGGCCGGCCCCGCCGGGGCCACCACCCGGGTGCGCCGCCCGGCCGTCGCCGACGCCGACACCTGGTGGCGGCGCGCCCTCGGCCCGCTCCTGGCGTGGTTCTCCCGCATCGTCGCCCGGGTCGTGGTGGGCCCGGCGGGTGAGGTCGACTACGCCATCCCGGCGGAGCTGCGCCGCGCCTACAACGTGCTGGGCCACATCGGGTCGGGCGGCGAGGCCGTGGTCTACCTCGCCGAGGCCGCGCCGCCGTCCGCCGGCGGCGCGCCGCGCCGCATCGCGCTGAAGGTGTACCGGCCGGGCCACGACGTCAACCGGGAGCTGCTCGACCGGCTGCGCGCCCGGGGCACGGCCGACCCGCACACCCCCGCCATCGACGGCTACGGCACCGCGCGCAGCTCGTGGGGCGAGGACGTCGCCTGGGAGGCACAGGAGTACTTCCCGCTGGGGTCGCTGCGCACGGTCATGGACCGCGCCCCGCTGCCCGAGGAGCACGCGCGGGCGGTGGTGGCCGCCATCGCCGCGTGCCTGCACCACTGGCAGGAGGAGCTCCAGCACAACCACACCGACGTCAAGCCCGAGAACCTGCTGGTGCGCTCGGCCGACCCGCCGGTGTTCGCGCTGACCGACTTCGGCGGCGCGGTGCGCGCCACCATGAGCCGGGTCTACGGCGGGCTGGCGATCACCGAGGACTACGCGGCGCCCGAGGTGGTCGAGGGCCGGCGCGAGGCCCCGGCGGCGTGGTGGTCGCTCGGCATCATGGTGCACGAGCTGATGACCGGCCGCCGCCCGGAGCGGGGCGAGAACTGGCTGACGGCCCGGTCCACCGAGGTCGACGTCTCCGCCATCGCCGACGAGCGGTGGCGGCTGCTCGCCCGGGGCCTGCTCACCCCGGCCCCGCGGGCGCGGTGGGGGTACGCGCAGGTGCGGCAGTGGCTGGCCGGGGAGCGGCCCGAGATCACCCGCGCCCACCGGCACGCCCCGATCCGGTTCGCCGACGTCTCCCACGACGATCCGCCGAGCCTGGCGTTCGACCTGCTCGACCGGTCCGACAAGGGCGAGGTGTGGCTGCGCACGCACTGGCCGGTGCTGCGCACCTGGCTCGACCGCGAGGTCAACGACTACACGTTCGACCGGGCGTTCCTGACCGACCTCGACGCCCACCCCGAACGCGTGCACCTGGCCATCAGCGCGCTGGCCGCCCGGTTCGTGCCGGGCATGCCGCCGCGCTACCGCGGCCACGAGGTGACCGCCGAGGGCGTCCTGGCGCTGGCGGCGTCCGGCGAGGGCGCCCGGCACCGGGTGCTGCGCGAGGCGGTCGAGATGGGCGCGCTCGACCAGGCGGCGCGGCACTGGTGCGGCCACCCGGCGTGCCGGGCCGAGGGCACCGGGCGGTGCGCGCGGCTGGAGCGGGTGCAGCACGAGGTGCCGCTGGTGATGGCGCAGGTGCGGACCGCGGTCGACCGGCTCGCCGCGCAGGGGGCGCGCACCGCCGCCGCGCCCGACCTCCACGAGTGGAACGCGGCGTGGGCGCACGCGGTCGAACTCGTCCTCGACCCCGACGCGGCCCAGCGCACCCGGCGGACCCTGCGCGCGCAGTCCTGGCACCCGGCGCACCGCAGCGACGCCCCCTACACCCCGTGGTGGCGCGAGCAGCGCGACACCGCCCTGCGCGGGCGACGCGGCGACGTCACCGCGCTCGCCGCCCTGGTCACGGCGGTGCTGACCCTCCCGGCGGCCTCCGGTGTCGGCGCCGCGCGGCGCGAACGCGACCGGGCCGACACCCGGGCCCGCTGGCGGGGCCGGTGGGACGCCGCGGCGGGCGCGGCCGGCGCGGGGTGGGCGCGCGTGCGCGACCGGGTCGCCGGCGCCGTGCGCGCCGGGGCGGCGCCCGGCACCCCGCCGCCCTACGACCCGGCCGCCCCGCCCGAGGGCGACCCCCGGCGGGCGCGGTACCTGCGGCGGCGGCGCACCGAGCAGCGGCGCGTCGACCGCGGCATGGCGCAGATCGAGCGGGCCATGGGCGCGGGCCGGTGCCGCCGGTTCGCCTACCCGCTGGGGGTGCTGGGGCTGCTCGACGGCCTGGGCCGGTGGCTGCGGGCCGACGGCTTCTACCCCGAGACCACCACGCCGCTGGTGACCGCCTACGAGGCGGTGCTGGCGTTCAGCGCGAGCCCGCCGGTGGCGGGGGTGGCGTCCGCGGCGGGCGCGGTGGTTGGGCTGCTGCCCGGTGACACCGAGGCGCAGTGGTGGCCGCCCGCGGTGCTGGGGGCGGCGCTGCTGGTGCTCGGCCGCACGGCCGCGAACCGGCGGCGGCGGGCCCGCACCCAGCTCGTCGCCCACCGGCTGGCGGTGGCCGGCGCGGTGGCGGTGGGGCTGGTGCTGCTGTCCACGGGGCTGCTGACCGCGGCGGCGGGCGTGCTGATCCCGCTGCACAACCTGTTCGGCTGACCCCGCCCGGCCCCGTGCGGCGGCCGCCCCGGTCGGGCGGCCGCC
>NZ_BCRK01000182.1 GCF_001552555.1 Nocardiopsis trehalosi NBRC 14201 | reverse complement strand
CCCACCCGGCCGGAGCGGCGGGGGCGCGGCGGGGCGACGCATGGACGCGTGCGCGGCGGGGTAGCCGCACGGGCATGCACGACGCCGGTGGGGAATGGGTCGAGGGTCTGCGGCGCAGCGACCCCTATGGGCCGGGCATCCGCCGGGTCCGGCGCGGCCGCGGCTACCGGTTCTACGGGCCCGACGGGGAACCGGTGGACGACCCCGAGGTGGTCGACCGGTGCAAGGCCCTGGTGCTGCCGCCCGCGTGGCGGGACGTGTGGATCTGCCCGTGGCCGGACGGCCACCTGCAGGCGGTAGGGGTCGACGAGGCCGGCCGCCGCCAGTACGTCTACCACGCCGACTGGCAGGAGCACCGCGAGAAGGCCAAGCACGACCGCATGCTCGACTTCGCCGAGGTGCTGCCGGACGTGCGCGAACGGGTCCGCGCCGACCTCGGACGCCGCGGCCTGGTCCGCGAGCGGGTCCTCGCCGCCGCGGTGCGCCTGGTCGACCTCGGTTTCTTCCGGGCCGGCGGCGAGAGCTACGCCCAGGACAACGAGACCTACGGGATCGCCACCCTGCTGCGCGACCACGCGCACCGCAGCGGGGGGTGCGTGGTCTTCGACTACCCCGCCAAGGGCGGCGTGCAGCGGCGGCTGGAGATCGGCGAACCCGAGATCGTGCGCGTGGTCACGGCGCTGCGGCGGCAGCGGGCCCCCGGCCAGGGGCTGATCGCGTACCGGGTCGACGGCGGCTGGTACGACGCGCGCAGCGACGACGTCAACGCCTACCTGCGGGAGATCTCCGGCGGCGACTACACCGCCAAGGACTTCCGCACCTGGCACGCGACCGTGCTGGCCGCCGTCGGTGTGGCCGTCGCGGTGCCGGGCGACAGCGAGGCGGCGCGCAAGCGGCTCTTCGCGCACGTGACGCGCGAGGTGGCGGAGTACCTGGGCAACACGCCCGCCGTGGCCCGCGCCTCCTACATCGACCCGCGCGTCTTCCGGCTGGCGGAGCGGGGCACCACCGTGGCGCGGGCCCTGCCCCAGCTCGGCGGCCAGGCCGACTTCGGCGAGCTGTCCACCCAGGGCGACGTCGAGAAGGCCGTCCGCACCATGCTCCGCCGCAACCCCGACGCCTGACCGGCCCCGTCCCGCTGGCCGCGACGTCGGGGGTGCGTGCCCTGGTGCGGTCATGGCCGACCCGGCGCCGGCCCCCGGCCCGGATCGCGACGCGGACCGGAGGTGCGGGCCGGAGGTGCGGGCCGGGGAGGCTGCGGGAGGAGCCGGGCCTCCCCCGACCGCTCCACGGCCCGCGCGGCGGGGACCGGCGTGTGGCGGAACGCGGCGGAGGCCCCGTGCCCGTCAGGAGGCGATGGCCCCCGACGCGGTCAGTCCGTGGTGAAGCTGGACAGCATCGCAGCGGGGTAGCGGCCGCCTGCCGAGCCGTGGGGAAGGATCTCGGTGATCCGGGCCAGGTCGTCGGCCGAGAGCTGGACGTCGACGGCGCCGGCGTTCTCCTCAAGGCGCTTGGTGCTGCGGGTGCCGGGAATGGGCGCGATGTCCTCGCCCTGGGCGAGCAGCCAGGCCAGCGCGAGTTGGGCGGTGGTGATGCCCTTGGTGTCGGCCAGATTCTTGAGCTGTTCGGTGGCGTGCAGGTTGTACGTGTAGTTCTCGCCCTGCCAGCGCTCATCCCAGCTGCGCATGTCGTCCGCGGGGTACTCGCTGGCGGGCTTGACCCGGCCGGTGAGGAAGCCGCGGCCGAGCGGGGAGTAGGGCACCAGGCCGATGCCGAGTTCCCGCAGAACGGGAAGGATCTCCTCCTCCACCTCCCGCTCGAAGAGCGAGTACTCGTACTGGAGCACGGAGACCGGGGTGACGGCGTGGGCGCGGCGGATGTACCGGGGGCCGACGTTGCTCAGGCCGAAGTACTTCACCTTGCCCTCGGCGATCAGTTCGCCGACCACGCCGGCGACCTCCTCGACCGGGACGGCGGGGTCGGAGATGTGCTGGTAGAAGAGGTCGATGTGGTCGCTCCGCAGGTAGCGCAGGCTGTTCTCGGCGACCTTGCGGATGTTCTCCGGGCGGCTGTCGCAGCCGAGCGGCGGGGCGGTCATGTCGAAACCGAACTTGGTGGCGAGGACCACCTCGTCGCGGAAGTCCTCGACCGCCTTGCCGAGGAGGATCTCGTTGCCGCCGGTACCGGCGCCGTACAGCTCGGCGGTGTCGAAGAAGTCGATCCCGAGTTCGTGGGCGCGGCGGATGGTCGCGATGCCCTCGTCGTCGTTCGAGGCCCCGTAGGCCATGGACATGCCCATGGTCCCCAGGCCGAGCGCCGATACGCGGAGACCCTGAGAGCCCAGATCGCGGTGCTGCATGAGTTCGCTCCCTCAGTGTTGCGCCGGCTCCACCCCCCACAGGGGTCAAACCGAACTGTTCCGTTTGACTCTACACGCCGACCGCCCACCTTCCAAACCAAACGGTTCGGTGATCTATCCTGGGGCCATGCCCCAGTCCCGCGACTCCGGCCGGACCGCGGCGCCCGCCGCCGGCGACACCACGCGCGAGCGCATCCTCACCGCCGCCATGGAGGAGTTCGCCCGCCACGGCATCGCCGGCGCCCGCGTGGACCGCATCGCCAAACTCGCCAGGACCAGCAAAGAACGCGTCTACGCCTACTTCCGCGGCAAAGACGCGCTCTATGCCAGCGTCGCCGCACGGGAGCACGTCGTCATCGCCGAGGCCACCCAGTTGGACCCCTCCGACCTCCCCGGCTACGCGGGCCGCCTGTTCGACTACTTCGTCGCCCGTCCGGACCACCACCGCCTGATCACCTGGGGCCGCCTGGAACTGCCGGGCACCGCACCCGGTGCCGACGATCCCGCCCAGGCGCTGCTCGCCCGCAAGATCGACCAGCTCCGCCAGGCGCAGCAGGCTGGACGACTCGACCCCGCCTGGGACCCGGCCGACGTCCTCGCCTTGGTCAACCAGATCGCCACGACCTGGGCGGCGCAACCCGAACTCAGCGAGGCCGCCGCCGCACACGCCGTGGATCCCACCATCGCCGCCCGCCGCGCCGCGGTGGTGACCGCCGTCGAGCGGCTCTTCCCCCGAGCGCGCTGAGGTCCCCCTGACCGGCGGCGGTCCGGCCCGAACGTTCCCCGGGCGGCTCGCGGTCCGCTTCCGGTCGGGGACGGGTTGTTCCGCGCCGGGCGGCGCCCTGGCATCATGCGGTGCGTCGGCCGCGGTGCGGAGGTCCTAGGGCATCGGAGACGCCATGATCGACCCCCTGGCGGAGGGCGACCCGCAGCAGATCGGCCCCTACCGGCTGCACGGGCGGCTGGGCGGCGGCGGGATGGGCCGGGTCTTCCTCGGCCGCTCCCCGGGCGGGTGGGCCGTCGCGGTGAAGGTGGTCCACCCCGAACTCGCGGGCGACCCGGAGTTCCGGCGGCGCTTCGCCGCCGAGGTGGCCGCCGCCCGCCGGGTGGGCGGCTTCTACACCGCCCAGGTGGTGGCCGCCGACACCGGGGCCGAGCGGCCGTGGCTGGCCACCGCCTACATCCCCGGCCCCTCCCTGGAGGAGGCCGTGCGGGACGACGGGCCGCTGCCGCCCGAGGCGGTGGCCGCCCTGGGCGCGGGCCTGGCCGAAGGGCTCGCCGCGATCCACGCGCAGGGGCTGGTGCACCGCGACCTCAAGCCGGCCAACGTGATCCTCGGCGAGGACGGCCCGCGCATCATCGACTTCGGTATCGCGCGCGCCCTGGACGCCGCCTCCCATACGCGGACCGGGACCGTCGTGGGCACGGCCGGGTTCATGTCGCCCGAGCAGGCGCGCGGCGAGGAGACCCGGGCGTCCGGCGACGTGTTCTCCCTGGGGTCGCTGCTCGCGTTCGCGGCGACCGGGCGCAGCCCGTTCGGCGCGGGGTCGGCGCCCGCGGTGGGCATCCGGATCGTGAACGAGCCGCCCGACCTGGCCGGGGTGTCCGGTGGGCTGGCGCGCGTCATCGGGGACTGCCTGGCGAAGGCCCCCGAGGACCGCCCGGAGGTCGGCGACGTGCTCGACCGGCTCAGCGGGGCCGACGCGGCGGAGGGCCCGGCCCGGTGGTTGCCGTCCGCCGTCACCACGGTCATCACCGAGCGGCGGACGGCGGTGCTGTCCGGGGCCACCCGGGTGCTCGGCCCGCCCCGGCCCCCGCGCGCGGCCCGGCCGGCCCGGCGGCGCGCGTGGACGGCGCCGCCGTGGCAGGCGTTCGCCGCGCTGCTGGTCGTGCTGGCGCTGCTGTGGTTCGCGGCCGAGGGGCTGACCCCGCTCTTCCCCCTGGCCGGGGTGTTCGCCGGCACGCCCTACGCGGCCGAGTTCGGCGATTGGCGCGCGACGGACTGGATGGACCATGAGCACCTGATGTTCATGGCCCTGGTCGTGCTCGCGGTCTGCGTCGCGGGCGGCGCCATGCTGGCGCGGCTGACCACCGGCCTCACCGCCCTCGCGCTGGCGCCGGTCGCCGCCGCCATCGGCGGGACCGTCCGCGCGGCCGTCCTGGCCGCCGTCGCGGTGGTGGGCCTGGTCGCCCCGGTCTACGTGATCGCCGGGGTCGTGCCGCTGCTGCTGGACCGGGTGCCGCCGCAGGTCGTCGCGTGGGCCGCCGGGGCGGTGGTGCTCGTGGCGCTCGCCATCGCCTCCGGGTGGTACGGGGAGGCGCGGACGGCGATCGCGCGCGGGAGCGGCGCGGTGTCCAGTGGGGCGTCCGGCACGAGCCACGCCGCGTTGGGCCGCGCGGCCGAGTCGGCGGTGTCGGCCTGGCGGACGGCGGTCGCCGACAGCCTGAAGACGGGGACCCTCATCCGCCGGGACCTGGCCGTCGCCCGGCACCTGGTGGCGATCGTCCGGGATCTGGGGGCCGTGGTGGACGGTCTGCGGGCCGGGGTGGAGAACGCGGCCGCCGACCGGACCGAACCTCTGTACTCGACCGCCCTGGTATCGGTCGACGCGCTCACCGGTACGGCGAAGGCGCTCGACACGGCCGTCCACCAAGCCGACCGGCTCGCGGCGACGCCACTGGTGGTCCACGCTCCCTGACGGCCCGCGTCTCCCCCGAAAGGGGGACCGGGGCGCCACGATCGCGGGATGTGGGGGGATGGCCGCCGCTCCTAGCCTGGTCCGCGCCCGATCAGGACGACGCAGGAGGCGGCCGTGCACACCATCCCCCGTTCCCCGTGGGACACCGGTCCCGAGCGGGGCGCCCGTGCGCGCGGGCCCCGGCGGGCGGCCGCGGTGCTGGCGGCGGCGCTCGCGCTGGCGGTGGGCGCGCCGGTGCCGCCCGCGGCGGCGGACCCCGCCGGCCCTGCGGAGCCGACCGCCGGTGCGGCCACGGCGGCGGAGATCGACCGGTTCGCCGCCGCCTACGTCGCGGACACGGGCCTGCCCGGCGCCACCCTGGCCGTGGTGCGCGACGGCGAGGTGGTGCACACCGGGGGCTACGGGCACGACTCCGCCGGCGCACCGCTGCGCGCGGACACCCCGATGCGCACCGCGTCGCTGAGCAAGTCGTTCACCGCGCTGGCGGTCCTCCAGCTCGTGGAGGCGGGGCGGGTCGACCTGGAGGCGCCGGTCCGCGACCACCTGCCCGAGTTCGCCCCCGACGACCCGCGCGCCGACCGGATCACCGTGCGCCAGCTCCTGGACCAGAGCTCCGGCATGGCCGACACCGCCTACCCGGAGGCCACCGCGCCCCAGCCCCGCTCGCTGGAGGAGGCGGTCGCGGCGATCGGCGGGTACCCGCTGGCGGGAGCGCCGGGCGAGCGGTGGCGCTACCACAACCCCAACTACCACGTCGCGGCGCGGCTGGTGGAGGCCGTCTCCGGGGAGCCGTTCGCCGACTACCTCGACCGGCACGTGTTCGGCCCCGCCGGCATGGCCGACACGACGTCCCTCACCTCCGCCGACGACCCCGTCCCGGGCCTAGAGCGCGGGTACGTCCGCGCCTACGGGGCGGACGTCCCGCTGCCGGAGCCGCACCAGTTCTCCGCCGGGTCGGGCGGGGTGGTGTCGACCGCCGCCGACCTGGCCCGGTGGCTGCTCGTGCACACCGGCGACGGGCGGGCGCCCGGCGGGGCGCGGCTGGTGACGGCCGACTCCGTCGCCGAGATGCACACCCCCTCGGCGCCGAACGGGAGCTACGGGCTGGGGTGGATGGAAGACGTCCCCGAGGAGGGCGACCCCATGCCGACGCTGGTGTGGCACGGCGGCGTGCAGTCGACCGCCACCGCCTACCAGGTGCTCGTCCCGGAGACCGGGGTGGGGGTGGCGGCCCTGTTCAACAGCGGGATGACGCTGACGGAGAACGATACGTGGAACCTGGTCGAGGGCGTCATCGCGCTCACCGAGGGCCGCACGCCGCCCGAGGGCGGGTCCACGCTGTGGCGGGTCGACGCGGTGTTCGGGGTGCTGACGGCGGCCGCCGCGGCCCTGGGGGTGCGCGGTGTCGTGCGGGCTCCGCTGTGGGCGCGGCGGCGGGCGGGACGGCCGGTGTGGCGGGCGGTGGTCCGGCTGCTGCCCGGACTGGTGCCGGCGGCGCTGCTCGCGGCGTTCCCGTCGGCGGCGTCGTTCCTGATGGGCGGGCGCGTCGGCTCGTGGGCGCAGCGGTTCTACGCGATCCCGGCCGAACTGGTGTTCCTGTGGCTGGCGGCGGCGGCCGGGGTGGCGGTGGTCGCGGTACGGACCGCCCACCTGGTGCGGGCGCGGCGCGGTTCCGGGGCGGGGCGGCGGGGCACTCGGGCCGCCGGGGAGCGCACCGCATAGGGCGTCTTCGTCCGATCGGACAACGGTGTTCCCGAACTGTAGTGGAATGGAACAGGCCACTGCGGCCGTCACCGGCGTACCGTGCGTAGGCACCGTGACGGGCGGCACAGCCGGGCGGTCCGCGCCGGCGCCGGAAGGCACGGCGGGCCCTTGCCGTGCCGCCCCGAGCGTGTCCACCACCCGCACGCGTGACAGACAGGGATCGCTATGGCAACCGGTCAGCAGAGGCTCGGACCCGGGAGAGGGATATTCCGCCGCAAACCCTTTGACAGCGTCGAAGAGGCCACCGAGGGCGGCGGCCTCGCGAAGGCGCTCGGGCTGTGGCAGCTCACCGCCATCGGCGTCGGGGCGATCATCGGCGCCGGGGTGTTCTCCCTGGCGGGCGCGGTGGCCAACGAGACCGCGGGGCCCGCGGTGCTGTTCTCGTTCCTCATCGCCGGTATCGCCAGCGCCGCGGCGGCGTTCTCCTACGCGGAGTTCGCCGGGCTCATCCCGCGCGCGGGCTCGGCCTACACCTACGGCTACATGGTGCTCGGCGAGATCGTCGGGTGGTTCATCGGCTGGGACCTGCTGCTGGAGTACGTCGCGATCGTGTCGGTGGTCGCCATCGGCATCTCCGGCTACTTCGACTTCTTCCTGCGCGGCATCGGCCTGGACCTTCCGCTGTGGATGGCGGGGGCGCCGGGCACCGAACCGGCCGGGGTGGCCGACGGCAGCTACAAGGTGAACCTGTTCGCCGTGCTGCTCTGCCTGGGCATCGCGTTCCTGCTGACGCGCGGGGTGAAGAACGCGGCCCGGTTCGAGACGGTGTTCGTGGCGCTGAAGATCGCCATCGTGCTGCTGATCGTGGTGGTCGGCGTGTTCTTCGTCGACACCGCGAACTACAGCCCGTTCTTCCCGTTCGGCGCCGGGGGCACCCTGGCGGGCGCCGCGCTGGTCTTCTTCGCGGTGTTCGGGTACGACGCGATGAGCACCGCCGCCGAGGAGTCGAAGGACGCCCAGCGGCACATGCCCAAGGCGATCATCTACTCGCTGGTCGTGTCGATGGTGCTCTACGTGCTGGCCTGCCTGGTGCTCACCGGCATGCAGCACTACACCGAGATCGACCCGACCGCCGGGTTCTCCGCCGCGTTCGCGTCGGTGGGCCTGGGCTGGCTGGGCAACGTGATCGCGATCGGCGCGGTGCTGAGCATCCTCACCGTCATGTTCACGTTCATGCTGGGCGCCACGCGCGTGTGGTTCGCGATGAGCCGCGACGGGCTGCTGCCGAAGTGGTTCGCCAAGACCGACGCCAAGCACCACGTGCCGGTGCGCGTCACCTGGATCGCCGGGGTCGTGTCGGCCGTCCTCGCGGGGTTCTTCCCGATCATCGAGGTGGCCGAGCTGACCAACATCGGCATCCTGTCGGCGTTCGTCGTGGTGTGCATCGCGGTGATCGTGCTCCGCTACCGCCGCCCGGACCTGCCGCGGACGTTCCGCACCCCGGGCATGCCCGTGGTGCCGGCCATCGGCGTGGTGTTCTCGCTGTGGCTGATCAGCTTCCTCGGCTGGCACACCTGGCTGCGGTTCGGGATCTGGCTGCTGATCGGCCTGATCATCTACTTCGCGTACTCCTACCGGAACTCCAACATGAACCGGCCGGCCCCGGCCGTGCCGGGCGGCGGCGCCGCTCCGGGCGGTCCGAGTGACCCGGGCGCCCCGGGCGCGGCCGGTCCGCCGGCCGGCGGCGACGGTCCGCCCCCGGGCGGCGCGGCCTCCGGCCCGCCCCCGGGCTCGGGCGGGTAACCGCCCCGCCCACCGCGTCCCCGTCCGGCACCGCCGGGCGGGGACGCCGTCGTTTCGGGGCCCGTCACGCGTCGGGCAGGCGGTCGAGCACCTCCTTGCGGCCGCTCTGGTAGACGACCAGGCTGCGGAAGCTGACGACCTCCTTGCGCTGGGAGAGGCGGTCGATGAGGAACCCGTGCAGGTGGTCGAGGTCGCGCACCGCCACGTGGACGAGGAAGTCGTCGTCGCCGGCGACCACGAAGACCCCGAGGACCTCGGGGTAGGCGACGACCTGGGCGCGGAACGCCTCGATGACGGCGCGGCTGAGCGGGCGGACGCGCGTCGCGATGAACGCCTCGACCCGCCGGTTCAGGGCGGCGGGGTCGATGGCGGCGTGGTAGCCGCGGATGACACCCCGCTGCTGGAGCGACCGCACGCGCTCCAGGCAGGTCGAGGGGGCGATGCCCACCCGGCGGGCGAGTTCGCGGTTGGTCTGCCGCGCATCCAGTTGGAGATGGCGGATGATCTCCGAATCAAGTTCGTCCATGGCGCCAGGGTAACCGCATTTCCGAACGATGTTCAGATCTGTGGCGGCGGCGCCGGGCATGCGTCTACCGTGATCGCGTTCCCACCGAATGTCCGGCGGTGTGCGGCGTTGTCGACCGAAGGGTCGGGCCGCGCGCCGCCCCGTTCGGCGTGCCCGCGATCCCGAGGAGATCCCCGATGTCCCGTTCCGCGTTCCGGCTGGGCCCGGTGTCCGGCACCGCCCTCTACCTGGGGGCGGTCCTGGGTCCCGGTGTGCTCGCGCTGCCGTCCCTCGCGGCGCGGGCGGCCGGCCCGGCCTCGCTGCTGTCCTGGCTGTTCCTGCTGTGCGCGAGCGTGCCCGTCGCACTGACGTTCGCCGCGCTGGGCGCGCGCCTGCCCGACGGCGGCGGGGTGGCGGTCTCGGTCGCCCGCGCGTTCGGGCGGCACGCGGCCGCCCCGGTGGGGTGGTGGTTCCTGGCGGCCGTCCCGGTGGGGACGCTGGCGGCGGCGCTGATCGGCGGCGCCTACGTGGCGCACGCGGTCGGCGGCGGCGACGCGACGGCGGCCGTGGCGGCGGCGGCGCTGCTGGCGGCGGCGTTCGCGGCCAACCAGGCGGGGCTGCGCGTGTCGGGGCGGGTGCAGCTGGTGCTGGCGGGGCTGCTGGTCCTGCTGCTGGTGGCCGCGGTGGCGCTGAACCTGCCGCACCTGGACGGCGGCAACCTGACCCCGTTCGCGCCGCACGGGTGGGCGGCGGTGGGCGGCGCCGCGAGCGTCCTGTTCTTCGCGTTCGCCGGGTGGGAGGCGGCGTCGCACCTGTCGGCGGAGTTCGCCGACCCGCGCCGCCACCTGCGGGTGGTCACGTGGTGGACGCTGGGGATCGTCGGCGCCCTCTACCTGGGGCTGGCGGTCGCGTCGGTGGGGGTGCTGGGCGCGGCGGGGGCGGCGTCCGACGTCCCGCTGCTGCTGCTCATGGAGCGGGCGGTCGGCGGCGCGGCGCCGGTGCTGACGGCGGGCGCGGCCGTGCTGCTGACCTTCGGCGCCATCAGCACCTACATCGCGGGGGCCGGGAGGCTGGCGGCGGCGCTCGGCCGCGACGGCGGGCTGCCCCGGTGGTTCGACGACGGGACGCGGCCGGGCGACACGCCGCGCCGGGGGCCGGCGGTGCTCGCGGTGTGCTGCGCTGTGCTGGGTGCGGCGGCGATCGTGTTCGGGCTGGACCTGGACGCGCTGATGCGGGCGACCTCGGCCTGCCTGGCGGCGGTGACGTTCGCGGGGACGGCCGCCGCCGTCCGGCTGCTGGGCGACCGGCCGGCGCTCCGCGCGGGCGCGGTCCTGGCGGCCGCGTTCACCGCCGTGGTGCTGGTGTTCTCGGGTGTGCTGGTGCTGATCCCGGTGGTGCTGGGGGCGGCCGCGCTCGGCTACGCGCTGGCGGGGGCCCGGCGGCCGCGCACGCCGGACGCGGCCGCCGGGGTCGGGTGATCCCGGCGCGGGCCGGGCGGGCCCGCGCCGGGGGTGCTCCCCTGCCGGGCGCGGCCGTGGGGGTCCCGCGCCCGGCGGGGGTCAGGAGCGCACCGCGCAGTCGACCTCGGGGACGGTGTTGCGCCCGTTGTGGGTGCCCTGGAAGCCGAACGTGGTGGTGCCGCCGGCGGAGAGGGTGCCGTTGTAGCTCTGGTTGACGGCGGTGACGTCGGCGCCGCTGCGGGTGACCGCGGCGTTCCAGGCGTTGGTGACGGTCTGGCCGTCGGCGAACGTCCAGGTGACCTCCCAGCCGCGGATGGCGGTGTCGCCCGCGGTGACGCGGACCTCGCCCTGGAAGCCGCCGGACCACTGCCCGGCGACGCGGTACTCGGCCGTGCACCCGGCCTCGGGGTCGGGGTCCGGCCCGGGGCCGGGGCCCGGGTCGCCGTCGAAGACGCTGGCCTCCTCGGCGGTCGCGGCGATGCCGTTCTCGCCGTTGAAGAGGCGCTCGCCCCAGGGGGTGAGGCTGTTCGGGTCGAACCCGTTCACCATGTCGAGGTACTCGACCCCGCCGCCGTTGCCGCTCCACGACCAGCCGAGGTAGCCGATGCCGAGTTCCTCGGCGGTGGCGAGGATGGCGTCCTCGTCGGGGTTGCCGTCGCTGTGGTCGTGGCCGAACTCGCCGACGGCGATGGGCAGGCCGGCGTCGGTGAAGTGGCCGAGGTAGGACTCGATCTCGGCCGCGGTGTCGAACACCCCGTACATGTGGATGGAGAAGAGGGTGTTGCGGTCGGGGTCGGCGGCGAACACCTCGGCGGCGTTGTCGCGCATGGTGAAGGTCCAGTCCTGGCCCCAGTTGGGGGCGTCGACCATGATCGTGTGGTCGAACCCGGCGCCGCGCAGCCGGGTGATCGCCTCGGCGGTGGCGTCGGTCCACGCGGCGTACCCGGTGTTGCCGAAGGGCTCGTTGCCGATGTTGAGGATGACGTAGGGCTCCTGGCCGGCGAGGGCGTCCTGGACGCCGATCCAGTAGTCGACGGCCTGGTCGAGGGTCGCGGCGCCGGCCTGCTCGCCGTAGCCGGTGGTGTCGTGGACCTCCAGGACGCAGATCAGCCGGTTCTCGCGGCATTCGGCGATGACGGCGGAGACGTCGGCGGCGTCGTTGCGGGTCCACCGCTGCCCGCTGCTCAGGACGACGCGGACGGAGTTGGCGCCGAGTGCCTTGATGTCGGCGATGGCTCCGGTCTCCTGGGGGTACCAGGTGTGCGCGTGGTTGACGCCGCGCAGGATGAAGTCGTTGCCGTTGGCGTCGACGAGGCGGCCGTCCTGGATGCGGAAGCCGGTGTCGGCGTGCGCGGGGGCGGCCGTGAGGAGGGAGAGGACGAGGGTGCACACGGCTGCCGCGATGAGGGCGAGGCGTGGTCGCATGGATGCTCCCATGGGGTGGTGGGGCCGCGCGGCGGTGCCGTGCGGCGTGGACGTGTCCGGCCGGCCGGTCCGGACTTCCCCCTGTAGCGCCATCGCAACTATAAGCGGTGTGACTTAGTTCATTCAACTAGCGAAGTAACACAGCCTGGCGCGGCGCGACCGTTTCGGACGCATTCACCGCCCCCCGGGTGTTTACCCTTTCGTTATCGGGAAGGAGTGGGGACGGCGAACGCGGAACGGTAATCCCGGCCAGCCGGTCGGCGACACAGCGGAGGTGACCGAGCTGATGTCCGACAGCCCGGCATGGGACGGCATCGACGACGACGATCTTCTGGCGCTGGTCCTGGTGGTGATGGAGGACTATCCCGGCGACCCGCCGCTGGCGCGCTTACGCGCCGCGCTCGCCTCGGGCGAGGCGCACGCCCCGCCGCCGAACAGCGCCCCGGCCGCCCCGGGCGGCGCGGAGCCGGGCGCGGGGCGGCCGGTGGGCGACCT
>NZ_BCRK01000181.1 GCF_001552555.1 Nocardiopsis trehalosi NBRC 14201 | reverse complement strand
CGCCCGCCGGTGCGGCGGGGACCGCGCCGAACGCCGCGCACGCCGCGCCCCCCGGGGTCGCCACGGTGCCCGCCGCCCGCCCCCGCCGCACCGGGCGCACCGCCCTGGTGGCGGGCGGCGCCGTGCTCGCGGCGCTCGTCGCCGTCGGCGGAGGCGTCTACGCCTTCACCGAACGCCCCGCCGACGTGGCCGCCGCCGACCCCGAACCGGGCGGCGGCGCCGACCCCGCCGTGCCCGACGCGGACGCCTCGGCGGCCGACAAGGACCGCGACGAGGACGGCGAGAGCCCGTCCCCGTCGGCCGAACCCGAGGAGGACGGCGCCCCCGACGAGGAGCGCGTCAACGACACCCCCGGCGAACCGGTGGCGGACCGCAGCCCGATCGTCCCGGCCGGGGGCTACCAGAGCGGGTCGGCCACCCTCGACGGCACCACCTACGGGGAGTCGCTGCGGGTCACCGGCGACTGCGCCAAGCCGACCGCCGAGTACAACCTGGCCCGGGGGGCCGGCCGGCTGACCACCACGGTCGGCGTCACCGGCGGCGGCTCGGCCACGTTCACCGTCACGGGCGACGGCACCCGGCTGGCGGCCGAGACCGTCGCGGCGGGCGACTCCGCCGACATCGAGGTGCCCGTCGACGGCGTCCTGCGCCTCCGGCTCACCGTCGACTGGAACGGCTCCTGCCCCGATGGCGCCGTCGCCGTGTGGGGCGACCCCAAACTCACCTAGCCGCCTCCGGCCGCGCCGGGAGAGACCGCGCCGACGGCGCCCCCGGGCGGAGCGGATCCGGTTACGCTTGCGGTCGGTCCGTCGTGGCCGCCCCCGCCCCCGGCCCGTGGAGGGTTCCGTGAGTACGCACCTGTTCGTCGGCCCGGACGCCCAGCCGGACAAGTACCGCCTCGTCCGCTCGGTGGGGCGCGGCGGCGAGGCCACCCTCTACCTGGCCGAGGTCGCCCTCGCGGGGCAGACCGAACCCGTGGTGGTCAAGGTCCTCAACGCCGACGCCGTGGGCAGCGCGGAGCGCTTCGCCGAACTGAGCGCGCGCTGGAACGAGCAGGCGGAGCTGCTGCGCTTCATCAACCGGCTCGGCGTCGTTGGCGTGCGCGAGCACTTCGAGGGCCCGGGGGAGCATCCCGCCGGCGCGGCCGCCGAGTCGGGCGACCGGTGCCTGTACCTGGTGATGAACCACGTCGAGGGCGTCGACCTGCGCGACTGGCGGGCCGACCACGCCGCTGAGGGGCCGCGCGGCCAGCGTGAGATCCTCCGCCACCTGGAGCAGGTCGCCGAGGTGCTCGACCACCTGCACTCCGGGCGGGCCACGCCGTCGCGCCGGGTCGTGGTGCACGGCGACCTGTCGCCCGGCAACATCATGATCAGCAGCGAAGGCCAGGCGACGCTGGTCGACTTCGGGCTGAGCCGCATCGCCGCCCGGCACGTGACCGCCGCCCCCTGGTTCACCGCCGGCTACGCGGCCCCCGAGGTGTTCAGCGGCGAGTACTCCCCGGCGACCGACCGCTACGCCTTCGGCGCCGTCGTCTACTTCGCCCTGACCGGCCAGGAGCCGCCGCCCGCCTCCGAGCGGCTCCGCGAGCGGTTCGGCGCGCTCCCGCTGCTGGCCGGCGCCACCGACCAGCGCGACCGGGTGCTCGCCATGTTCTCCGCCGAGCCGGGCGACCGCCCGGCCGCCCTGGAGTGGATCCGCGCGCTGCGGTCGCTGACCACGTCCGTGCCCTGGAGCATGCCGGCGGCCGACCCGGGCGCCATCGGCGCCGCGGCGGGCGCCGCCGCAGCGGTGGCGGGCACGCCCTCCGGCCCCGTCACCCCTGCTGCGGGCGGCCCGGGCGCCGACGGTACCCCGCCCACGGGCACCGCCCCGCCGCACGGCCCCGCGTTCACCGGGCCCCCGCCCGCCTCCGGACCGGCGGGCCCGGCCACGGGCCCCACCACCCCGCTGGCCATGGGCGGCCCGACCACGGGACCCACGACCCAGCTCGGCACGGGGGGTCCGCTCCCGGGACGCCCGGACCCGTCGGGTCCGGGCGGTCCGGCCACGAACCCCACCACCCCGCTCCCGCTGGGCAGGGGCGGCCCGGCCACGGGACCCACGGCCCCGCTGGGCAGGGGCGGCCCGGCGACCGGCCCCACCCGCCCCCTCGGCGCCGGCGGTCCGCCGCCGGCCCCCGGGCCGGCCACCCCGCCGGGGCAGGGCCCGCGCCCGCAGCCGTCCGGCACCGCGCCCGGCCGCCCGGTCGGCGGCCTGCGCGGCGCCCCCGCGTCGCAACCCGCGTGGAGCACCCCGGGCGACGGGTTCCCGCCGCCGAGCCCGCCGGACGGCCACCCGCAGGGGCCCGACGGGGGCGGCCGCACGCGGCGGCGCGGCCGGACGCTCGCCGGGCTCGCCGCGCTCGCCGTGGTCTGCCTGCTCCTCGGCGCCGCCGGGACCTACTACGTGATGGACCGCTTCGCCCCCGCCACCGTCCGGCCCGCGCCCGACCCGCAGGCCGGCGCGGCCGCCGAGCCGTCGGACGACCCCGGACCGTCGGACGGCGCCGGCAGCGGGAGCGCGACCCCCACAGCGGGCGACGAGGACGGCACGGGCCCGGAGCGCGAGGAGCCCGACGAGCTGCACCTGGCCTCCGAGCAGCCCGTCAACGAGGACAGCGACTACCGCAGCACGCTGGCCACGGTCAACGCCGAGGACTACGACGAGGCGCTGACGGTGGAGGTCCCGTGCGGCGACGTCACCACCGAGTTCGACCTTGGCCGCGCCTACGAGGAGTTCGAGACCACGGTCGGCCTGACCGACGATTCGGATTCCGGCGCCGAGGTCGTCTTCACCGTGATCGGCGACGGCGAGCAGCTGGAGACCAAGACGCTGGGCCTGGGCGAGGACGCCGAGCTGTCCGTCGACGTCACCGGCGTGCTGCGGCTCGAACTCGTCAGCGCCGAGTCGCCGTGCGAGGGCGAGACGGCCACGGCCGCCTGGGCGGAGCCGGTCGTCACCCGCTGACCGCGCCGCCCGCCCGGGCTCACTCGTCGCCGCCGGGGTCGGCCTGGTGCACGGCCAGCACCCCGTCGGTCTCGGCCAGCGCGACCGCCAGCTCGCTGGGGTCGCCGTCGCCGTGCAGCCGCAGCGCGAGGTCGACCGCCGGGCCCGCGGCGCCGTCGCCGGTCGCCCGGCGGGTGTCGACCCGCTGGACGGCGAACCGGCGCCCGGTGGCCTCGGCCAGGATCGCCCGCAGGACACCGCGCCCGTCGGCGTAGCGCACCTCCAGCAGCACCGTCGCGGGCCGCGACCGCGACACCCACCGCAGCGCCAGCGGGTAGGCGAAGGCCACCAGGAAGTGCGCCCCCGTGACCGCGCTCGCGACCAGCCACAGCCCGGCGCCCGCCGCGGTGCCCACGGCCGCCGCCACCCAGATGGTGGCGGCGGTGGTGAGCCCGCGCACGACGTCCTGGCGGACGAAGATCAGCCCCGCGCCGATGAACCCGATCCCCGACACGATCTGCCCGGCCACCCGCGACGGATCCAGGTTGACGTCGTCGCCCAGCACGTCGCCGAACCCGTACTTGCTGACGACCATGAAGAGCGCCGCGCCCAGCCCCACGAGCGTGTGGGTGCGCAGGCCGGCGCTCTTCTGCCGCAGCTCCCGCTCCAGGCCGATGAGGGAGCACAGCACCAGTGCGACGAGGAGGGCGAGCAGCTGCGGCCAGCCCTGTGCGGAGAGGTCCTGCATGACCGGGTCCTACCCCGCACGGCGCGGTGCTCCCGCCTAGACCTCGCCCCGGCGGTGGCCGTCGTGGTGGGAGAGGTTGAGGGCGGTGGTGACCAGGGGGACGTGGCTGAACGCCTGGGGGAAGTTGCCGACCTGGCGGCCGTTCTTGGAGTCCCACTCCTCGGCGAGCAGGCCGAGGTCGTTGCGCAGCGCCAGCAGCCGCTCGAAGAGGTCGCGCGCCTCCTTCTCGCGGCCGATGGACAGCAGCGCGTTGGCCATCCAGAAGCTGCACGCCAGGAACGCGCCCTCGTCGCCGGGGAGCTTATCGGCGACGTCGTCGCGGTCGGTGCGGTACCGCATGACGAAGCCGTCGACCATCAGGTCGTCGCGGATGGCCTCGATCGTGCCGATCACCCGGGGGTCGTCGTAGGGCAGGAAGCCGACCTCGGGGATGAGCAGCAGGGCGGCGTCCAGCTCCTGGCTGCCGTAGTACTGGGTGAAGGTGTTGCGGCGGGAGTCGAAGCCGTACTCGCACACCTCGGCGTGGATGGTGTCGCGCAGCGCCTTCCAGCGCTCGATCGGACCCTCCTTGCCGAACTCCTCGATCATCCGGATGGCGCGGTCGGCGGCCACCCACGCCATGACCTTGGAGTGGACGAAGTGCTGGCGGGGGCCGCGGACCTCCCACAGGCCCTCGTCGGGCTCGTCCCAGCACCACTCCAGGTAGTTCACCAGCGAGCGCTGGAGGCCCCACACGTGCTCGCCGCTGTTGAGCCCGCTGCGGCGGGCCAGGTGCAGCACGTCCATGACCTCGCCGTAGACGTCGAGCTGGTACTGGCCCACGGCGGCGTTGCCGATGCGCACGGGGCGGGAGTTCTCGTAGCCGGGCAGCCAGTCGGCCTCCCACTCCGAGAGCCGGCGCTCGCCGCGCACGCCGTACATGATCTGCATGTGCTGGGGCTCGCCCGCGACGGCGCGCACCAGCCACTCGCGCCACGCCTGCGCCTCGTCGGTGTAGCCGCTGCGGATCAGCGCCTCCAGCGTGATGGTGGCGTCACGCAGCCAGCAGTAGCGGTAGTCCCAGTTGCGGACCCCGCCCAGCTCCTCGGGCAGCGAGGTGGTGGGGGCGGCGACGATGCCGCCGCTGGGCCGGTAGGTGAGGGCCTTGAGGGTGATCAGCGAGCGCACCACGGCGTCGCGGTAGTCGCCCTCGTAGGTGCACTGGTCGACCCACTCGCGCCAGAAGCGCTCGGTGCGCGACAGGGCCTTCTCGGCGTCGAGGTGGTCGGACTCCTCGACGGGGGAGGGGTGCCAGGTCATGACGAAGGGGACCCGCTGGCCGGCGCTCACGGTGAACGTGGCGTCGTGGGCGAAGTTGTGGCCCTCCAGCGGAACGGGGGAGCTGAGCCAGACGGAGTCGGGCCCGGCGACGGCGACCAGTTCGGTGCCGCTGCGGTGGACCCACGGCACCACGTTGCCGTAGTCGAACCGCAGGCGCAGCGCGGTGCTCATCCGCACGGTGCCCCGCAGCCCCTCGACGATGCGCACCAGGTGCGGCGCACCGCCGCGCGGCGGCATGAAGTCGATGACGCGGACACTGCCCTCGGGGGTGTCCCACTCCGACTCCAGGATGAGGGTCTCCTGGCGGTAGCGGCGCCGGGTGGCCCGGGTCTCGCCGTTGGCCGGCCGGATCCACCAGTTGCCGTTCTGCTCGTCGCCGAGCAGCGCGCTGAAGCACGCGGGCGAGTCGAAATGGGGGAGACAGAGCCAGTCGATGGAGCCGTCACGCCCCACGAGAGCAGCCGTCTGCATGTCGCCGATCAGCGCGTAATCCTCAATCCAGCCGGACACGCGGCTCACCCCCTCAGTAACCAAGATCAAGATTCGCGGACGTACCGTATCCAACTCCCGATGGCCCCGCGGCCATGCGGCGGCGCCACGAGGCGCGGGATCCCCGGCGCCGGCGTCCGGCCCCGTGCGGGGGAGCGGGCGCGACGGCGGCCGGGGTGCGCCGGCACCCGCCCTCAGGTCGCTGCGGTCACGCTACCGCGAGATGCGGCGTGCCTGGTGGGACGCTACGGAAAAGTGCGTAACCGGATATGTAACTTTCGTGGGGCTGGACGCTCGATCCCCGTTCTCCGCGAGGTCATCGGGGTGTGCGTTCGGCACCGGCCCGGCGGCCCGCCCCGGCCGCCGACGATCTTGTTACGACGTCGTAATGGTGGGATGCCGCGGGCGGCCCTCCGGTTCGCCCGCATCCCGGACCCGACGCCGGTCAGGGGCGCGCGGCGGGGGGCGGTCCGACGTCGAAGAGCGGGAGGAGGACCTGCGCCAGCGGGCCGATCGCCAGGGCGAAGACGACCGTCCCCACGCCGAGGGTGCCGCCCAGGAGGACGCCGGTGAGCACGACCGCGATCTCGATGCCGGTGCGCGCCCGGCGCACCGACAGCCCGCGCGCGGCCAGCCCGGTCATCAGGCCGTCGCGGGGGCCGGGGCCGAGCCGGGCGCCGATGTAGCAGGCGGTCGCCACGGCGGTGACGAGGACGCCGGCGACCAGGTACCCCGCGCGGACCGCGAGGTGGCCGGCCTCCGGCAGCCACCACAGGGAGGCGTCGACGGACAGGCCGACCACGACCACGTTGCTCAGGGTGCCGAGTCCGGGCCGCTGGCGCAGCGGGATCCACACCAGCATGAGCAGCGCGCCGACCATGATGGAGCAGGTGCCGACCGACAGCCCCGTCCAGCGGGCCAGGCCCTGGTGCAGCACGTCCCACGGCATGGCGCCCAGGTCGGCGGCGATGAGCAGCGCGCTGCCCAGGCCGTACAGGTACAGGCCGGCGTAGAGGCGGAGCAGCCGGCGCGGGCGGGGCGGCGGCAGGACGGGCGTGAGCAGGACGCGGCGGAGGAGCGCGGCGGGGCGGAGGGGCACGGCGGGCGGCTTTCCAGTGGACGTGACGAACCAGGCCATGTCGTAGTATTGGCCCCCTGTGGCACGTGCGAATAGAGCCAATTCCGGAAAGTGGCGCCATGTCGGTGGGTGAACGGCGGATCAACGGCCATCTCCTGGCCCGGTTGATCGGCCCGCGTGCGCACGAGCGGCCGTACTACCTCGCGGTGGCGCGGGCCGTGAGCGGCCTCGTCCTGGACGGCCGGGTGCCCACCCGGACCCGGCTGCCCGCCGAACGCGACCTCGCCGCCGCCCTCGGGGTGAGCCGCAACACGGTCACCGCCGCCTACACCTGGCTGCGCGAGAACGGCTACCTCGACAGCCGCCAGGGGGCGGGCAGCTGGACCGTGCTGCCCGACGGGGGCGCGGGCGCCGCCGCCCTGTTCGTCCCCGACGCCGAGCACATCGACCTCGGCGTCGCCGCGCCCGCGGCCGTCGAAGGGCTCCAGGAGGCGGCCCGGCGGTCCGTCGAACAGCTCTCCGCGCACGTCGGCGGCCAGGGGTACGCCCCCTTCGGCCTGCCCGAGCTGCGGCACGCCGTCGCCCGCCGCTACGTCGAGCGCGGCCTGCCCACCGCGCCCGAGCAGATCCTCGTCACCAACGGGGCGCAGCACTCGGTGGCGATGCTGCTCGACCTGCTCGTCGACCCCGGCGACCCGGTGCTGGTGGAGACCCCCACCTACCCGCACGCGCTCGACAGCGCCCGCCGGCACGGGGCGCGGGTGCGGACGGTCGGGGTCGGCCCGCACGGGTGGGACATGGAGGACCTGGTCGACGCGTTCCGCCGGTGGCGGCCCAAGGTCGCCTACCTCATCCCCGACTTCCAGAACCCCACCGGGGCGCTGATGGACGACGACGAGCGCGCGGCCGTGGCGGCCGAGGCGCGCCGCGCCGGCACCTCGCTGATCGTGGACGAGAGCGTGGCCGAGCTGGCCATCGACTCCGGCGACCAGCCCGCCCCGCTCGCCGCGCACGACACCGACGGCCGCGTCTACACGGTCGGCTCGGTGGCCAAGCTGCTCTGGGGCGGCCTGCGCATCGGCTGGGTGCGCACCACCCCGCCCATGGCCGAGCGGCTGATGGCGGTGCGGCAGCGCCACGACCTGTCCAGCCCGATCCTCGACCAGCTCACCGTCACGCGGCTGCTGGCCGACGTGATGCGGGTGCGCGCCGAGCGCAGCCGCCAGCTGCGGCGCAACCGCGACGCGCTCACCGCCGCCCTGCGCGACCGCCTCCCCGAGTGGCGGTTCACCACCCCCAGCGGCGGGCTGGTGCTCTGGGCGGAGCTGCCGCGCCCGGTGGCCACGGCGCTGGGCGACGTCGCGCTGCGGCACGGCGTGCACCCCGCCCCCGGCCCGGTCTTCGGCGCCGAGGGCACCCTGGAGCGGTTTCTGCGCCTGGCCTACACCCAGCCGCCCGATGTGCTGGGTGACGCGGTCGACCGGCTCGCCGCCGCGTACGCCGAAACGCTCGCGCGGCCGGTTCCGGTCCGCCGGGATCTCTATGTCTGAGGGACCGATGAGCAACAGGTGACCGAGAACATCCACGAATTCTGAAGCATCCGAAAAGTCCTGCGCAGAAGGCGATCCCGGCTACTTGCCGGGCGTCCACCCGGCGTGGTCCGATGGCCGTCCGGGGGTGACCCTCGTCACAGGAAACGGGTGAAAGTGGGATTCATGGAACACAGTGACGTCCTGCGCACACGGAAGGGCGTGCAGGCCGAAATCGACGGGCTGACCCTGGTGGACTGGTTCCGGCGGGTGGCCGAGGAGGACGGCGGCCTTCCCGCGCTCTCGGAGTGGGTGCCCGACGACGCGGGCGGCCACTGGTCCACCCGCACCTGGGCGGAGTACCGCGCCGCCGTCCTCGACACCGCGGCCGCCTTCGCCGCCGCCGGGCTGGAGCACGGCGAGACCGTGGCGCTGATGCTGCCCAACCGGCCCGAGCACCTCATCGCCGACCTCGGCGCCGTCCACGCGGGCGGCGTCCCCCTGACCGTCTACGCCACCTTCGCGCCCGAGCAGATCGCGTTCGTCGCCGCCGACTGCTGCGCCCGCGTGGCCGTCCTCGACGGCGCCGCCGAACTCGCGCGCTGGGGGCCGGCGCTGGCCTCCGTCCCCGGCCTGCACACCGTGGTGCTGCTCGACGGCGCGGCCGTCCCCGCCACCGCCCCCGACGGCCCCCGCTACGTCTCCTGGGCCGACTTCACCGGCGAGGGCCGCCGCGCGCTCGCCGCCGACCCGGGCCTGGTCGACACCCGCGCCGCAGCGCTCAGCCCCGGCGACAACGCCACCCTCCTCTACACATCGGGGACCACCGGCGACCCCAAGGGCGTCTACGAGACGCACCGCCAGGTGCTCTTCCAGGTCACCATCACCCAGCGCGCCAGCCGCCTGCCCCACGGCGGCATCTCCCTGTCCTACCTGCCGCTCGCGCACATCGCCGAGCGCGTCCTCAGCGTCTACCTGCCGATCGTCGTGGCCGGGCACATCCACTTCTGCCCCGACATCACCCAGCTCGCCGCCTACCTCGGCAGAGTCCGGCCGCACGGCCTGTTCGGCGTGCCCCGCGTATGGGAGAAACTGCAGGCCGGGCTCACCTCGGCGCTGGCCGCCGCCCCCGCCGAGCAGCGGGCCGGCATCGAGTCGGCCGCCGAGATCGCCCGCGCCTACATCGAGGACGGCCAGTACGGCCGGGTCCGCGACCGCGGCCTGGAGCGCCGCTTCGCCGAGGTCGACGCCCAGGTGCTGCTGCCGCTGCGCCGCCTCATCGGCCTGGACCGCGCCGTCAACTGCATCACCGCGGCCGCCCCCATGAACGAGGAGACCGTCCGCTTCTTCGCCGGGCTCGGCCTGCTCGTCCGCGACGTCTACGGCATGACCGAGAACTGCGGGGCCGTCACCTGCAACCGGGCCGACGCCTACCGGTTCGGCAGCGTGGGGCTGCCCTCCGACGGCATGGAGGTCACCACCGCCGAGGACGGCGAGCTGCTGGTCCGCGGCCCCATCAACGTCACCGGCTACCACAACCGGCCCGAGGCCAGCGCCGCCCTCGTCGACGACGAGGGCTGGCTGCACACCGGCGACATCGGGAGCATCGACGACGACGGCTTCGTCTACGTGGTCGACCGCAAGAAGGAGCTGATCATCACCGCCGGCGGCGAGAACATCGCCCCCGCCGCCATCGAGGGCCGCCTCAAGGAGCACCCGCTCATCGGCCAGGCCCTCGCCTACGGCGACCGCCGCCCCTACCCGGTGGCCCTGCTCACCCTGGACGCGGAGGTCGCGCCCGCCTGGGCGGCGTCGCACGGCATCGAGGCCGACGGCCTGGCCGCCCTCGCCGAGCACCCCGGCGTGCTGGCCGAGGTCGGCGCGGCGGTCGCCGCCGCCAACAACCGGCTGGCCCGCGTGCAGCAGGTCAAGCGGTGGCGGCTGCTGCCGATCGAGTGGACCGTCGAGGGCGCCGAGCTGACCCCCTCGCTCAAGCTCAAGCGGCGGGTGGTGCAGGAGCGCCACGCGGCCGAGATCGCCGCCCTCTACACCGACTGAGCGCCGCCCGCGGGGCCGCCGCGCACGGCGGCCCCGGCGGCCCGGCGGGCGCGCCGTCAGCGGTCGGCGCCGGCGCACCGCCGGGCGAACCGGACGACCTCGTCGAGCACCTCGTCGCGGTTGGTCTCGTTGAACACCTCGTGCCGCGCCCCGGGGAAGACGCGCACGGTGACGTCGGTGCCGGCCAGCGCCTCGATGCCCACCCGCGTGTCGGTGAGCGGGACCAGGCGGTCGTCGGCGCCGTGCAGCCACAGCAGCGGGAGGTCGCCGAGATCGCCGCCCGCGGTGACGCGGGCGAGTTCGGCGGCGAACGCCCGCAGCGTGGGGCGGCGGAACGGGCCGTGCCAGACGAGGTCGTCGGCGGCGTAGGCGGCGCCGACCCCGGGGTCGCGCGACAGGGTGGCGGGGTCGATGGGCTCGTCCGGGATCGGGTCGAGCGCGAGCAGCCGGTCGACCGCGCCCCAGCGGCCCAGCACCGGCCCCGACAGCACCAGCCCGGCGAGGTCGGCCCGGTGCTCCTGCGCGTAGCGGGCGGCGATCAGGCCGCCCATGGAGTGGCCCACCACGACGAGCGGCAGCGAGCGGTAGGCCGTGCGGGCCTGCACGACGACGCGGTGCACGTCCTCGACCACCCCGGCGAAGTCCTCGACCAGCACCCGTTCGCCCGACGAGCCGCCGTGGCCGCGGTGGTCCAGGCCGTAGACCGCGGCGCCCCCCGCGCACAGCCGCTCGGCGACGTGCTCGTAGCGGCCGATGTGCTCGCCGTAGCCGTGCACGAGCACGGCCAGCCACGCGGGTTCGGCCCCGGCCGCGGCCCAGGCGCGCGCCGCCAGCCGCTCCGTCCCGTTGGGGCCGCCCGGAAGCCGCCACCGTCTCGACGTGATCATTGGGGCTCCTCTCGATTCCGGCGGCGGGCGCCGGCCGGCACCCGGCCGCCAGGATGATGCCACAGCCGACCGGATGCGGGGCGGGCGCACGCGCGCCGCCGGGCGGGCGGACTGGTGTGTTCCTCCGGAATCCCCGTCCGCGCGGACGGGGGTTTCGGGCCGCGACGACGACCGGCACCCCGGATGAAGTGGGACGAATCGCATTGATCATGACATTGACGGACAACGGGCTACGGTGCGGTGGAAACCCGG
The DNA here is from genome assembly GCF_001552555.1 of Nocardiopsis trehalosi NBRC 14201. Lineage (GTDB taxonomy): Bacteria > Actinomycetota > Actinomycetes > Streptosporangiales > Streptosporangiaceae > Nocardiopsis_B > Nocardiopsis_B trehalosi. The sequence goes on along the minus strand of NZ_BCRK01000181.1, from coordinate 1,139 downwards.
AGCTTCCACCGTCTTTTAGGCTGGAGTTCCGGCGGGAAGACCAACGGTGGCGCCGCGTCCGCACGACGGCGCCGGCGGCGGACCGCCCGCACCCCCGCCGCGCGACCACCAGGAGGTGACGCCCGTGCTCGCCGATTCCCACGGGAGGGTGGCGACGGACCTCAGGGTCTCTCTCACCGACCGCTGCAATCTCCGGTGCACCTACTGCATGCCCCCCGAAGGGCTCGACTGGCTGCCCAAGGACGAGGTCCTCACCGACGACGAGGTGAACCGGCTGATCGCCATCGGCGTGACCGCGCTCGGCATCACCGAGGTGCGGTTCACGGGCGGCGAACCGCTCCTGCGCCGCGGGCTCCCCGGGATCGTCGCCGCCGCCACCGCGCTCACCCCCCGGCCCCGCACCGCCCTCACGACCAACGGCATCGGCCTGGCGCGGGTGGCCCCGGCCCTGGCCGAGGCCGGGCTCGACCGGGTGAACGTCTCGCTCGACACCCTGCGCCCCGACGTGTTCGCCCGCCTCGCCCGCCGCCGCCGGCTCGACGACGTCCTGGCGGGCATGGCGGCGGCGGCCGCCGCCGGGCTCACCCCGGTCAAGGTCAACGCCGTCCTGATGCGCGGCGTCAACGACGACGAGGCCCCCGAACTCCTCCGCTACTGCCTGGACCACGGCTACGAGCTGCGGTTCATCGAGCAGATGCCGCTCGACGCCCAGCACGGGTGGCGGCGCGACGACATGGTCACCGCCGACGAGATCCTGGACCGGTTGAGCGCGGTGTACTCCCTGGAGGCGGCCGACGCCGCCACCCGGGGCAGCGCGCCCGCCGAACTGTTCCGGGTGGACGGCGGCCCCGCGACGGTCGGCGTGATCGGATCGGTGACCCGCCCGTTCTGCGGCGCCTGCGACCGGGTGCGGCTCACCGCGGACGGGCAGATCCGCAACTGCCTGTTCGCCCGCGAGGAGTCGGACCTGCGCCCGCTGCTGCGGGGCGGCGCCACCGACGCCGAGATCGCCGACCGGTGGCGGGCCGCGGTGGCCGCGAAGCTGCCCGGCCACGGCATCGACGACCCGGCGTTCCTGCAGCCCGCCCGGCCGATGTCGGCCATCGGCGGCTGACCGGGGCGGCGGCCCGCCGCCCCGC
>NZ_BCRK01000180.1 GCF_001552555.1 Nocardiopsis trehalosi NBRC 14201 | reverse complement strand
GCGCGGCGGGTCCCGCCGCGCGCCGCCCGCCCGCTCAGTCGCGCAGCGCGGCCACCACGTCGATCTCCACCAGGATGTCCATCAGGTCCGACCCCACCGTGGTGCGCACCGGGTAGGGCGCGCTGAACCGCTCGGCGTAGACGGCGTCGTACTCGGCGAAGTCCCGCTTGAGGTGCTGCAGGTGCACCGTGGTCTTCACCACGTCGTCGAGGGTGAGGCCGTGCTGGGCGAGCACCGCGGCGACGTTGCTCAGCACCTGGGCGGTCTGCTCGCCCACGGTCGGCGCGACCTCGCCCGTCGCGGGGTCCTGCGGGCCGAACCCGGCCGTGTAGAGGAACCCGTTGGCGACGACGCCCTGGCTGTAGGCGCCGGCCGGGCGCGGGGCCTCGTCGGTGCGGATCTCGGTGACGCTCATGCGCTCTCCCTCTCAAGGTCGCGATCGGGGCGGTCCCGATCGGTCGGTCCCGCGGTTCAGCCGAGCAGGCGGCGCAGCGCGGCCGCCACGATCTCCGCCTCACCCTCGGCCAGCAGGTCCGGGCCGAGCCAGAAGCCCGACACGGTCCCGGTGACCGGGTCCTCGGCGGGCAGCACCGCGATGGCGGGGTCGCCGCCGCGCAGCCGGTCGAGGACGGCCGCGGCGTCGGCGGCGGCTGCCCGGGGGTCGACGTCCACGCGCAGCCGGGGCACCGGCTGCCCGGCCTCGTTGAAGGGGTCGCGCTCGACGGCGACGCCCGGCAGCCCGGCCAGCTCGCCGGCCCAGTAGGCGAGCGTGGCCTCCCAGCCCCGGGCGACGGCGTCGTGGTCCAGGCCGACGTAGCGGCGCACCGCCGCGTAAAGCCCGGCGATCTCCTCCTTGCCGGCCTTCATCGGCCGGGCCGGGCGCTGGAACGGGGCGCCGTTCCGCCGCGCGGCCTCCACGAGGTCGGCCCGGCCCAGCAGCAGCCCGCTGGCCTGGGGGCCGTGCAGGGCCTTGCCGCCGCTGAACGCGACCAGGTCGGCGCCCAGCCCGGTGGTGAAGTGCCACAGGTTCTCCACCGGGGGCAGCTGCGCGGCGGCGTCGACCAGTACCGGGACGCCGCGCTCGCGCGCGATCCGCACCACCGTCGGCAGCGGCAGCGCGCCGCGCGCCAGGTGGCGGCCCGCCACGTAGAGCACCGCGGCGGTGTCGGCGGTGAGGGCGGCCTCCAGCTCCCACTCGAAGGTCTGCAGCGCGTTGCCGATCTGCCGCACGCGCGCCCCGGCCAGGCCCAGCACCGGGTCGTAGGGGATGCGGTGCGCCGCGTGCACGACCACCTCGGCGGGCAGCCCGGTGCCCTCGGGCAGCCGGGCGATGAGCCGGGGGTCACCGCCGGCGCGGCAGCCCATGACGGCCAGCACCAGCGCGGCGGCGCAGCCCGACGTGACGTAGGCGGCCTCGTTGCGGGTCAGCTCCGCGATGCCGCGGCCCGCCGCCAGGTGCAGCTCCTCCATGTCGACGAACGACCCGGCGGCCTCGCGCATGGCGTCGAGCACCTCGGGCGGCATCAGCGAACCGCCGAGCGCGGTGAACGTCGTGCTCGCGTTGACCACCCGGCGCACGCCGAGGCTGTCGTAGAACCCCATGGTCCTCCTGTCTCGTTGCGGTCCGGGCGCCTCAGCCGAGGTCCCGGCCGATGGCCGCGGCCGTCGCCAGCAGGTCGGGGACGAGCTCGGTCAGCCGGTCGAGCGGGGCGATGGCGCGCAGCGCCGTGACGGACACGGCCGCGACGACGTCGCCGGTGCTGTTGGCGATCGGCGCCGCCACGCAGTTCACGAAGTCCTCGAACTCGCCGTCGTCGGCGGCCCAGCCGCGCGCGCGGACGCGGGCGATCTCGGCCTCCAGGGCGGCCCGGTCGGCGTGCGTGGCGGCGGTGTGGCGGACCAGGTCGGCGCCGTCGAGCAGCTCGGCGACGCGGTCGGCCGGCAGCCGGGACAGGACGGCCTTGCCCACGCCGCTGGCGTGCAGGGACGCCGGCCGGCCCACGCGCGAGTACATGCGCACGCCCGCTGCGGCGTCGAGCTTGTCGATGTAGACGACCTCGTCGCCGACGAGCTGCGCCAGGTGGACGGTGTGCCCGCAGGCGGCGTGCAGCGCCCGCAGGTGCGGGTGGGCGAGGGGGCGCAGCTCCAGGCCGTCGAGCGCCTGCTGGGCGATCTCGATGAGCCGGGTGCCCACGGTGTGCCGGCCGTCGCTGAGCCGGCGGGCGAACCCGGCGGCCTCCAGGGTCTGCAGCAGCCGCAGCGCCGTGGAGCGGTGGACCCCGAGCAGGTCCGCGACCTCGCCCAGCGTGCGCGGGCGGACCGCGAGGGCGTCGATGATGGCGACCGCGCGCTGGACGGTCTGCGACACGTGCGCCTCCCTCTGTCGCGGCCGGGGTGCGGTGCATATAATGCCCGAGGCGTTGCACATATTGCAACGGCTCCGCGCAGGTCGCGACCTGGAAGGACCCCCATGGCCGACGTCGTGCTCACCGGAGGCCGGGTCGTCGACGGCACCGGCGCCCCCGCCCGCACCGCCGACGTGGTCGTCGCCGACGGCCGGATCACCGAGGTCGCGCCGCCCGGCCGGGCCGCCGCCACCGGGGAGCGGGTGGACGTCACCGGGCTGGCGGTCGCCCCCGGGTTCATCGACATGCACGCCCACTCCGACCTCGCCGTGCTCGCCGACCCCGAGCACCTGGCCAAGACCCTCCAGGGCGTCACCCTGGAGGTCCTCGGCCAGGACGGCCTCAGCTACGCCCCCGTCACCGACGCCACCCTCCCCCAGCTCCGGCGGCAGCTCGCCGGGTGGAACGGCACCCCCGGCATCGACCACGACTGGCGCACGGTCGGCGGCTATCTCGACCGGATCGACGCGGGCGCCGCCGTCAACGCCGCCTACCTCGTCCCGCACGGCACCGTCCGCATGGCCGTCATGGGCGGCGACGAGCGCCCCGCCGGACCGGCCGAACTCGACGCCATGCGCGCCGCCGTCGCCCAGGGCATGGCCGAGGGCGCGGTGGGCCTGTCGGCCGGGCTGACCTACACGCCCGGCATGTACGCCGGCGACGACGAGATCGTGGAACTCCTCGCACCGGTCCGCGCCGCCGGCGGCTACTACTGCCCGCACCACCGCAACTACGGCGTCCGGCTGATGGAGTCCTACCGCGCCTGCCTGGACATCGCCCGGCGCGCGGGCACCCCGCTGCACCTGGCGCACTGCCACGTCAACTTCCCGATGAACCGGGGCCGCGCCCCCGAGGTCCTGGCCATGATCGACGCGGCCGTGCGCGACGACGGGCTCGACGTCAGCCTCGACACCTACCCCTACCTGGCGGCCGCCACCTACCTCGGCGCGCTGCTGCCCAGCCGGGCGCAGGCGGGCGGCACCGCGGCGACGCTGGAGCGGCTGCGCGACCCCGCCGAGCGCGCCGCCATCCTGCACGAGGTCGAGGTGACCGGCAGCGACGGCAACCAGGGCGTCCCGGTCGACTGGTCGGTGGTGGTCATCACCGGGGTGGGCGACCCCGCCCTCGACTGGGCGGTCGGCGCGTCGGTGCGCGACCTCGCCGACCGGACCGGCCGCGCCCCCGGCGACGTGTTCGCCGACCTGCTGGTGGACGACGCCATGGCCACCGGCTGCCTGCTGCACGTCGGCGACGAGGACAACGTGCGCACCATCATGCGCCACCCCGCCCACACCGGCGGCAGCGACGGCATCCTGGCCGGCGCCCGCCCGCACCCGCGCGGCTGGGGCACCTTCGCCCGCTACCTCGGCACCTACGTGCGCGAACTCGGCGTCCTCGGCCTGGAGGAGTGCGTCGCGCACCTCACCTCCGGGCCCGCGCGCCGCCTCGGGCTCACCGACCGCGGCGTCATCCGGCCCGGGGCGGCCGCCGACATCACCGTGTTCGACCCCGCCACGGTGGCCGCGGGCGCCACCTACGACGAGCCGCGGCGGCCGCCCGAGGGCATCCCGCACGTCCTCGTCAACGGCCGGTTCACCGTCCGCGACGGGCGGCGCACCGACGCGCTGCCCGGCCGATCCGTGCGGCCGCGCCGCGCCTGACCGCCGCGCCGCCGCCGGCCGGAACCCCGCTCCGGCGCCCCACCAGAGGAGGGACCGACCGCATGCGCACCGCCCCGCCCCCGCCGGGGGCCGGCCCCGTCGACGCCCTGTGCGTGGGCGAGACCATGGCCGTGCTCACCCCCGCCGCCGGCGGCCCGCTGACGGCCGACGCCCGGCTGCGGGTGGACGCCGGCGGCGCCGAGTCCAACGTCGCGTGCGGCCTGGCCCGCCTGGGGCACCGCGCGGCGTGGCTCGGCCGGGTGGGCGACGACCCGCTGGGCCGCATCGTCACCGGCGCGGTGGCCGCGCACGGCGTCGACACCGGGGCGGTCGAGATCGACCCCGAACGGCCCACCGGGCTCTACCTCAAGGACCCCCGGCCCGAGGGGACGGGCGTCCACTACTACCGGGCCGGGTCGGCGGCCTCGGCCATGGGGCCCGGCCTGGCCGGCGCCGCGGTGGTGGGGCGGGCCCGGCTGCTCCACCTGTCCGGGATCACCCCGGCGCTGTCGGCGTCGTGCGCGGCGCTGGTCGACCGGCTCCTCGACCGCTCCCCGGGGCGGCCGCCCGTCAGCTTCGACGTCAACCACCGCCCGGCCCTGTGGCCGGCGGAGGCGGCGGCCCGGGCGCTGCTGCCGCTGGCCCGCCGCGCCGACGTGGTGCTGGTGGGCCGCGACGAGGCCGAGGCGCTGTGGGGGACGGCGGCGCCCGACGACGTGCGGGCGCTGCTGCCCGAGGTGGGCTGCCTCGTCGTCAAGGACGCCGACATCGGCGCCACCTGCTACGAGGGGGGCGACCGCACCTTCGTCCCGGCGCTCCCAGTCGACGTGGCCGAACCGGTGGGGGCGGGCGACGCGTTCGCCGCCGGGTTCCTGTCCGGGCTGCTGGAGGGCCGGCCGCCGCGCGACCGGCTCCGCCTGGGGCACATCACCGCGGCGGCCACCCTCCGCTCCACCGCCGACGTGGGCACCCCGCCGCCGCGCCCGGACCGCGAGGAGCTGCTGGCCGCCGACCACGCCTGGGCCTGACCCCGGCGGCTACCCGGTGGGGGTGGCCGGTCCCCCGGTGGCCGGGGCGTCCTCGGGGGCGAACACGAACCGCTGCCGGTCGGCCACCACGACCGCGTGGCCGTCGTCGGTGACCGCCTCGACGTAGGCGTCCAGCCCTTCGGCGACCACGTCCTTGGTCTCGGCGTCCAGCACCACCTGGGACGACGCGGCGTCGTCGGCGCCCCGGGAGTCGCCGTAGAACCGGCCGCCCAGGGCGAACGCCGGGGAGATCGCCTGCTCGTCGGCGTCGAACTCCCAGCGCACCCGGCCCGCCGCCAGGTCCACCGCGATCATCGGGGTCGCGCCGCCGGCCTGCGGCAGCAGCAGGGTCCCGGTGGCGGGGTCGTGGACGGTGCCGGGGACGAACCCGGGGTCGAAGGCGGGGCCGGCCGGGTTGGCGCCCGGCTCGGTGAGGGTCCACAGCACCTCGCCGCCGCGCAGGTCGTGCAGCGACAGCAGCGAGGGGTCCTCGGCGAACGCCCAGCGGACCAGCACCGCGGTGCGGGCGGGCGCGGCGCCGGGGCCGTCCGGGGAAGGGGTCCCTCTCGCCGAAGGGGTGCCCCCGGTGCCGCCGTCCCCAGGGGCGGGGACGTCGTAGAAGCCGACGACGCGCGGCAGCGGCCGGGGCAGCGCCGCCTCGCCCGCCAGGTCGGGGTCGTCACCGGTGGCGCTCCACAGCAGTTCGCCCGGGTCGCCGCCGATGTCGCGCGCCTGGAGCAGCCCGGCGCCGTCGTCGAGCAGCGCGACGCCGTCCCGCGCGGCGACCGGCACGCCCATGCGGCCGGGGTCGGGGTCGGACGCGTCGCCGGCCGGCGGGGGCGACGGGGACGGCGCTTCGGCGCCCTCGCCGGCGTCGGGCGGGGCCGCGAACGCGAAGTCCCAGAGGGGGTCGCCCTCGGTGTCGAGCAGGGCGAGGTCGCCGTAGGGGTCGTCGGCGGTCCAGCCCTCGGGGCGGCGCAGCACCGCGCCGCCCACGTAGACGTCCCGGCCGCCGGTGCCGGACCACAGGGTGGCGCCCTCGGCGTCGACCACGGTGGTGTCGCCGTCGTCGTCGCCGGAGCCCACCACGAGCACGTCGGCGCCGCCGCCGTCGGTGCCGAACCGGTCGATGGGCCGGTCGCCCTCCCACAGGGTGGTGCCGTCGGCGGCGTCCTGGAGCAGGTGGCGCTCCTCGCTGTTGGAGCTGATGAGGAACGCGTCGCCGACGGACTGGATGCGCACGCCCATGGCGTCGTCGAGGATGGCGGGGCCGCCGGCGCCGGGGCCGTGCAGGTACCGCAGGGGGTCGCTGGACAGCCCCGGCGGCGGGTCGCCCGCGAAGGCGGTGGGCAGGGGGCGGGGGGACTCCGGGCCGCCCGGGGGCGGTGGGCCCCCGGTGCAGGCGGCGGCGAGGAGGAGGACCCCGGCCGCGACCGGCGCCAGCGGTGCCCGCGGCCAGGTGCGCATGGCCGGTCACTCCCTCGGACGACGACGTGTACCGGAATCCTAGGCGACGGCCCCCGCCCCGCACACGCCCGGCACCCGGACCGTCACCGTCCGGTCACCCCCGCGCGCCGCCCGTTCGGCGACACTCCGCCGAGCAGCGGGGCTGTGCGGGGCGCAGGACGTAGCGTGCCCTCGTAGGCATCCATCCGGGGAGCAGCCATGATCCCGACCACGCCCACGGCGCCCGAGTACACCGGCGCCGACCGCCAGGCCGTCCGCGACGCCGTCCGCTGCCTCGCCGCCATCGCCCAGGACGCGGTGCTCGCCGCCGGCGGGGAGGGGAGCACGCCGGACGCCATCGCCCGCGTGCGCACCGCGCTGACCGCGACCGCCGACGCCGTCCACCAGGCCCGCGTCGGCCTGCGGCGGGTGGAGGTGGGCGCGGTGGTGCGCGGCGCCTGGTCCCGGGCCATGGACACCGCCGGGGGCGCCGACGACCCGGTGCCGGACGCGACCGTCGCCGAGGCCGCCGCCGAGATCGTGGAGGCCGAACTGGAGAGCGGCGACGGCCGGCCCTCCGTCGGCGTGCTGACCGCCGCCCTCGGCCCGCTGATCATCACCGGCCGGCTGCCCACCGGCACGGCCCGCGCCGCCGCGGCCGCGCCGGCCGCCGCCGAGGCCGCCGTCCGCGTCCTGCACGCCGCCCTGTACCCCCGCGCCGACCGCGACCGCGCGCCGGACGCCCGGCCCGATGTGCGCGTCCCGCTGCCCGCCGACGGGCTCCACTCCGACGCGGTCCGCGTCCCCGGTCCGGTCGCGGACCTCGGGGGGCGGACCCCGCCGCGCGTCGCCGAGGAGCCGGGGCGGTGAGCGCCGGGGCGGCCGGCCCGCGCCCGGCGCCGGGGCGGGTGCGGGGTCAGGCGGGGCAGGCGCCGGGTCAGGCGTCCGGTGCGGTCTCCACGGTGGTGGTGCCGCGCTGCTCGCAGGCGGCGGCGCCGCCGGTGGCCTCGGCGATCCAGGCGGCGAAGCCGGCGAGGTCGGGGTCGGCGAGGGCGACGTCGATCTCGACGCCCGTTCCGTAGCGCACGTCGCGCACGGTGTGGGCGGAGCCGCGCAGCGCGCTCTCCAGCCGCCCGGCGTGGTGGTAGTCGGCGGTGACGGCGACGACGGGCAGGACCCGGCGCTCCAGCACGCCGACCGCGTCGACGGCGGCCGCGACCGCGCCCCCGTAGGCGCGGACCAGCCCGCCGGCGCCCAGCTTGACCCCGCCGAAGTAGCGCGTGACGACGGCGACCGTGTCGGTGAGGCCGCGCTGGCGGAGCACCTCCAGCATGGGCACGCCCGCCGTGCCGGAGGGTTCGCCGTCGTCGCTGGACCGCTGCACCGCGCCGTCGGGTCCGAGCACGTAGGCGGTGCAGTTGTGGGCGGCGTTCCAGTGCAGGCGGCGCCGCTCGGCGATGAACGCGCGCGCGGCGTCCTCGTCGCCGACCCGCCGCAGGGCGCAGATGAACCGCGACCGGCGGACCTCGGCCTCGTGCTCGCCCCCGCGCCGGATCGTCCTCACCGCCCCGATGGTACGCGGCGCCCCCGCACCCCGGCGCCGGGGCGGGGGCGCGTGGGGGCGGGGGCCGCCGTGCCCCGGCCCGGCACGGGGGAGGGGGCCGCGCGCGGGCCGGGGCGGCGGGTCAGGCGTCGAGGTCGGTCTCCAGCAGGCCGGCGAGGTCGGCCAGGTGGGTGTCGGCGCCGTCGCCCTCGGCCTCCAGCAGGACGGTGTCGCCGCCCTTGGCGCCGAGGCTCATGACCGTGAGCACGCTGCGGGCGTCGACGGGGCTGCCGCCCTCCTTGGCGATGGTGACGGGCAGGCCGGTCTTCACCACCGCCTGGACGAACAGGGTGGCCGGGCGGGCGTGCAGGCCCACCGAGGAGCCGATGACGGCGGTGCGCTGGGGCATGGGGGGTTCCCTTTCGTGGGTCGGTCGGAGCGGGGTGGAGCGGAGCGCCGTGCGGCCGCGCGGGCGGCCGCACGGGTCACAGCTTCTCCACCACCAGAGCGGGGTCGGGGTCGGCGACGACGCGGACGGCCGCGCAGTCGATGTCGGCGGGCCCCGGCACGGTCGTGCCGGGCAGGGCGACGGCCGCCGCGCCCCACGCCACCGCCCGGCGCAGCCGCTCCTCGGGCTCGCCGGCGGTGTGCAGGTAGCCGGCGAGGGCGCAGTCGCCCGCGCCGACGGTGCTGCGCGGCACCACTGCGGCGCCGCCCGCCCACCAGGTGCGCCCGCCCGACGCGAGCAGCACGCCGTGGGCGCCGAGGGTGGCCAGCACCGCCCCGTTGCCCCAGTCCAGCACCTCGCGGGCGGCGTCGGCGACGTCGCCGACGGTGGTCAGCTCCCGGCCGAGGAGTTCGGCCAGTTCCTCGTGGTTGGGCTTGAGCAGGTCGACGCCGCCCGCGCGGGCGGCCGCCTCCAGCGGGGCGCCGGAGGTGTCGATGGCGACGGGCACGCCGTGCTCGGCGGCCAACCGGGCCACCCGCGGGTAGAACTCCGGGGGGACCCCGGCGGGCAGGCTGCCCCCGGCGACCAGCCACCGCGGTCCGCGGCGCAGTTCGGTGCGGACCGCGTCGAGGACGGCGTCCACCTCGTCCTCGGTGAGCGCCGGCCCCGGCAGGTTGAGCTTGGTGGTGACCCCGTCGCCCTCGGCGATGGTGATGTTGCTGCGGGTGGCGGCACCGATGGGCACCGTGACCGCCGCGACGCCCTGCTCGTCGAGCAGCGCGGCGATCCGCCCGCCGTCCGCGCCGCCGACCGGCAGCACCGCCGTGGTCGGCTCCCCGTTGCGGCGCAGCGCCCGCGAGACGTTCACGGCCTTCCCGCCCGGGTGGGTCCGCGCGCCCTCGACCCGCACCACCCCGCCGCGCTGGAGCGCACCGACCTCCAGGGTGCGGTCGACACTGGGGTTGGGGGTGACGGTGAGGATCATGCGGACCCGGCCCGTCGCCGCCGGTACGCGGTCGTCATGGCGCGATCGTCACCTTGATCGCGTCGCCCGCGATGACCGTCTCGATGGCGGTCAGGACGTCGTCGAGCCCCATCCGGTGCGTGATGAGGTCGCTGACGGGCACCGCGCCCGAGGCGATGAGGTCGAGCGCCCGCCGGTTGTGGTCCGGGCTGGAGCCGTTGGCGCCGACGATCGTCAGCTCCCGGTAGTGCACCAGGTTGGAGTCGCAGGCGATGACGGGGTTGTCCTTGGGCAGGCCGCCGAAGAAGCTGATGCGGCCGCGCCGGGCCGCCATCTGCAGCGCGTCCTCCTGGGCCTTGCCCGCCGCGGCCGCGGTGATGACCACGTCGGCGCCGCGGCCGTCGGTGAGCTTGCGGACCTCGTCGATCGGGTCGGTCTCGGCGCCGCACACGACGGCGTCGGGGCGCACCACGGCGGCCGCCGCGTCCAGGCGGGCCCGGTTCGGCTCGACCAGGATGACCTGGGCGGCGCCGTTGGCCCGCGCCATGCGCACGTGCAGGCAGCCGATGGGCCCGGCGCCCATGACCACGACGGTGTCGCCCTCGCCGACCCGGGCCAGCTCCTGCCCGTTGAGGACGCACGCCAGCGGCTCGGCCACCGACGCCTCGGCGAACCCGACCGGGTCGGGGATGCGGTTCACGCCGTCGACCGCGAGCACCTTGGCGGGCACGATCATGTACTCGGCGAACCCGCCGTCGTACTGGTAGCCCATGGACTCCTGGTTCGGGCAGATCGTCCGCCACCCGCGCCGGCAGTCGGGGCAGGTCCCGCAGGGGATGGCGGCGATCACCTGAACGCGGTCGCCGACCGCCCAGTCGCCCGCCTCGCTGCCCGCGGCGACCACCTCGCCCGCGATCTCGTGCCCGATGACGCGGGGCGGGGCGATGTGGTGGTGGCCGTGCCGGAAGATCTTGGCGTCGGTTCCGCAGGTGGAGCAGTTGCGCACGCGCAGCTTGAGCTCGCCGGGGCCCGGCTCGGGCTCCTCCGCCTGCTCGATGCGGATGTCTCCGGGGGCGTAGAAACGGGCGACCTTCATCGGGTCTCCTTCACACGGTCGTCGGGGGTCGGGGCGTCGTCGTCGCCGTCGGGGCGCAGCAGCGCGATGACGGTGGCGGCGTCGTCGGCGGCGCGCAGCGCGGCGGCCCGGTCGGGCGCCGACAGCGTGGCCGCCAGGGCGGACAGCACCCCCATGTGGGAGTCGCCGTCGGCGGCGATGCCGATGACGACGCGGACGTCCTGGCCGTCCCAGTCGACCCCGTCGGGGAAGACCAGGACGGCGAGCGCGGTGCGGCGGACCAGGGCGCGGGCGGCGTCGGTCCCGTGCGGGATGGCGACGCCCTCGCCGATGTAGGTGGGGACCGACCGCTCGCGCTCGTGCATGGCGGGCAGGTAACCGGGCTCGACCGCGTCCAGCTCCAGCAGCAGCCGGCCGGCCTGGTCGATGGCGTCGGCCTTGTCGGCCGCCCGGAGGCCGGTGCGGACCGCCTCGGGCGTCAGCCGCAGGGCGTCAGCCGTCAATGCGCTCACCCGCCTTGATGGCGTTCTCCAGGCGCTGGAACACCGGGTCGCCCAGGAACATCTGGAAGGTCAGCACGACCTTGTCGGGGGCGCTGCGCCGGGCCCGCTCGGCCAGGTTGGCGTGGCACAGGACCACGTCGGCGTCGGCCGGGATGCGGTCGACCGAGGTGTGCTCCACGCCCACCGAGTGCGGGGACAGGGACTTGCTGAGCTGGGAGGTCAGCAGCGCGCTGCTGCCCATCCCCGCGTCGCAGGCGACGACCACCTTGCGGACCTGCGCGCCGTCGATCGTGTTCATGAGGTTGCCTCCGATTCGCTGCGGGACTCCGCGCGCCGCGCCTTGCCGAAGCCGAGGAGCGCGGCGGCGATGAGGAAGGACACCGCGGTCGCCGCGGCGACCCCGAGGATCACACTGATGTGCCCGCCCCGCGGGGTGACCGCGAGGATGGCGATGATGCTGCCGGGCGACGGCGTGGCGACCAGGCCGGCCCCGGTGAGCAGGAAGACGGAGATGCCCGCCGCGCCGCCGCCGATCGCCGCGAGGATGAGCCGGGGCTGGGCGAGGATGTACGGGAAGTAGATCTCGTGGATGCCGCCGAGGAACTGGATGACGATCGCGCCCGGCGCGGTGGAGCGGGTGGCGCGCGGGCCGAAGAACATCAGCGCCAGCAGGATACCCAGGCCGGGGCCGGGGTTCGACTCGATGAGGAACTCCACGGCGCGCCCGGTCTCGGCGGCCGACGCCACGCCCAGCGGGCCCAGCACCCCGTGGTTGATGGCGTTGTTGAGGAACAGCACCTTGGCGGGCTCGATGATCACCGCGACCAGCGGCAGCAGGCCGGCGTCCATGAGGAACTGCACGCCCGCGCCGAGGCCGCGGGTGACGGTCTCGACCACGGGGCCGACGCCGATGAGGGCGACGAGGGCCATCGCGCCGCCGATGATGCCGCAGCTGAAGTTGTCGACCAGCATCTCGAAGCCGGAGCGGACCCGGTGGCGCACCGCGTTGTCGAACAGGCGGAGCACGTAGGCGGCGAGCGGGCCCATGACCATCGCGCCGAGGAACATCGGGATGTCCGCGCCGACGACGACGCCGACCGTGGCGACCGCGCCGGCCACCGCGCCGCGCTGGCCGTGCACCAGCCGACCGCCGGTGTAGCCGATGAGGACCGGCAGCAGGACCTTGATCATCGGGTCCACGAGCGCGCCGAACGTCTCGTTCGGCAGCCACCCGGTGGGGATGAACAGGGCGGTGATCAGGCCCCAGGCGATGAACGCCCCGATGTTGGGCATGACCATCCCGGCCAGGTGGCCGCCGAAGCGCTGCACACCTGAGCGGACCCGGTCGAGCCGCGCCTGGCGGGGCGGGTCGGGCGGGGTGGTGGGTTTCTCCTGGAGGGACATTCGGGGGCCTCCGGCGGTTTCCGGGCAGCACCGCGGAGCCCGTGGCGGGCGGCGGTCCTGCGGGGGGGGGGGGGGTTGGGGTCGGTCGGGGCGGGG
>NZ_BCRK01000179.1 GCF_001552555.1 Nocardiopsis trehalosi NBRC 14201 | reverse complement strand
GGGCGCCGGCGGCGTCCTCCGCCGCCGGCGCCCGCGGGGCTCCGGGCCGTTCGGGCCGGCCGTCAGCCGACCACGTGGCCCTGCACGTAGGAGGCGCCGCGCCGCTCCCACTCCAGGTAGCGCTCGGTCTCGCCCATCAGCGCGGCGGCGAGCCAGGCGGCGACGCCGACGTCGTCGGCCAGCCCGATGAAGGGCACGAACACCTCGGGGACGGCGTCGATCGGGGACAGGATGTAGAGGAGGGCGGCGGCGAACGCGACGACGCGGGACGTGGACAGCTGCGTGTAGCCGCCGCGCATCCGCGCGCCCAGCATGCGGGGGACGGCGCCGATCCGCGCCCACAGCGAGGGGCGGCCGGGACGGGTGCCGTCGTGCACGACCTGCCACGCGGCCGCGCCGGCGGCGGCTCGGTTGCTCTTGCGCATGGACATCACCTCGGCTTCGGGGCCCGGGGGAACCGGGGTCTCTTGCGATATGACGCGACAGGCCCGCCGATTGTTCCCTGGAACCCGTTAGGTTGGGTCCCTGCCCCCCCTACCCGACGCGAGGACCCCCATCCGCATCATGCGCAACGGCACCGCCGCCCCCGCGCGGTCGACCCGGCCGATCCGAGGCGCCGCCCTCGCCGCGGCCGCCCTGCTCTCCGTCACCGCGTGCTCGGCGGTGACCGGCGGCGACGGGCCCGAACCCCAGGTCACGGCCACCCTTCCGCTCTCCGGCCCGGGCGGTCCCGAGGGTTCCGGCGCCCCCTCCGCACCCGCCGAGGAGGACGGCCCGCTGGCCGGCGCGACCGTGGTGGTCGACCCCGGCCACAACGGCGGGAACGCCGACGCGGCCGACGAGATCGCCGCCTCGGTGCCGGCCGGCCCCGGGACCAAGGCGTGCGACACGGTCGGCGCCGAGACCGCCGACGGCTACCCCGAGCACGCGTTCACCTGGGACCTGGCGCAGCGGGTGCGCGACCGGCTGGAGGACGGGGGCGCCACCGTCGTCCTGACCCGCGAGGACGACGAGGGCGTGGGCCCGTGCGTCGACGAGCGGGCGCGGATCGGCAACGAGGCCGACGCGGACGCCGCCATCTCGCTGCACGCCGACGGCGGCCCCAGCGACGGCCGCGGGTTCCACGTCATCGCCCCCGGGCACGTCGCCGGGTACACCGAGGAGATCGTGGAGCCCTCCCGCGACCTCGCCGAGGACGTGCGCGCCGCGTTCGAGGAGGGCACCGGCCAGCCCCGGGCCGACTACCTGGCCGACGAGGGGCTGGACGAGCGCACCGACCTCGGCGGGCTGAACATGTCCGATGTGCCCAAGGTCTTCCTTGAGGTCGGCAACATGCGCAACCCGACCGACGCGGAACTGATCGAGGACGCCGAGTGGCGCGCGGAGGCGGCCGCCGCCGTCGCCGACGGCATCGGCCGCTACCTCGCCCGCTGACCGGCGGCCACTCCTGGACGCACCCGCCCGGGCGAACGCCCCCGTTCGGTGCGGCGCGGTCGGCACAATAGGGGCATGCCGCTGACTCCCGCCGATATCGCGAACGCCAGCTTCCACACCGTGCGCCTGCGGCCGGGCTACAACGAGGAGGACGTCGACGCCCTCCTCGACCGGGTCGAGGCCACGCTCAGCGCTCTCCAGGGCGGCCCCCGCACGGGCCCGCTGATCACCGCGGCCGAGGTCGAGTCGGCGCGGTTCCGCACCACCCGGCTGAGTCCCGGCTACAACGAGGACGAGGTCGACGCCTTCCTCGACGTGGTGGCGGGCGAACTCCGGTCGCGCGGCCTGGCCGGCACCCCCGCCGGGGCACCCGGCGCGCCCGGGGCGCCGTCCGGCCGCGGCCGTCCCGCACCGCACCCCCCGCACCCCGCCCAGCCGCCCCGGCACGCCCCCGGCGCGCCGCCCCCGCCGCCGGGGGCGTTCCCGCCCGTTGCGGGCCCCGGCCGCCCGCCGCACCCCGGTCCGGCCGGCCCGCCGCCCGGGCGCCCGCTGCTCACCGCCGAGGACGTCCGCCGCAAGGGCTTCGCCACCACCCGGTTGACCACCGGCTACAACGAGGACCAGGTCGACGCCTTCCTCGACCGCGCCGAGCACACCCTGGAGGCGCTGGCCCAGGGCCGCCGCGCCCCCGACGGGCTGACGGCGACCGAGGTGGAGCGGGTCAGGTTCGCCACCACCCGCGCCCGGCCGGGCTACGACCCGTCGCAGGTCGACGCCTTCCTCGACGTCCTCGCCGAGGAGCTGCGCCGACACGAAGGGCCCTGACGCCGGGCGGTGCCGCCCGGCGGGGCGCGGAGGGCGCACGCTCCTTCCGCGCCCGGCCCCACCGCCCTAAAGTGGGAAAACGCAGATGCCGACGACGACGAGCTGCTACTTTCTGTGACCAGGAGGTGGCGTGGCATGGGGACCGCCGTGATGGAGCACCAGACTGAGCAAGCCCCCGCCGAGCACGACCGGTGGGACTTCCTGCTGCGCGCCTGGCACGAGGTCGACATGCCCGACGGATGGCGGGCGGAAATCCGTGAGGTAGGCATCGTCTTGGTCCCCCCACCGGCACCGCGGCACAACAGCAACATCTACAAGATCGAACGGCAGCTCATCCCCCGGCTGCCCGACGACTGGGAACTCCACCAGGGCACCGGGGTCGCCATCCCGTCCTCGCTGCGGCTGCGCGCGCCCGACCTCGTCGTCGTCCCGGACGCGTCCATCCCCGAGGAGCGCGGCGCGCCGCTGTCCGCCGACGACATCCCCCTGGTCGTCGAGATCGCGTCCAAGGGCAACGCCGACGACGACCGCGGCGCGAAGAAGCACGACTACGCCGCCGCCGGCATCCCCCTCTACCTGCTGGTCGACGCCTACGACCCGCGCGGGCCCCGCATCACCCTGCACTCGGCGCCGCGCGGCACCGACTACGCCGACAGCCACGCCGTCGAGTGGGGCGAGCCCATCGAACTCCCCGAGCCGTTCGAGCTCAAGCTCGACACCGGCGGGTTCCTCATCCCGACCGACTGACCGGGCGGACACACCCGCCGTACGTCCGGCACACCGTCGGCGAGTTGAGTAATGTTCCCGTTACTTGACGTAGTCGACAGCGTGTCAGGGGTGGCACCGGCGCGCGGAGAGGCGGCCGGCATGGCCCACACATCACTGCGCGCCGGAGGCGCCGCCCCCGGGCGCAGACCCGGCGACCCCCATCGGGCCGCGGCCCCGTCCGCCGATTCCGCGCCCCTCCTGCACGTGCCCCGCCACCCGTGGGAGTCGCCGCTGCTGGCACTGGCGGTCGCCGTCACGGCGGCCGTCGCCGCCGCGGCCGTCCACACCCTGTGGACGGGAACGCCGCCGCTGCGCTGGGCGGCCGCCGCCCTCCTGGCGCTGCCGCCGGCGGCGTGGGCGGTGCGCGGCCTGGCCCACGCCCGCCAGTGCGCGCACGCGGTCCGGCTCTCCCCCACCCAGTTCCCCGACGCCCACCGCGTCGTCCGCGAGGTCGGGGCCGAGATGGGCCTGGGCGCGGTGCCCGACGTCTACGTCCGGCCGGGCCCCGAACCCGGCGCGCGGGTGGCCGGGCACGGCCCGCGCCGCTGCGTCGTCGTGTCCAGCGCGGCGTTCGGGGACGGCGGCCGGCTGCACGACCCGGCGGCGCTGCGGTTCCTCGTCGCCCACCAGCTCGGCCACGTGCGGGCCGGGCACACGTCGCCGTGGTGGCGCCTGGGTACGGCGGCGGCGTGGGTGGTGCCCGGCCTGGGCTCCTCCCTGGCGCGCGCCATGGAGTACACCGCCGACGACCACGCGCACGCCCACTGCCCCGAGGGCGCGCACGCCGTGCGGCTGATGGCCGCCGGGCGGCACCTCTATCCCCAGGTCAGCCCCGGTGAGCTGGCCGAGCGGGCGCGCACCGACCGGGGGCTGTTCGTGTTCCTGTACACGCTGCTGTCGCCGCGGCCCGCGCTCACCCGGCGCATGGCCGCGCTGCACGACCGGTCGCGGCCCGGTCGGCTGCTCCTCTGAGGGCCTGGCGAGGGCCTAGTCGGGCCGGAGTCCGGCGAGGAGGAGGTCGGCGAAGTACGCGCCCAGCGCCGGTCCGCTCAGCTCGCCGCCGGGGTGGTACCAGCGGCCGATGTGGTGGACGGCGCCGAAGTACTGGGTGGCGGCGACGTCGGCCGGGACGTCGGCGCGGAACACGCCGGCGCGCTGACCCTCCTCGATCATGCCGCGGAAGCACTCGTGGTAGCGGCGGCGCTCCTTGCGGACGGCGGCCTGGCGGTCCGCCGACAGCGTGTGCATCGACCGGAAGAAGATGACCGCGTCGTCCAGGTTGTCCACCGTGGTGTGGACGAGGTCGGCCGCCGCCGCGCGGACGCGGTCGGCGATCGGCCCCTCGGCGGCGGCGAAGTCGGCGAGCCGGCGCGCCTGGAGGGTGAGCAGGCGCTGGTAGATGGCGTAGAGGAGGTCGTCCTTCGACGCGTAGTAGTGGTACATGGCGCCCTTGGTGACGCCCGCCGCGTCGACGACCTCCTGCACCGAGGTGCGCTCGTAGCCCCGTTCGGCGAACAGCCGCGTGGCCGCGGCCAGCAGCCGCTCGGGTACGCCCGGTGAGCGCTCCCCGGCGCCGGCCGGCCCGTCGTCTCCCGTGTTCATCGCGCCCTCCCCGCGCCCCCGTCGGGGGCCCGACACCAGGATAGGCATACCGCGCGGTCGGTCGGGTGGCGCGCGCCGCGCGGCCCGCCCTCGGAACCGGGCCGCGACACGCCCGGGCGGCCGGATTCCGCCGGATCCGACGGCGTCCCCGCAGGTCGCGCGCTTCCGGCCGCATCGGGCCCGCCGCCCTCCCGGCGCGGTCCGCCGCGTGCCCCTAGGGTGGTGCGGGTGGCGGCGGAGTCCTCCCCCGAGCCCCGTGTTCGAACCTGTGTTCGATACGATGGCCCGGTGAGTCTCTACAACGAACGGATCGACGTCAGGTCCACCACCGGCGGCCACCCCGCGTTCTTCGCCTGGCGCGGGCGCATGTACCGCGTCCGGCGCGTCATCGGCACCTGGAACACCCACGACCGCGGTTCCGGCGCGCCGGCCGACGTCCGGCTGGTGCGGGTCGCCGCCGAGTCCGAGGGCGAGCCCAGCATCGCCGACATCACGCTCGACCCCGCCACCGAGAGCTGGACCATGCGCCGCCTCTGGGGCTGACCTCCGGCCGCCGGGGCGCGCACGCCGCGCCCCGGCGCGGAACGGCGCCGCGCCGCCGCGCGCGGCGCGTTCTACCATGTCCGTCGATGCGCATTCTCGTTGTCGAGGACGACGACCGGGTCGCCCGCGGGCTGGTCACCGCCCTGCGGACCGCCTCCTTCGACGTCAACCGGGTCTCCTCCGCCGCCGCCGCGCTGCGCGCGCCGGCCGCCGACGTCGTGCTGCTCGACCTCGGGCTGCCCGACGCCGACGGCATCGACCTGCTGCGCCGGCTGCGCGAGCGCTCCGAGACCGCGATCATCGCCGTGACCGCGCGCGCCGAGGAGCGCGAACGCGTGCGCGGGCTGCGCGCGGGCGCCGACGACTACGTCGTCAAGCCGTTCGGCATCGCCGAGCTGCTGGCCCGCATCGACGCGGTCCTGCGGCGCACCCGCGCCGCGCGCTCGGCCGCCGGTGGTGGCGCGCCGCCGCTGGCGCTGGGCCCGCTGGTGATGGACGTCGACGCCCGCGAGGCGCGGCTCGACGACGCCCCGCTGCCGCTCACCCGCAAGGAGTTCGACCTGTTGGCGCTGCTCGCGCAGCGGGCGCCCGCCGTGGTGGGCCGCGACACCATCCTGGACCAGGTGTGGGGGGTCGGCTGGGAGGCGTCGTCGCGCACCCTGGACACCCACATCGCCGCGCTGCGCGGCAAGCTCGGCGGCGCGCTGCGCATCCACACGGCGCGCGGCGTGGGCTACCGGCTGATCGCCGGACCGGAGTAGGCGTGCGGCGGCGGCTCCTCGCGCTCCTGCTGCCCCTGGCGGCCGTCCTGGTGGTGGCGCTGGGCGCGCCCCTGGCGACGCTGGTGGCGCAGCAGCGGACGGCCGAGGTCTACGTCGACCGGCTCAACGACGCGGGCCGCTTCGCGTCGCTGGCCGGCACCGCCCTGGAGACCGGGCGCACCGAGGCGCTGGCCATGGAGCTGCGCCGCTACGAGGACCTGTACGGCTTCCCCGTGGTGCTGCTCGACCCGGCGGGCGAGGTGGTCCTGGGGTCGCGGCCCGCAGGGGAGCCGGTGCCGTACCTGTCCGACCCCGCCACCCGGCGGGTGGTGGCCGACGCGCTCGCCGGGTTCCGGCCCGAGCCGCCGACCGCCATCCGGCCGTGGGACACCCGCCCGCTGATCCTCGCCGAGCCGGTCGGCCGCGACAGCGAGGTGGAGGGGGTGGTCGTGGTGGTGTCCTCCACCGACCGCCTGCGCGGGGCGGTCCTGGCGACGTGGGGGTGGATGGCGCTGCTCGGGCTGGTGCCCCTCACCGGGTTGGCGGCGGTGACCTGGCCGCTGTCGCGGTGGGTGCTGCGGCCGGTGCGCCGGCTGGACGAGGCGACCGCCCGCGTCGCCGGGGGCGACCTGTCGGTGCGGGCGGACGCGGCGGGCGGCCCGCCGGAGCTGCGCCGGCTGGCGGTGTCGTTCAACGCGATGGTCGACGTCGTGGAACGGGCGCTGCACCGGCAGCGGGCGTTCGTCTCCGACGCCTCCCACCAGCTCCGCAACCCGCTGGCGAGCCTGCGCCTGGCCGTGGAGAACCTCCGCCCGCACCTGGTCGGCGCGGAGGCGCGCGCCGCCCACGACGACGCGGTGGAGGAGGCGCGGGCGATGGGCCGGATGCTGAACGCGCTGCTCGCCGCCACCCGGCTGGAGAGCGCCAGCGGCGCGGAACCGGTCGACCTCGACACGGTCCTCGACACCCGGCTGGAGCGGTGGCGGGCCCTGGCCGCCGAACGGGGCATGGCCGTCGCGGCGCGGGTGCCCGCCGGGCTGCGCCCGCTGGAGCCCCCGGGCGGCCTGGGCAGCGTGCTGGACGAGCTGGTGAGCAACGCCGTCCGGCTGTCGGGCGGGACCCGCGTGGTGGTGCGCGCGGTCGCCGGCGACCCGGTCGCGCTGCGCGTCGAGGACGACGGCGGCGGCCTGGACGACGCCGAGCGGGCCGAGGCGCTGCGCCGGTTCTGGCGGTCGCCGCGCCACCAGAACGTGCCCGGGACGGGGCTGGGCCTGGCGGTCTGCGCCGAACTGGTCGAGGCCGCGGGCGGGGAGCTGCGACTGGGGCCGGGGCTGCCGCGGCCCCAGGGGGACGGCTACGGGCTGGCGGTCGTCCTGCTGCTGCCGTCGGCGCCCGCCGACGGGGACGGCGACGACGACGGTGACGACGGAGAAGGCGGCGCGGGCGCCGACCGGTGACCGGGCGGCCGCGGCCTCAGGACTTCTGGTCGCGGAACCACGCCTCGGCGCCGGGGTGCAGCGGCACCGGCCCCGTGGCGATGCCGGTCCGGACGTTGATGTGCGCCGCCTCGGGGCGGTCGGCGGCGATGGCGCCCGACGCGGTGAACACCGTCTCGGTGACGACGCGCGCGGTCTCCGCCGGCAGGTCGGAGCGGGCGAGCAGCAGGTTGGGCACCGCCACGGTCGGGGTCGCCGCGACGCCGGGGTAGGCGGTGGCCGGGACGGTGGCGGGCACGTAGGGGCCGGGGTGGGCGTCGGCCAGCCGGTCGGCCTCCGCGCGCAGGTCCACCAGCCGCACCGGGCGGTCCTCGGCGAGCCGGGTGAGCGCGGGGGTGGGCACCCCGGTCAGCGAGAACATGGCGTCGATGCGGCCGGCGGCCAGCGCGTCGGCGGACTCGGCCTGGTCGAGCAGGACCGCGTCGGCGTCCAGCCCGGTGAGGCGGGCCAGCCGCTCGACGGTGAACTCGGTCCCGGACCCGTCGGCGCCGAAGGAGACCCGGCGCCCGGCGAGGTCGGCGCAGCGGGTGACGGGCGCGTCGTCGGCCACCGCGAGGTGCAGGAAGCTGTCGTAGACCCGGCCGAGCGCGCCCAGCCCGCCGGGCGGCCGCCCGCCCCCGCCCACGGCGGCGTCCAGGCTGGAGAAGCCGATGTGCGCGCCGCCCTCGCGGAGCAGCCGCAGGTTGTCGGCCGACGCCGCGGTGGGGCGGGCGACCACCCGGGTGTCGGGCAGCCGGCGGCCGAGGGCGTCGGCGAGGGCCGCCCCGATCTCGCGGAACACCGCCCCGGGCGGCCCCGTGGCGAGGACCAGCTCCCGAGGGTGGGGCGGGCCGCCCGCCGCGCACCCGGCGAGCAGCGCCGCACCGCCGAGCAGGGCGGTCCGGCGCGTCACGGCCAGGGGTCTGCGCATGTCCGGAGCCTACTGAACACCGCGCCCCGTCCCGCGGGACGGCGGGTGGCCGCGCGGCGTCCGCGTCACGGCCACCCGCCGGCCCGGGGTTCGGTGTACCCGCCGAACAGCGTGTCGCAGGGCAGGCCGTCGTCGTCCAGCGGCGTGTGGTCGGGGCCGGTGCGAGCGACGGCGTCGCGCAGCCGGGCGGCGAGGTCGGCGGGCGGGACGACGCGCAGCCCCAGGGCCGCCGCGAGGTGGGCACGCTCACGGTCGATCTCCGGCCGGTCCCGGCGCAGGCGCCGTTCGAGGTGGCCGGCGGAGACCCGCATGGTCTCCGCGTCGCCGCCGCCGGAGAACGTGAGGACGTCCTGCCACTCCAGCCCGATGACGGTCTCCAGCGCGCTCGCCAGGTCGCCGGCGATCAACCCGCCCTCGCCCTCCGAACCGGCGAAGACCACCGCCCTGCGTCCGCTCTCCTCGGGGCACCAGAGGTAGGTCCCACCGGTGAACTCCCCGGCGACGGCCTCCAGCCCCCGGCCGGAGACGCTCCGCCAACGGGCGCCGGGTGGCGCCCGGTGGACGTCGAACCCGAAGGAGGCCAGCGCCTCGGCGGTGTCGGACGAGGACCGGATCAGGCTGAGCAGGCGGTCGCACCGGGTCATGGCATGGACGGTAGCGGGTACGGCCGGCCGTTTCGCGCCCCACCGCCGCACGTCCGCCCGATGTTACCGTGCGTGCGCGATGGCCACGCTCCGAAGCGGAATGTCAGGTGAATCCCAAGTTTCCCCCGCGTGGCTTGCCTGGTGCGGGGGGTGGTGAAGAGCATCACGTGATGCCCCGCACATCCCCCGACCCCGTCTGAACAGGAGTTCCCCGTGCCGTCGTTCCGCCGCGCCGACCGGACCGCCGGCGCCGCCGCCCCGGCCGCGCCGCGCAAGCGCTTCTACCACCAGCTGTACTTCTGGGTGGTGGTGGCCATCGCCCTCGGCATCGCCTTCGGCGTCGCCTTCCCCGCTCAGGCGTCGCAGACGAAGTGGCTGGCCGACCTGTTCATCAAGCTGGTGAAGGTCGTCATCGCGCCGACGATCTTCTGCACGGTCGTGGTCGGCATCGCCAACCTCGGCGACCTGGCCAAGGCGGGCGGGCTGGCGCTGCGCACGGTCGTCTACTTCACCGCCATGACGGTGATCGCGCTCGCCGTCGGCCTGGTGACCATCAACGTGTTCCGGCCGGGCGTCGGCCTGAACCTGTCGTTCGACGAGGGCGACGCCGCCGACACCATCAGCGAGGCCACGCAGGCGGAGTCCGGCGGGATCTCCGGGTTCATCCTGCACCTGGTGCCCGACTCGTTCTTCTCCGCGTTCGTGGACGGCCAGCTCATCCAGGTGCTCGTGCTCGCCATCCTCACGGCCGCGGCGCTGACGATGCTCGGCCGCCGCGCCCAGGGGGCGATCCGGGGCCTGGAGACCGTGCAGCACGTCATGTTCGGCGTCATCAGGATCGTCATGTACGCGGCGCCCATCGGCGCGTTCGGCGGCATGGCGTTCACCATCGGCGAGTACGGCGGCGAGATCCTCGGCAGCCTCGCCTACTTCATGCTCAGCTTCTACGTCACCTGCGTGCTGTTCATCGCGGTGTTCCTCGGCGGGGTGGCCCGCCTCACCGGGTTCAGCCTGGTCAAGTTCATCCGGCTCATCCGCGACGAGCTGCTGATCGTGCTGGGCACCTCCTCCAGCGAGTCGGTGCTGCCGCGGATGATGACCAAGCTGGAGGCGGCGGGCGCCAAGAAGTCCGTCGTCGGGCTGACCATCCCGACCGGCTACTCGTTCAACCTCGACGGCACCGCGATCTACCTGACCATGGGCGCCATCTTCATCGCCCAGGCCACCGGCGTCGAGGTGTCGGTGTGGACCCAGGTCGGCCTGCTGCTGTTCATGCTGCTGTCGAGCAAGGGCGCGGCGGGCGTGAGCGGCGCCGGGCTGGTGACCCTGGCCGCGTCGCTGGCGGCGTTCGACAGCGTCATCCCGCTGGCGGGCATCGCGCTGATCGTCGGCATCGACCGGTTCATGTCCGAGGCGCGGGCGCTGACCAACCTCATCGGCAACGGCGTGGGCACCCTGGTCATCGCCCGGTGGACCGGCGGGCTGGACCGCGAGCGGCTGGCCCACGCGCTGGACCACCCGTCGTCCATCGACATGGACGAGCTGATGCGCGCCGACGCCGAGGACGGGGCGGACGTTCCCACCGGTGCCACCGCCGACACCGGCGCGCCGGCCGCCGACCGCGGCGCCGACGGGCCGGACGCCTCCACCGACGCGGCCCCGGCGGCCGACCGCGCGGCCGCACCCTCGGGGACCGGCTGACGCCTCCCCCGCTCTGCGGCGCCCGCGCCCCCGTCCGGCGCGGGCGCCGCGGCGCGTCCGGGGCCGGGGCCGCGTCCGGGCCTGGCCCGGGGCCGGGCGGCGCCCGCCCGGGACTCGATGACCATGGGAACACCCCTTGTGACGGAAGAGTGACCGCGCGTACACTCGCTGCGGCCCCACCCGGGCCACCGCGGTCCAGCTCCTCCCCCACCCCCAAGGAGACCCCCATGCTGCGACGCACCCCTGCCGCCGCCCTCCTCGCCGCGGCGGCCGCCGCCCTGTGCCTGGTCGGCGCCCCCGGCACCGCCACCGCCGCCACCGCGCAGGTGCCCGCCGAGCGCCCGGCCGACGCCGCGCTCGCCACCACGCTCTACTACGACGCGAGCCGCGCCACCCAGTACGGGGCCGCCATCACGGCGGGCGCCCGGGCGTGGAACGACGCCGTCGACAACGTCACCCTGGCGCCCGTCCCCGCCGGCCGGCGCGCCGAGATCACCATCGTCGCCACCTCCGGCTGGCCGCAGGCCACCCTCGGCCCGGTGCGGCCCGGCGGGTCCGCCCGGGTCGAGATCGGCCGCCAGGCCGTCGACCAGGGCTACAGCGTGGCGCGGATCGCCGCGCACGAACTGGGGCACAGCCTCGGTCTGCCCGACGTCAAGCCGGGCCCGTGCTCGTCGCTGATGTCGGGCTCGACGGGCGGGGTGGGCTGCACCAGCACCGCGCCGAACGCCGCCGAGGCCGCCCGGGTCGAGCGCAACTACGGCGGCGGCGCCGCCGGGGAGGCCCCGGCCGCGGGCACCGTCGTGGTCGACCGCTCCTGACACCGGCCGGGCGGCGCCGGACGGCGCCGCCCGGCATCAGCCGGCGCGGTCCGCCGGCTCGTACCAGGTGGCGCCGTCCCGGGCGCGGGCGTGCGCGATGCGCCGGTTGACCCGCGCGTTCATCGCCGGCAGCCGGTCGGGGGCGAACCACGCCACCTCCAGCGACTCGTCGGCGTCGGCGCGCGGCGCGCCGCCCACGGGGCGGCAGCGGAAGGTGATGTCGACGAACTGCACCCGGTCACCGTTGGGGTAGGTGAACGGCGGCTCGGTGACCACGCTGGCGATCCGCTCCGGCACGACGTGCACGCCGGTCTCCTCGTGGACCTCGCGCACGAGCGCCGCCGCGGGCTGCTCCCCCGGTTCGAGGATGCCGCCGGGGGTGGCCCAGTGGCCGTCGTCGGCCCGGCGGTGCAGCAGGATGCCGCCGTCCTCGGCGATGACGACGGCCGTCACCCCGGTGAGCCAGAGCAGGTCGTGCCCCACGTGCTCGCGCATGCGCAGGACGAAGTCGGGTGTCGGCATGGCCCCGACCCTACTCATCCGGGGGTGCCGGGGGCACCATGGGCGGATGAGCGATGCGATCCGGACCCGGGGCGCGCTCCCCGGCGACCACGCGGCGATCCTGGCGGCGGCCGACCCCTGGTGGGGGCGGTCGATCGCGCACATCCTGCCGCGCCTGTTCCTGGACCACTTCCACGCCACGAGCCTGGTCGCGGAGGACCGCTCCGGGCTGGCCGGGTTCCTCGTGGGCTTCGACTCGCCGTCGCTGCCGGACACGTCCTACGTGCACATGGTGGGGGTCCGCCCGGACCTGCGGCGGACGGGGCTGGCGCGCGGCCTGTACGGCCGGTTCCTGGACCGCGCCCGCGCAGCGGGGCGCACCCGGGCGCGCGCGGTGACGTCCCCGGTGAACGTGGCGTCGGTGGCGTTCCACCGGTCGCTCGGTTTCGCGGTCACCGGGCCGCACCCGGGCTACGACGGCCCGGGCGCCGACCGGATGGTGTTCGACCTGCGCCTGTGAGGCCCGCTCCGCGCCGCGCGGGCCCGCCCGGTGGACGGGCCCGCGCG
>NZ_BCRK01000178.1 GCF_001552555.1 Nocardiopsis trehalosi NBRC 14201 | reverse complement strand
AGCGGCAGCGGCCCGGCGGCCACGGGGGCGGCGGTCATCGGGGCGCCGGGGCCGCCCGGGCGGGCCGGGGCCGCGACCGGGCAGCCGGCGTGCTCGGCGCACGCGCCGAGGGCGTCGAGCTTCTCCTCGGCCGCCGCGATCGCCTCGTCGGCGGCCCCGATGTCGCCGCGCTCGGAGGCGGCCCGGGCGTCGGCCAGGTCGGCGCGCACGTCGTCGGCCGTGGGCGGGTCGGGCAGGCCGCGGCCGACGAGCGTGAACGCGCGGAGCGCCCCGCCGAGGGCGGCGGGCAGGGCGTAGGCGATGGTCTTGACGGGTCCGCCCGCGCGCCAGTTCTCCCGGAGCGGGTCGGTGAAGCCGTCCCACACCCGCCCGGCCGTGGTGAGGGGGTCCTCCCGGGCGGCCTGCCCGACCGACCACCAGCCCTCCCGGAAGCCGGCGCGGGAGCACACGTGCAGCAGGCACAGGCCCGCGGCGGCGCCGTCCCAGAGGTCGCGGCCGCCTTGGGCGAACCCGCCGCCGATCTTGCACGCGAGGTCGGCGGCCGCCCCGCAGTCCCAGGTGTAGGCGCCGCGGTCCTGGAAGGTGAGCCACTCCTCGTCCGCGCCCGGCTCCCACTGGCCGAGGGCGCCCCGCCGCTCCGGCGGCGGCGGGGCGGCGGGCAGGTCCTCCAGCGGGACCAGCCAGCCCGCCCCGGTGGGGTCTCCGGCGGCCAGGGGCCGGCCCCCGCCGCCGGTGGCGTCGCCGCCCTCGGTGCAGTCGGGGTCGCCCCGGCCGGCCGCACCGACGGCGCAGACCGCGTCGGCGATGCCGTCGGACACGCGGGCGGACACCCCCGAGCCGATCAGGCCGGCCAGCACGGCGGCCACGAGCAGGATCGTCAGCGCGTACTCGGGGTAGCCCGCGCCGCGGTCGGCGGCGGAACGGGGAACACGGTACGGACAGGGCATGGGAAGGCGGCTTCCAGGGGGTGGGGGGGAGGAGCCGTGCGGCCGAGCGCCGGGCACGGGGGCCGCCGCCGCGGGTGCGGGCGCGGGCGCGCGGGGGCGGGCGCACGTAAGGTATGCCCGCGGCGTGCCGGGTGTCGTGGGCCCTCGGACCCAAGATCGTGCCCGTGTGCGGTGGGCCCGCCGGGGCCTCAGGTTCGGACGACCGTGGTGCGCGACGCGCGGTCGTGCAGGGTGGCGCCCACGCGCCCGCCGTCCTCGCTGAGCCCGGCGAGGCAGTCGACCAGGGTGAAGGCCTGGCCGATGCAGCACACGGTCTGCGGCAGCCCGAACAGCGCCGCGCGCCCGATCGCCTGCCCCTGGGTGAGCGGGCCGCCGTCGGCCGTGCGGACCACGCGCAGCGACAGCACCATCTTGCCCACGGTGCGGCCCGTGCCGACGTGGAACAGCCAGTCGTAGAAGAACAGGGTGACGCCCCACCCGAAGAACACCAGGTACGCCCAGGCGTCGTAGTAGGGGTCCGACAGATCGGCGTGGAAGCCCGCCGGGTTGGCGGCGGACGCGATGAAGCTCGCCGCGATGAAGAACACGAACGACAGGATCGCCAGCAGCGTGTAGTCGATGACCCGCGCCGCGAAGCGGGCGCCGAACGACGCGGGGCGCACGGCGCCCGGGCCGGGGCGCGCGGAGGGCGGCGGGGGGTACCAGGGGGGTGTCACCCGCAGATCATCCCATCGCGGGCGCCGTCCACCGAATCGGTCGGCCGGGCGGGGCGGGCCGGGCGGTCACGCGGTGATGACCACCGTGCCGCCGGCCTTGTCGTGCAGGGTCTGCGCGCGCTCGTCCCACAGCGGCCACAGCACGTCGACCAGCGTGATCAGGAAGCAGCACTGCGACGTGACGACGTACACGACCTCGCGCAGGAACGACGCGGTCCGCGTGGGCGGCCGGCCCGTATCGGCGTCCACCACCCGGATGCCGAGCCACCGCTTGGCCAGGGTCTGGCCGGAGCGGGCGTGCAGCAGCCAGCGGTAGCAGAACATCCCCACCAGCGAGGCGAGCAGGCTCAGGGCCATGCCGACGACCATGATCGGGGGCATGGTGCCGTCGGCGAAGCGCTCCGGGTCGGCGAGCCGGGCGACGAGCGCGCTCAGCGCCGTCCCGCAGCCCATGACCAGCAGGTAGAGCACGACGAGGACGGCGGTGTCGAGGATCGTGGCGGCGACCCGGCGTCCCCACGAGGCGTAGCCGGCCGTGGGGCCGAAGTAGGAGGCGGCGGGTGCGGCACCGGGGCCGGGCGCGGGGGAGGTCATGGGGCTCTCTCGGAAGGGCGGGGGCGGTGGGCGGGGGTCAGCGGTGGTGGACGACCACAGTGCGGGCCGCCCGGTCGTGCAGGGAGCGGTGCCGGGGGTCGCGCGCGGCGAACGCCAGGTCGATGAGGGCGCCCAGGAGGGTGTAGCCGAGGAGCACCTGCACCGCGGCCCGCGCCGCCGCCCGCCCCTTGCCGGGCGGCCGGCCGGTGTCGGTGGACACGACCCGCGCGCCGATGAGGAGCTTGCCCAGTGACCGGCCGCCCAGGGCGTGGGTGAGCCAGACGTAGCACCACGCGGCGGTGAACGCCAGAGTGATGGTGGTGATCGCGCCGACCATGAACGCCGTCGGCGGGGCGCCGCCGCCGTTCATCGCCTCGTAGTCGACGGCGAGGCCGGTGAACGTCGACAGCAGCATGCCGACGACGTACACCACGACCACGATCGCGTTGTAGACGACGACGTCGACCAGCAGCGCGCCGAACCGCGGCCCCAGGGCGAGGGGCGTGCCGGGGGCGGGGCGGCCGTGCGCGGCGGGGGGCGGCGCGCCGAACGGCCCGGCGCCGAACGGGGGAGCGGCGCCCCCGGGGGCACCGAGCCCGGGGGAGAAGGGGGCGGGCGTCGCCGGGGCGCCCGCGGGGGCCCCGCCCGGAGCGGGGGGCACGGGTCCGGCGGCGGGGCGGTGCGGGGCGGAACCGGGGTCGTACACGGGGGCGTCCTCAGAGTCCGGGGGAGCGGGACGGCGGAGCGCGCCAGCGGGGCGCGGCGCCGCCATTGTGGCGGTCCGCGCCCCGCGGGTCCAGTGCCGGAGGACCGCACAACGCGGAAGGGGTGGCCGTGGCCACCCCTTCCGCGTCGCGTCCGGGAGGCTCAGTCCCCGCCGTAGGGGACGGCTTCGATGATCTCGACCGCCAGGCTGCGCCCGTTGGGGAGCGTGTAGCTGGCGGACTCGCCGATCTTCTTGCCGTTGATGGCGCTGCCGAGGGGCGAGCGCGGGGAGTACACGTCGATGGGCGCGCCGCTCTCCTCGCGGGAGGCCAGCAGGAAGGTGACCTCCTCGTCGTCGCCCTCGAACTTGATCGTCACCGTCATGCCGGGGCCGACGACGCCCGGCTTGCGCGGGGCCTCGCCCACCCGGGCGTTGCGCAGGATGCTGTTGAGCTGGACGATGCGGGCCTCGATCTTGCCCTGCTCCTCCTTGGCGGCGTGGTAGCCGCCGTTCTCCTTGAGGTCGCCCTCCTCGCGCGCGGCCTCGATCTTCTCGGCGATCTCGATGCGACCAGGCCCGGAAAGGTGCTCCAGCTCCGCCTTGAGCCGGTCATACGCCTCCTGGGTCAGCCAGGTGACGTTGTCATCGCGGGTCTCGGTCACGGGAACTCCCTAGGTGCGTCGAGTGACCGCGGCCACTGATCCGGCCGCGGATGAACTTACGAGATTAGCACCGCGCCCTCAGGGCGGTCCGGGCCGAAAACCCGGCCTCTCCAGGCCCGACGCCCTCAGGGCGCGGCGCGGAGCGGCGGGGCGGCGGCTGGACGCGCCGTGGGTGGAGCGGTGCGGTACGGGCTGGGAACGGGCCCTCGGGGCCCGGTCGGCAGGGTGCGGACGACTGCGGACTACTTTGTCGAACCTTGTTCCCTGCACGAGGCCACTTGTACCGCCGAAGCCTCACGAATCGTGTCGACGGTGGCGGTGACGTCGCGGACACCGGCCTCGACCTCGACGCTGGTCTGGCCGACCTCGACGTGCCGGGCGTCGGTGGCGGTCACCACACACACCACGGGCTCGCGGCTGTTCACCTGGAAGGTGATGTCGGCCTCCTCGGCCGACTCGACCTGCCAGGCGATGGTCTGCATGGAGACCCCGCCCCCGCCGCCGTAGCTGAGCAGCGCCGACCCCCACCCCAGGGTGAAGACGCCGGCGGCCACGACCCCGATCACGAAGATCACGGGGCGGTTCCCGTAGCGGCGCTGCGCGCCGCCCGGCTGCTGCTCGGCGGTGCCGGGCGCGGGGTCGGCAGGGCTCTCGGGCATACGGGAATCTCCGAACGTGGGGTCTGTGTTGTCTAAGATAGCTCCGTCCTGAGTAGCCGCTGTTCCACCCCCGCCTCGTGCCCTTCTCCGAGGTCGGCGGCGCGCGACTCCACCTGTTCGGAGCGGTCGTCCGCACGTCCGCGACTAGCCAAGGGGATCTGTCCGTTGTCCGAGCGTCTGCGGCTGATGGCCGTCCATGCCCACCCCGACGACGAGTCCAGCAAGGGCGCGGCCACCATGGTCCGCTACGTCCACGAGGGCGCCGAGGTCCTCGTCGTCACTCTCACCGGCGGCGAGGCCGGCTCGATCCTCAACCCCGCCATGGACCGTCCCGAGATCCGCGAGAACATCGGCGAGGTCCGCCGCAAGGAGATGGCGGCGGCCCGCGAGATCCTTGGCGTCCACCAGGAGTTCTCCGGGTTCATCGACTCCGGCCTGCCCGAGGGCGACCCGCTGCCCCCGCTGCCCGAGGGCTGCTTCGCCCTGCAGCCCCTGGAGGTGGCGGCCGAACCGCTGGTGCGGTCGGTGCGCACCTTCCGCCCGCACGTCATCCTCACCTACGACGAGCAGGGCGGCTACCCCCACCCCGACCACATCATGACCCACAAGGTCTCGGTCGAGGCGTTCGACGCGGCCGGCGACCCCGAGCGCTACCCCGGCACCGGCGACCCGTGGCAGCCCCTCAAGCTCTACTACCACGTGTCCTTCCCCCGCGAGCGGTTCGAGCGCATCGCCGCGCTGCTCAAGGAGCGCGGCCTGGAGAACCCCTTCGCGGAGTGGATGGACCGCATGAAGGACCGCGACTTCCCGCAGTGGGAGATCACCACGCGCATCCGCTGCGACGAGCACTTCGAGACCCGCGACCGCGCGCTCATCGCGCACGCCACCCAGATCGACCCGAACGGGTTCTGGTTCGCCGTCCCCATGGACATCCAGCGCGAGGCGTGGCCCTACGAGGACTACCACCTGGCGCGGTCCCTGGTCGACACCGACCTGCCCGAGGACGACCTCTTCGCGGGCGTCAGCGAGTCGGTGAGAACATGAGCGGTATGAACGCCGCGCTCGTCCTCGCCGACGCCGAGATCTCCACGGACACCATCACCCCCGGGGTCCTCGGGTTCATCGTGGTGGCCCTCGTCGGCTTCGCCCTGTACCTGCTGATGAAGAACATGCGCAAGCAGCTCGGCAGCGTCGACTTCGACGAGGGCCCCGCCCCCGCCGAGGCGGCGGAGCCCGCCGCCAAGGGGAGCCCCGCCGGGGACTCCTGACCCCCGTCCCGTCCCCCTTCCCCACCCGCGCGCGTGTCGGGACCGGCGTGCTCGGGCAGAGTGGGCGTATGGCCAACCGTCTCGCCGACGCCACCAGCCCCTATCTGCTCCAGCACGCCGGCAACCCCGTCGACTGGTACCCGTGGGGCGACCCCGCCTTCGCCGAGGCGCGTCGCCGCGGGGTGCCGGTGCTGCTGTCCGTGGGCTACGCCGCGTGCCACTGGTGCCACGTCATGGCACACGAGTCCTTCGAGGACCCCGCGACCGCCGAGCTGATGAACGCCGCGTTCGTCAACGTCAAGGTCGACCGCGAGGAGCGGCCCGACGTCGACGCGGTCTACATGGAGGCCACCCAGGCCATGACCGGCCAGGGCGGCTGGCCCATGACCGTGTTCCTCACCCCCGACGGCGCCCCGTTCTACTGCGGCACCTACTTCCCGCGCGACCACTTCCAGCGCCTGCTGATGGGCGTGGCCCGCGCATGGGAGCAGGAGCGCGAGGGCGTGGTGGAGCAGGGACGCCGGGTCGTCGAGGCGCTCGCCGGGCCGCGCACGCTGGGCCGGGGCGCCGCCCCCGGCGCCGACGCGCTCGACGCCGCCGCCACCGGGCTGGCCGCCGACTACGACGGCGCGAACGGCGGGTTCGGCGGCGCCCCGAAGTTCCCGCCGTCCATGCTGCTGTCCTTCCTGCTCGCCCAGCACGCCCGCACCGGCGACCCGCGCTCGCGGGCGATGGCCGAGGGCACCGCCGAGGCCATGGCGCGGGGCGGGATCTACGACCAGATCGCCGGCGGCTTCGCCCGCTACTCCGTCGACGCCCGCTGGGTCGTGCCGCACTTCGAGAAGATGCTCTACGACAACGCCCTCCTGCTGCGCGCCTACACCCGCCTGTGGCGGGCCACGGGCGACCCCCTCGCCCGGCGGGTGGCGCTGGAGACCGCCGACTGGATGGCGGCCGACCTGCGCACCCCGGAGGGCGGGTTCGCCTCCGCCCTGGACGCCGACAGCGAGGGCGAGGAGGGCCGCTACTACGTCTGGACGCCCGACCAGCTGACCGAGGCGCTGGGGGCCGACGACGGCGCGTGGGCGGCCCGCGTGTTCGGCGTCACCGCCGAGGGCACCTTCGAGCACGGCGCGTCGGTCCTGCGGCGGCCCGCCGACCCCGACGACCCCGACCGCCTGGCCCGCGTCCGCGCGGCCCTGCGCGCGGCCCGCGCGCGGCGGGTCCCGCCCGCCCGCGACGACAAGGTGGTGGCCGCCTGGAACGGCCTGGCCGTGGCCGGGCTGGCCGAGGCCGGGGCGCTGCTCGACCGGCCCGACCTGGTCGACCTCGCCCGCGCCGCCGCCGACCTCCTCGTCCGGGTCCACGTGAACGGGGGCCGGCTGCTGCGGACGTCGCGCGACGGCGCGGCCGGCCCGAGCGCCGGGGTGCTGGAGGACTACGGCGACGTCGCCGAGGGGCTCCTCGCGCTGCACGCGGTCACCGGCGAACCCGGGTGGGTGCGCACCGCCGGAGAGCTGCTCGACACGGTCCTGGAGCGGTTCGGCGACGGCGAGGGCGGCTTCTACGACACCGCCGACGACGGCGAGGCGCTGTTCACCCGGCCGCAGGACCCCACCGACAACGCGACCCCCTCGGGCCGCTTCGCGGCCGCCGGGGCGCTGCTCACCTATGCCGGGCTCACCGGGTCGCACCGGCACCGCGCCGCCGCCGAGGCGGCGCTGGCGCCGGTGGAGCCGCTGGCGCGCAAGGCGCCCCGGTTCGCGGGGTGGGGCATGGCGGTGGCCGAGGCCGTGCTCGCCGGTCCGCCGGAGATCGCGGTCGTCGGCCCGGCGGACGACCCCGCGACGGAAGAGCTGCACCGCGCGGCGCTGCTCGCCGCCCCGTTCGGCGCGGCGGTCACCCGCGGCGACGGCACCGCCGACGGCGGCATCCCGCTACTGGCCGACCGCCCGCTGGTGGACGGCGGCCCGGCGGCCTACGTGTGCCGCGACTTCGTGTGCGCACTGCCCGCCCGCACCCCGGAGGAGCTGCGGGACCGCCTCGCCACCGGGTGAGCCGCCCGGGGCCGCGCGGCCCCGGCCGTCCGGGGCGCGTCCGCCCCGGGCGGGCGGCGCGGCGCGCCGCTTCCGGGTACGTGTGCGCCGACCGGGTGGGGTCCGGCTCCGCCGGTCGGTCCGGCGGCGCGAGCGCCACCCGGCCGTTCGACGGCGTCCGTAGCGGCGCACCGCCTCGCGGCCGTGGCGCCCGTCGACCGGCGGTTCCGGCCCGGCCGGAACCCGCCGAGCGGCGCGCGTCGATCGGGCCCGCGCAGCGCGGTACCCCCCCGCCTCCCCGGCGGCCCCCTTAGACCGGCCGGACGCCGCCGAGGACGCGGTCGGCGAGTTCGGGCCGGGGGACGGGCTGGCGGATCTCCACGTACAGCGCGGCGCCGCCGCGCTCCAGGACCGCCGCCGTGACGGACCGCGACCGGGGGCAGCCCGACCACCGCCACAGCAGCCCGTCGCCGCCCGCGCCGGACAGGGCGCGCCGCTCCAGCCGGCCGCCCGGGCACGCGGGGGCGGGCGCCAGCGCCGCCGGGTCGGCCCCCTCGGGCAGCGGGGCGACGAACACGCCCGCCACCGGGGCGCGCGGATCGGTCCACGCGTCGGCGTCGGTGGCGACGAGCAGCCCGGGGCCGACGACAGGGCGGCCGCCCGCAGCGGGTTCGCTCCACCCGTTGCGGACCTCGTGCGCCCACGCGCGCGGCACCGCCAGGTGGACGCCGCCCGGCTCGTCGCGCACCTCGACCAGCGCCGTCCCCGGCCGACCCGCCGCACCGGTGGCGGCCAGCAGCAGCGCCAGCAGCGCGGCGGTCCCCGCCGCGGCCCGCCGCCGCGCGGGCCGCCCGCGCGCCCACCACGGGGCGCCCCTGCGCAGCGCGGGGGTCATCCGGATGGAGCGGATGCGGTCGGTGAACGCCTTGGCGTCGGGCGGCCGGTCGGCCCGGTCGACCGCCAGCGCCGACATCACGAGGTCGTCCAGGGCGGCCGGCACGCCCGGACGCAGCCGCCCGGGCGGCACCCGGACCGGCGGACGCGGCGGGTGCCGCCCGGTGATCAGCTCGTAGGCGACCGCGCCCAGGGCGTAGACGTCGGCGCGCACGTCGATGTCGCCGGCCGAGGTGCTCTGCTCCGGCGACATGTAGCCGGGGGTGCCCGCCGCGGCGGTGAACCCGGACGCGCCGTCGATGCGCTTGGCGAACCCCAGGTCCGCCACCAGCACCCGCTGCCCCACCGGGGACGACTGGAGCAGCACGTTGGAGGGCTTGATGTCGCGGTGGATGGTGCCGTGGCGGTGGAGGACGGTCACCCCCTGGCCGATCTCGGTCAGCAGCCGCAGCGCCTCGTCCAGGGCCGGCGGCCCCTGGGCGATGAGGTCGGCGACACTGCCCTGGTCGGCGAAGGGCATGACGAAGTAGGGGCGGTCGTCGGGCAGGGTCCCGATGTCGTGCACCCGGATCAGCCAGGCGGAGTCGGCCTGGCGGAGGATGCGCGCCTCCTCCAGGAAGCGGTGGCGCACGTCCAGGTGGTGGGTCCAGTTCTCGGCGAGCACCTTGACCGCGACCGGGGTGTCGAGCCGGTCGTCGTGGGCCAGCCAGACGGTCGCGAAGGACCCGGACCCGAGGTGCCGGATGACGCGGTAACGGCCGAACGCGTCCGGAGGTGCCACGGTTGATGCCTTACCAGCGCGCGCTGCCGCAAAACGTGCCATGCCAGGCCCGTATGGGCCATCCCGATCCGGTCATTCGTGCGCCCCTCTTTCCGCATGCCCGCCGCGAAGATGTGAACCTCGTGATAGGGCATGGGCGTGTAATACGACAAAGTAGTTTTTCGAGAGCAGGGAGATACCAGCCGTGCGAAACCAAGACAAGGGCTCGGGTCCCCGCCGGACGGCCGCCCGGGTCGACGACTCCCTGGAGGACCTGGCGCGGCGGGCCCGCGGCGGTGACGCCGACGCGCTGGACGACCTGCTCCGGCGCATCCAACCGGAGGTGCTGCGGCGCTGCGCCCGGTTCCTGCCCTACCGGCAGGACGCCGAGGAGGCGTGCCAGGACGCGCTGCTGCGCGTGGCGCGCAACATCGGCGGCTTCAAGGGCGATTCGCTGTTCACCACATGGCTGTATACGGTGGTGTCGAACTCGGCGCGGCAGACCTACCGGTCGATGAAGCGACGCTCGGCGGAGCTTCCGACCGAGGCCGACCGCATCCCCCACCAGCGCGACCCGCGTACGACGAGCGTCATCGCGGGGTCTCGGATCGACCTGCTGGAGGCCCTGGACCAGCTCGAACGCGACCGGCCCAACCTGGTCGCCCCGCTGGTGCTGCGCGACCTCTGCCAGATGGATTACAACGAGATCGCCGCGGAGCTCGACCTCGCGCTGGGCACGGTCAAGTCCCGCATCCACGAGGGGCGCAAGCACGTCCGCAGGTCCCTGGCCGTGACGTGAGGGGGCGGTGCGGCCTACCCTGGGCGTCAGCGGACGCCCGTGCGGCCGCCGCGCCGATGTCAGTGACGCGGGAGGCGCGGCCGCACGACCGCGCCCCCCGGCAACGGCGGCGAAAGGTAGCGTCATGGGGCTCCGAGACCCCCTTTACTGGCTGTACGAGCGGCGGATCGAGCGGAAGCTCGGCGACTACGAGATCCCGCGCCACGTCGGTGTGATCCTCGACGGCAACCGCCGGTGGGCCCGCACCAGCGGCCTCGCCCGGGTGGAGCAGGGCCACCAGGCCGGCGCCGACAAGATCTTCGAACTGCTCGGCTGGTGCGACGAGGTCGGGGTCCAGGTGGTGACGCTCTGGCTGCTGTCGACCGACAACCTGTCGCGGCCGCCCGAGGAACTGGAGCCGCTGCTGCAGATCATCGAGCAGACCGTCGAGCGGCTGCGCCGCGAGGGCTGGCGCGTCAACCCGGTCGGCGCCCTCGACCTCCTGCCCGATTCGACCGCGCGCGTCCTGAAAGAGGCTGCCGCGGCCACATCCGGCGCCCCTGGGCTGATTGTGAATGTGGCGGTCGGGTATGGAGGTAGGCGTGAGATCGCTGATGCGGTGCGGTCGCTCCTCCACGCCGAGGCGGCCAAGGGCACCAGTATCGAGGAACTCGCCGAGCGCCTCGACCTGGAGCACATCGCCGAGCATCTCTACACCCGCGGCCAGCCCGACCCCGATCTCCTCATCCGGACCTCGGGGGAGCAGCGCCTCTCCGGCTTCCTGCTCTGGCAGAGCGCCCATTCGGAGTTCTACTTCTGCGAGGTCTTCTGGCCTGCCTTCCGCAAGGTGGACTTCCTCCGGGCGGTGCGCTCCTATGGCGCGCGGAACCGGCGGTTCGGCTCCTGATCCCCTGCGCTCTCCAGCCCCAGAACGGAGGAAAACGGTCGTAACCGGGTGTTCACCCGCCGAGCGACCTGGGGGTCTTGCTCTTTTCCGGGAGCCGGGTACCGTCGAGACCAGTGGATGGTGCGCATCCGTCCACTCGGGAGGCCCCGAGCTGTTGAGGTCCTGGTCGACGAAGGAGCTCATGGTGACGCGGGCCGGTCCCGGCCCCGTGCGGGGCCGGTCCCGGTCCGTTGATTCCCGTGAGACGGGGCACCCCCGCGGTGCCCAAGGGGAGAACGAGTGGCTAGTTCCTCGACCCACCGCCGCGACCTCGACACCTCCGCCGCCCCCGGGGAGGTGACCGACCGCCGCACCTACGTGCTCGACACCAGCGTCCTGCTGGCCGACCCCATGGCGATCACCAGGTTCGCCGAGCACGAGGTGGTGCTGCCGATCGTGGTCATCACCGAGCTGGAGAGCAAGCGCCACCATCCGGAACTCGGGTACTTCGCCCGCGAGGCGCTGCGCAGGCTGGACGACCTCCGGGTCGCGTACGGCAGCCTCGACGTGGACGTCCCGGTCAACGACCACGGCGGCACGCTGCGCGTGGAGCTGAACCACAGCGACCCGTCCGTCCTCCCCGCGGGCTTCCGCCTCGGCGACAACGACACCCGCATCCTCACGGTCGCCCGCAACCTGCACGACGAGGGCGACGTGGTGCTGGTCAGCAAAGACCTCCCCATGCGCATCAAGGCGTCCTCGATCGGCCTGGCCGCCGACGAGTACCGCGCCGAACTCGCCATCGAGCACGGCTGGACCGGCATGGCCGAACTGGAGGTCCCGGCCGGCGACGTCTCCCGCCTGTTCGAGGACGGCACCGCCGACATCGAGGCCGCCCGCGGCCTGCCCTGCCACACCGGGCTCGTCCTGGTGTCGGAGCGGGGCAAGGCCCTGGGCCGGGTACTGCCCGACAAGTCGGTGAAGGTGGTCCGGGGCGACCGCGAGGTGTTCGGCCTGCACGGGCGCAGCGCCGAGCAGCGCATCGCGCTCGACCTGCTCACCGACCCCGACGTCGGCATCGTGTCGCTGGGCGGGCGGGCCGGCACCGGCAAGTCGGCGCTCGCCCTGTGCGCCGGGCTCGACGCCGTCCTGGAGCGCGGCCTGCACCGCAAGGTCATGGTGTTCCGCCCGCTCTACGCCGTCGGCGGCCAGGAGCTCGGCTACCTGCCCGGCACCGAGAACGAGAAGATGTCGCCGTGGTCGCAGGCCGTCCACGACACCCTCTCGGCGCTGACCACGCAGGACGTCATCGACGAGGTCGTCGACCGCGGCATGCTGGAGGTCCTGCCGCTCACCCACATCCGCGGCCGGTCGCTGCACGACGCGTTCGTCATCGTGGACGAGGCCCAGTCGCTGGAGCGCGGGGTGCTGCTCACCGTGCTGTCGCGGCTCGGCGAGAACTCCCGCGTGGTGCTCACCCACGACGTGGCCCAGCGCGACAACCTCCGGGTGGGGCGCTACGACGGCGTCGTCGCCGTGGTCGAGAAGCTCAAGGGCCACCCGCTGTTCTCGCACATCACCCTCACCCGGTCCGAGCGGTCGCCCATCGCCGCCCTGGTCACCGAGATGCTGGAGGGCTGACCCGCCTCCGGGGGCCCGCCGCCCGTCGGCGGGCCCCC
>NZ_BCRK01000177.1 GCF_001552555.1 Nocardiopsis trehalosi NBRC 14201 | reverse complement strand
GTCCCGGTGCCCGGCGTGTGCCAAGCGCAAGCGCTCCCTGCGGCGCTCCCAGTGCGAGGAAGGCTGGCACCTGGCCGACGAACCCGTCATCGACCCCGACGAACCGACTGACATCCAGCGCGAATGGGTGGAGCGGCGGGCCATCGTCACGGCCGAACGCGACCGCTTGGCCGCGACTGGCACTGCCGGCCCCGAGGAACTGGCGGAGCTGGACGCGGTCATCGCGGACCTCGATGAGGAGATCACCGCTTCCGGGCTGCGCGGCAGTGTCGACCGGGGTTCCTCGGCCTCCTCGCGGCCGCGCCGGTCCCGCTCGACCCGGCGCCGCTCCGACGCACCCGACCTCCCGAAGCGCCCGATGACCCGGCGCACCATCGGCCGTGCCTTCGAGGACCCGGCCACCGGCAAGGTCTTCCGGCCTTCGCTGTTCGTGACGTTGACGTTGGATTCCTACGGGCGGGTGAAGGCGGACGGCACCCCCGTCGATCCGGCGACGTATGACTACCGGCGGGCGGCGCGGGACGCCCTGCACTTCTCCAAGCTCGTGGACCGGTTCGTGCAGAACCTGCGGCGGGTGGCCGGCTTCGACGTCCAGTACTTCGCCACCGTGGAGCCCCAGCGCCGATTGGCTCCCCACCTGCACATGGCCACGCGCGGGACCATCCCCCGGGCGGAGCTGCGCCAGATCGCGGCGGCGACCTACCACCAGGTCTGGTGGCCCACCGCCTATGAGGTCGTCTACGAGGGGGGGAACCTGCCCGTCTGGGACGAAGTCGCCGGGGCCTACTTCGACCCGGCTACCGGGGAAGTCCTGCCCACGTGGGATGAGGCGCTGGACGCCCTGGACGACGACCCCGACGCGCAACCGCACCACGTGTGCCGGTTC
This sequence comes from Nocardiopsis trehalosi NBRC 14201, assembly GCF_001552555.1. Classification (GTDB taxonomy): domain Bacteria; phylum Actinomycetota; class Actinomycetes; order Streptosporangiales; family Streptosporangiaceae; genus Nocardiopsis_B; species Nocardiopsis_B trehalosi. The sequence continues at coordinate 11,883 of NZ_BCRK01000177.1, read as the reverse complement.
GGTCCCCAGGTCGATGCCAAGGGGGTGCTGGCCGGAAGTGAGGACGCGGACCGGTGCGTGCGCTACCTGGCCAAGTACCTCACCAAGGACATCGCCGAATGCCACGCGGCCGAGACACCGGCGCAGGAACGCCACGTTGACCGCCTGGTGGAAGCGCTGCGCTACGAGCCCTGCTCGCCCCGGTGCGCGAACTGGCTGCGCTACGGCGTCCAACCGGCAGAGGCCAAAGCGGGCCTTCGCCCCGGGTTCTGCCGGTCCAAGGCGCACCGCCGCGAACACCTCGGCTACGCCGGACGCCGCGTCCTGGTCTCGCGCAAGTGGTCCGGCAAGACCCTGGCCGACCACAAAGCCGACCGCCTCACCTGGGTCCTCGAACAGCTCGGCGTCACCCCCGGCGAAGAGCACGACGACGACCAGGACGGCGGCCAACGGCCGGCCTCCCCCTTCGCGGTCACCGGCAACGGCCATGCCTGGGAACTGGCACGCCCGGCCGACCCCGACGTCCCACCACGCGAACACCGCCTCCTGCGGGCGGTCGGTGAGGCGCTGAAACGCCGGACCCAACTCGACCACGCCAGACAGACCAATGTTTCGGCAACGGAGGAAGCCGCCTGATGCCTGTGAAGAACACTCGCCCCGCTGGTCGCCTGCTGACCGTGGCGGAGGTAGCGGAACGCCTCAACACCAGCGAGCGCTACCCGCGCCGGCTGATCGAAGAGCGCCGCATCACCTTCGTGAAGATCGGTCGCCACGTGCGCATCCCCGAATCCGTGGTGGACGACCTCATCGCCGTGGGAACCGTGGAACCCGTCACGCTGCGGATGCGGCGGGCAGCCTGATGCCGGGGGAGAAGAGCCGTTCTTTCGGCAACATCCGCACACTGGCGTCCGGCCGGTTCCAGGCGCGGTACCGAGGGCCGGACGGTCGGCTGCGGAGCGCGCCTGCGACCTTCGCGGCCAAGAAGGCCGCTCAGCGTTGGCTGACCCTCAAGGAAGCCGAGATCGCCCGTGGCGACTGGTTCGACCCCGACGCGGGTGCGCTGCTCTTCCACGACTACGCCGTCGAGTGGATGGAACAGCGTGACCTGACCCGCAAGACCGAGTCCACGTACGAGGTGCTGATTCGCCGCCACCTCGACCCCACGTTCGGGGACATGCTGCTCCGGGACATCAACGAGGCGCACGTCCGCAAGTGGCGGTCCGAGCGGCTGAAGATGAAAAAGGCACGCAGCCAGGTACCCAAGGCGTATCGCCTGCTGCGGGCGATCCTCAACACCGCCGTGCGCGACAAGCTGATCCGCGAGAACCCGTGCCAGATCGCGGGAGCGGGCAAGGAGGACACCGAAGAACGTCCGGTGCTGTCGGTCGCGGAAGTGTTCAAGCTCGCTGACGCGATCAAGCCGCGCTACCGCGCGCTCGTGCTGCTGGCGACGTTCGGCAGTCTGCGGTGGGGCGAGCTGGCCGGCCTGCGACGCCGGTACCTCGACCTGGACGCGCGTACGGTCACGGTGCGCGAAACCGCCGATGACGTCGGAGACATCCGTGTCGGCAAGCCCAAGTCCAAGGCCGGTGCGCGAACCGTGGTGCTGCCCGAACTCATCATCGAGGACCTGCGGCACCACATCCGCGACTACGCGGCCCCCGGCTCGGACGGCTTCGTCTTCGTGGGCGCCAAGGGGAACCAGCTCCGCCGGTCGAACTTCTCCAAGTACTGGGCGGACGCGTGCGCGGCGGTCGGGCTCAAGGGGGTCCACGTGCACGACCTGCGGCACACCGGCAACACCTACGCGGCCGAGACGGGCGCCTCCCTGCGCGAACTCATGAATCGGATGGGCCACTCCAGCACGCGGGCCGCGCTCATCTACATGCACGCGCGCGACGAACGCGCTCGGGCCATCGCCGATGCCCTCGGGCAGCGGGCGGCCGACGAGTTGAAGCGGGCGCGCAACACGGACGACGGCGGCGACGGGCAAGGAGCGCCCTCGGCGGACGCCGGTCGCTGAGGTCCACTCTGTGGCACGTGTGTGGCACGGAGCCGCGCTCTGGCTCTGAGAACGACGAAGGCCCAGGTCAGGGAATATCCCCCTGACCTGGGCCTTCGTGGTGCTGAGCGGATGACGGGAATCGAACCCGCGTTATCAGCTTGGGAAGCTGAAGTTCTACCATTGAACTACATCCGCGTCGGGCGGCCCCTCGGGGCTGCGACGGGGTCAGCTTACCGGATCCGCGCCGTGGTCGGGTACCGGGTCGCGGCGGCGGGCGACGGGTGTCTTGGGGGCGCGGAGCCGCTGCGGGGGGCCGTACCAGGTAGGTTCTGGAGCGTGCTGCTCTCCGATCGCGACATCAGGTCCGAAATCGAGTCCGGGCGGGTCAGGATCGACCCGTACGAGCCGGGACTCATCCAGCCGTCGAGCATCGACGTCCGGCTGGACCGCTACTTCCGGGTCTTCGAGAACCACAAGTACCCGCACATCGATCCCGCCGTGGAGCAGCCGGACCTGACGCGGCTGGTCGAGGGGGAGGACGACGAGCCCTTCATCCTGCACCCCGGCGAGTTCGTCCTGGCGTCGACCTACGAGGTCGTGACCCTGCCCGACGACATCGCCAGCCGGCTGGAGGGCAAGAGCTCGCTGGGCCGCCTCGGCCTGCTGACGCACTCGACCGCCGGGTTCATCGACCCCGGGTTCTCCGGGCACGTCACCCTGGAGCTGTCGAACGTCGCCACGCTGCCGATGAAGCTCTACCCCGGCATGAAGATCGGGCAGCTCTGCATGTTCCGGCTGACCTCGCCCGCGGAGTCGCCGTACGGGTCGACCCGGTACGGCTCGCGCTACCAGGACCAGCGGGGCCCGACGCCGTCGCGGTCCTACCTGAACTTCACCCGCGGCAAGGTCTGAGGCCGCGGCCCACGGGGCCGCGCGAGCCCGTCGGCGCGCGGCCGACCCACCCCCTGAGCGGTCGGCGGCCACCCGAGTGCCGCCCGCCGACCGCTGTCCGAGCGACCGCTGTCCGCCCGACCGCTGACCGCGCGGGCGCGGCCCCGCCGACCGCGATCAGCCCGGGTACCCCTGCGGTCCGTACGGCCCGCTGGGTGCCGCCGGGCGGGGGGTGCGGCGGCCCGGCAGGACGTAGGCGGCGAGCAGCCCGCCCAGGAAGCCGAACAGGTGGCCTTGCCAGGAGACCCCCGGCTGCTGCGGCAGGACCCCCCAGATCATCGTCCCGTAGAACAGCACGACGCAGATCATGATGACGATGTCGACGGTCCGGCGCTCGACGACGCCGCGCAGCACGGTGTAGCCGAAGTAGCCGAAGATCAGCCCGCTCGCGCCCACGGTCAGGGTGGTCGGCCCGGAGAACAGCCACACCCCGACCCCGCTGACGACCATGACGATGAGGGTGGTCCCCACGAGCCGGCCCGCCCCGCTGAGGGCGACGAGGCAGCCGAGGACCAGGAACGGCACCGAGTTGCCGATCAGGTGGTTGAAGTCGGCGTGCATGAACGCGGAGGTGAGGAAGCTCCACGGGTTGTCGGTGGACCAGGAGCGGAGGCCGAACGTCCCGTCGAGCGCGCCGCCGAGGGCGGTGTCGACGATCTCGAAGACCCACATCGCGACGAGCATCGCCGCGACGGTGATGAAGCCGATCATCCGTGAGTGCGTCACCCCTCCGACTGTAGGCGAGCCGCCGAACGCGGGGGCGAAGGGCGCCGGGTCCGGCCACCGGGATTCCGGAAGCGGCCACCGGGGCGGTGGCCGTGCGCGCACGGGCTCCGCCGCTGCGTGATCATGGCGGTGATCAGGGCGGGGATTACGGTGACGCACATCACTATTCCGTGACATGTGTTTCGGATCACAAAACATTGCGTTCGCGGGGGCGGTATGCGGGCCGCACGTTTCCTTTCGCGTTAGCCGATGTTTAAACCTGTTACTCCGCCGTGACCTCCTCCAATGAAGCGTCCAGCTTTCCTCGCTAGTCTCCCTATGGCCACAAAAAGGACAAATCACCCCAGGTCGGACCGGCCCTCCCCATCGCCTGCCCCAGCGGAGCGCGGACCGGTCGGCCCCCGCTGGGTCGCGCGAGGCTCCGCCCACCGGCGGACGGCGCCCCCGCCGGGCGCCGGCGGCCCCGGCGCGCCGGGATGGACAGAACGCAAGAGGAGACCGTGCCAGCAGTCCGCGCAGAAAAGCTCTACAAGGTGTTCGGGAAACGCGCCGCGAAGGCCGTCGACCTGCTCGCCGACGGCCGCCACCGCGACCGCATCGCCCACCTCAACGTGACCGCCGCCGTCATCGACGTGTCGTTCGAGGTCCGGCCCGGCGAGATCTTCGTGGTCATGGGCCTCTCCGGCTCGGGCAAGTCGACGCTCATCCGCATGCTCAACGGCCTGCTCCCGCCCACCGCCGGGACCGTCGAGGTCGACGGCACCGACATCACCCGGCTCTCGAAGTCGGGCCTGCGCGAGCTGCGCAGCCGCCGGATCAGCATGGTCTTCCAGCACTTCGCGCTGTTCCCGCACCGTTCGGTACTGGACAACGCCGCCTACGGCCTGGAGGTGCGCGGCGTGCCGCGCGAGGAGCGGCGCGACGCCGCCCGCCGCGCGCTGGCCCTCGTGGGGCTGGAGGGCTGGGAGGAGAAGGTCCCCGGCCAGCTCTCCGGCGGCATGCAGCAGCGGGTCGGCCTGGCCCGCGCGCTCGCCGCCGACACCGACATCATCCTCATGGACGAGGCGTTCAGCGCGCTGGACCCGCTGATCCGCCGGGACATGCAGACGCAGCTCCTGGAACTCCAGGCCACGCTGGGCAAGACGATCATCTTCATCACCCACGACCTCAACGAGGCCATGCGCCTGGGCGACCGCATCTGCGTGCTGCGCGACGGCCGCGTGGCCCAGATCGGCACCGCCGAGGAGATCCTCAACGACCCGGCCAACGACTACGTCGCCCAGTTCGTGGAGGACGTCGACCGCACCCGCGTCCTCACGGCCGCGTCCGTCATGGAGTCGCCCATCCCGGTGATCGACCCGTCCCACGGCCCGCGCGCCGCGCTGCGCACCATGCGCGACAACCAGACCGTGTCGGCCTTCGTGGTGCGCCGCGACCGCCGCCTGGTGGGCGCCGTGCGCGAGGGCGCCATCGGGCAGGCCGTGCGCGAGGGCGCCACCTCCCTGGACGGGCTGGTCGACACCGACATCGAGCGCGTCCACCCCGACACCTCCCTCGCCGACCTGTTCGCGCAGGCCGCCGAGAGCCCCTACCCGCTGGCGGTCGTGGACGCCGACGAGCGGCTGGTCGGGGTCATCCCCCGGGTCACCCTGCTCGCCGCGCTCGCCCCGGCCACCCCGGCGGCCGCCCCCGCCGCGCCGACCGGTGACGCCAAGCCCGTCGCGGACGCGGAGCCCGCCGCCGCGCCGGCCGCCGACACCGCGCCCGCCGCGGACGCCGGCCCCGCTCCGGACGACGCACCGCCACCCGACGGGGCGGCCGCCGCCGCGCCCGCCACCTCCGACGACGAGGGGAGCCGGGCATGACCGCGACCGCGCTCACCATCGACGTCCCCCGCCTCCCGGTCGGCGAGTCCTTCGACGCCGCCATCGAGTGGCTGCGCGCCAACCTGCGCCCGCTGTTCTCCTTCATCGGCATGGTCATCGAGACCTGCGTGGACGCCCTCACGGGCCTCTTCGCCGCCACCTCCGCGACCCAGTTCACCCTGCTGGCCGCCGCCGTCGTCGCCGGGGCGCTCCTGGCCCGCGGCGTGCGCCGCCCCGTGTACATCGCGGTCGCCGCCTGGGCCGTCCTCTACATCGCCGAACTGGCCGCCGGCGCCGCCGCGGCCGTCATCGGCTCGCTGCCCGCCCCGCTGTTCCTGTGGGCGATGGGCCTGTTCGGCGCCGAGTACGTCTACCCGCCGCTGGTGCTGGCCCTGCTGCTGCTGGCCGCGCTGACCGCGGTCTCCCTGGCGCTCGTCCGCCACCGCCGCACCTGGCTGGTCACCGGCGGGGCGTGGGCCGCGCTGCTGCTCGTCCTCGTGCTGCACTTCATCGCGGGCGTGCAGCTCGCCCTGCTGGTCGCGCCGCTGTTCGTGGTGCTGGCGCTGGCCGTCGCCGGGTGGCGCGTCGCGCTGTTCGCGGCGATCGGGTTCCTGCTCATCATCAGCATGGACAAGTGGGACAACGCGATGAGCAGCCTCGCGCTGATCATCGTCGCCACCGTCATCGCGGTCGGCGTCTCCCTGCCGATCGGCGTGCTCGCCGCCTACAACGACCGGGTCAGCGCGGTGCTCAAGCCGCTGCTCGACTTCATGCAGACCCTGCCCGCGTTCGTCTACCTGCTCCCGGCGATCGCGTTCTTCAGCATCGGCGCGGTGCCCGGTGTCATCGCCACCGTCATCTTCGCGATGCCGCCCGGCGTGCGCCTCACCGAGCTGGGCATCCGCCAGGTCGACCCCGAACTGGTCGAGGCCGGCGAGGCGTTCGGCGCCCCGGACCTGCAGATCCTGGGCCGCATCCAGCTCCCGTTGGCGCTGGCCACGATCATGGCCGGCATCAACCAGGTGATCATGCTCAGCCTGTCGATGGTGGTCATCGCGGGCATGGTCGGCGCGGGCGGCCTCGGCAACGACGTCTACGTCGGCATCGCGCAGGGCAACGTGCCCGTCGGGTTCGAGGGCGGCATCGCCGTCGTCATCCTCGCGATCTACCTGGACCGGCTCACCGGCGCCGTCACCCGCTTCTCGCCGGCCGCCCGCGCGGCCCGCGCCCGCGCCTGACCCGCCCGACACCCCCCGCTTCCCGGCCGCCCGCGGCCGGACACCACCGCACACATCCCCAAGGAGGAACCGCGACGTGAGAGCTCCCAAGCGTGCCCCCAAGATCCTCGGAATCGGGGCCGCAGCGGCCTCGCTGACCCTGCTCGCCGGCGCCTGCGGCGGCGGTGGCGGCGTCGCCACCGGCCCGGAGGAGGGCGAGGGCGAAGGCCAGGGCCAGGCCATCACCATCGGCCTGATCCCGTGGGAGGAGGACATCGCCGTCACCCACATGTGGCAGGCGATCCTGGAGGAGAAGGGCTACGACGTCACCCTGGAGAACGTCGACGTCGCCCCCACCTTCGAGGCCCTCGCCAACGGCGACATCGACCTCTACCTCGACGCGTGGCTGCCCACCACGCACGCCTCCTACTGGGAGGAGTACGGCGACCGCCTGGAGGACATCGGCGTCTGGAACGAGAACGCCAGCCTCCAGCTCACCGTCCCGTCCTACATGGAGGACGTGAACACCATCGCCGACCTCAAGGGGCAGGCCGACACGTTCGACGGCCGCATCGTCGGCATCGAGTCCGGCTCGGGCCTGGTGCAGACGACCAAGGACGAGGCGATGCCCGCGTACGGCCTGGAGGACGAGTACGAACTCGTCGAGTCGTCCACCCCGGCGATGCTCCAGGAGCTGGAGACCGCGATCGCCGACGAGAAGCCGATCGTCGTCACCCTGTGGCGGCCGCACATCGCCTACGCCCAGTACGACCTCAAGGACCTGGAGGACCCCGAGGGCGCGATGGGCGAGGCCGAGAGCATCCACAGCCTCGGCCGGCAGGGCTTCGGCGAGGACTTCCCCGAGCTGAACGGGTGGCTGGAGGACTTCACCCTCAGCGACGAGCAGCTGGCGGAGCTGGAGACCGCCGTCTTCATCGACCACGAGGGCGACGAGGAGGCCGGCGCCCGCGCGTGGCTGGCCGAGAACCCCGACTTCCTGGAGGACGTCCTCGGCGCCGACGCCGAGGGCCTCGAGTTCGCGTAGTCCGCACGCGTCCGGCGCCCGCGCCGGGACGCGCAACGGGGGTCCGGCGCCGAGCGCCGGACCCCCGCGGTGTTCCCCCGGCCGCTCAGGCCGCCCGGGATCCGGGCGTGCCCGTGGTCAGCGAGCGGTCGCGCGGCGGGATGCCCGCCGTGCTCATGAACGCGTCGACCCGGTCGCGCGAGGTGGAGCGGGTCAGCGGCAGGTAGGGCCGGGTGGCGCGGCGGCCCTCCACCGACGGGAAGATGCGCGGGCGGCCCGCCACGTCGCACAGTCCCAGGGAGCGGTTGCGCCCCGCGAGCACGAAGTACGAGCCGACCTCGGAGAAGGGGATGCGGACGATGTAGCGGCCGCGGATGTAGCGGAACTCGCCGTTCTCGACCTCCAGAACGGGCACCGGGATGCGCGCCCCGTGCCAGGTCAGCGCCGCCCCCGCGAGGACGGCCGCGACACCGGGCACCAGGTGGGTCCACGCGGTGGGCCCGAGGGCGATGACGGCGACGCCCACCAGGGCCAGGACCGCCCCGCCCCACAGCTCCCCCTGCTTACGGCTCATCGGGCAGATCAAACGAACCGTTTCGGACACGGGCATGCCTCTCTCAGCGAGGAATCGCGGGGGGTTGCGGCTATCGCCGATCGAACCCTACCCCGTCGGCGCGGCCCGGGGCGGCGGAACGGCCCGGATTCGGCGCGGAGTCCGGCTTCTCACCGAGTGGGCGGAATCGCCTGCGGTGCGGGCGGTTCCGGGCCCGCCCGCCACCCCGGCGGCGGACGCGCGGAGGGGGCGGCCCGCGACGGCGGGCCGCCCCCGGAGAGGCGCGGTCGGTCCTAGGAGTGCGGGCAGGTGTCGCGGTACTCCTCGATGTCGAGATCGCGCGACGGCGCCGGGCAGAGGAACTGCTCGTAGCGGGTGTCGTCGTCCACGAACCGCTTCAGCCAGGAGATGCTGTACTTGGCGATCGTCGTGTTCGACATGTTCGGCGCGAAGTGGCTCGCCCCGTTCAGCTCCAGATACGCCTTGTTCCCGTTGTCGGGCAGGCTCTCGTAGAACGGCTCGGAGTGCGAGCGCACCGAGGCGATGCTGTCGTTCTCGGCGCCGACGATCAGCGTCGGCACGTCCACGTCGCCCCACGACTTGTCGAGGTGCCAGGGGGTCAGCGGGATGGCGGCCTGGAGTTCGGGGCGCGACTCGGCGGCGGCCAGCGTGCCGCCGCCGCCCATGGAGTGCCCCATGACGGCCAGCCGCGACTCGTCGATGACGTCGGTGACGTCGCTGTCCTCGACCAGGTAGTCGAGCGCGGCCTCCAACTGCCGGCCGCGGCTGTCCGGCTGGTCGCTGGTGGTGATGGTGTCGATGGTGAACACCACGAAGCCCTGCGAGGCGAGCCGCGGGCCGAGCCAGGACATCGACGACTGGGACGCGGTGTAGCCGGGGGCGACCGCGACGGCGCCGAACGTGCCCTCGCTGGTGTCGGTCGGGTAGTAGATGGTTCCGCCGCCGAACCCGGACACCGCCAGGCGCGAGACGCTGTCCTCGTCGACGCTGAAGGGGCCGCGCAGGGCCTCGATGCTGCGCTCGGTGGGGGCCGGGCCGCGCTCGTAGGGGTTCTCGGCGGCGCCGGCGGGGGCGGCGGTCGCGGCGCCGGCGCCGAGCAGGGCGGCGGCCATGGCGACGGCCGCGGCCGCCGACGCGGTGCGGGGAAGGGGGCGGTGGGAGGTGCTGTGCGGGTGGGACACGGGGGGATTCCTCTCTCCGTACGGGCGGGCGCCGGGCCGTATGGGGGGCGGCCGGGCGTGAGGGGACCCGCCATCGGATCAGGGGTGGCCGGATGTGGACCGGCCGCCGCCCGAAGGGGGACGCCGGTGCCCCGGTGGGGGAGCGTCTCGGACGGCACGCCTACTATGCGGTACGCCGACCGCTTTCCGCATCCGTGGGATCACCAGTGTGTGACGAACCACAGGTGGGGCGGTGCGGGGCGCCGCTCGCGGGCGGCACCGCGGGGCGCGCGGCGGTGGCGGGCCGCCGCGACCGGGGGGACGAACGCGTCCATACCGTTATGTAAGTAAGACATGGACGGCGAAATCGCGGAGAACGGATCGCCGCATAATGATGCGTTGTGATGACCGAGTGCGCGATCTACCGCGCGGACCGACGCGAACCGGTCGAGGGCGACATCAGCGACTCCCTCGACGCCGCACTGCTCCAGGACGACAACGCGTTCTGCTGGATCGACCTGCACGAGCCCACCGAGGCGGAGTTCGAGTTGGCGACGCGCGAACTCGACCTGCACCCCCTCGCCGTCGAGGACGCGCTCACCCCGCACCAGCGGCCCAAGCTGGAGCGGTACGGCAAGGCCGTCCTGGTGGTCCTCAAGGCCCTCGCCTACGACACCGAGCGCCGCGACGTCACCAGCGGCGAGATCCTCGTCTTCCTCGGCCGCAACTACGTGATCACCGTCCGGCACGGCGACGTCGACCCGCTCACCCCGGTGCGGCGCAAGTTCGAGGCCGACCCCGAGATGCGGGCGTTCGGCGCCTCGGTCGTGCTCTACGGGGTGCTCGACGCGGTGGTGGACGAGTACATCGAGATCGCCGACCAGGTGCAGGACGCGATCACCGACCTGGAGGAGCAGGTGTTCCTCTCGGGCGGCGCGTCGCCCGCCGAGATCTACGCGCTCAAGCGCGAGGTGCTGGAGATGCACAACGCGGCGCAGCCGCTCATCCCCGTGGTGCGCACGGTGGCGTCGGGCGACATCGTCCGGCTCACCCCGGAGTCGGCGCCGTTCTTCCGCGACGTCCAGGACCACGCGATCCAGGTCAGCGCGAAGGTCGCGGCCATGAACGAGCTGCTGCCGCAGGTGATGTCGGCCTACCTCGCCCAAGTGGGGGTGACGCAGGCCGAGGACTCGCGCAAGATCGCGGCGTGGGCCGCGATCATCATGGCGCCCACCCTGATCGCCGGCGTGTACGGCATGAACTTCGATCACATGCCGGAACTGAAGCTGGCGTGGGCGTACCCCGCCGTGCTGTGCCTCATGGTGACGGTGTGCGTGGTCCTGTACGTGGTGTTCAAGCGCACCCGCTGGCTCTGACCCCGGCACCGGCCGGGGGCGCCCGGGCCCGGCTCAGCCGGGGCCGGGGGGCAGGCCGAGCAGGTCGGCGAGCTGGCGGGCGTTGACCTGGGCGTCGTCGCGCCGGCAGTTGTTCATCAGCACGTGCGTGGTGTCGGCCTGCTCGGCCAGGTGCTCGATGCGCGGCACCCACTCGCGCAGCTCGTCGATGCTGTAGCGGTGGCCGAAGCGGAGTTCGATGTCGCGGCTGTTCCAGTGGTCGGAGCGGCCGTGGAACCGGACCACGGCGAGGTCGGAGGTGGCCACCGCCAGCGGCGGGATGGAGCTGGGGTGGCCCTGCGGCATGTCGACGCACACGTACGGCAGGTCGTGGTCGACCAGGAACGCGAAGGTCTCGTGCCGGTTCTCGCCGGCCATCCAGCCCGCGTTGCGGAACTCGACGCACACCCGGTAGGGGGCGCAGCGGTCGCGGCACTCCAGCAGGTACCGCTTGCTCTCGCGGCCGATCGTGAACCACGGCGGGAACTGGAGGAGGACGGCGCCCAGCCGGCCGGCCTCGTGCAGGGGCGCCAGCGCCGACGTGAACCGCTGCCACATCTCGTCGGCCAGCTCGGGGCCGGCGTCGCGCAGGTAGAGGTTGCGGCGGCCGCGCGCCGCGGCCTCGGCGGCCGGGCGGAGGTCCTTGGGCAGCGCCGACGGCGGTGTCGGGTGGTGGGTCAGCAGCGAGAACGCCTTGATGTTGAACGTGAAGTCCGGCGGGGTGCGCTCGGCCCACAGCCGCGCGGTGCGTTCGGCGGGCGGGTGGTAGTAGGTGGAGTCGACCTCGACCAGCGGGAAGCGCTCGGCGTAGCAGGCGAGCCGCTGCGCGGGGGTGCGGACCTCGGGCGGGTACCAGCCGGTCTCGGTCAGTGCGCGGTCGGTCCACGACGCGGTGCCCACTCGGATGTCGCCCATGGTGCGACCGGCTGCCCGCAGCGCCGCGGAACATTCCCCGCGCCGCCGTCCACAGGGGTGGGGACGGCGGCGC
>NZ_BCRK01000176.1 GCF_001552555.1 Nocardiopsis trehalosi NBRC 14201 | reverse complement strand
CCCCCGCCGACGGCCCCACGGGGCCGACGCCCACGGCAGGCGACGGCGGAAGCCGACCGTCATCCACAGGCGGAGCGGTCGCCCTGGCGCGGCGCCCCCGTGTGCGGGTTGACTGGAACAAGGGGTTCCCCCCAGCACCATGGCCCCGTCCGCTGCCGCTGCCGGGCGCGCCTCCGCATGCCCGGAATCGCCGTGTCCTCGAGGATCTCGACGTCAACGGGGCATGGGAGCGGTTCCCTACCCCGTTAGCGTCAGGACCGACGACATGAGGGGCGGCTCGACGGGGCGGGCGGTCCGACGGGAGGGGCGGGGGTCAGGACGGGAGGCTGAGCTGGACCATGATCGCGGTGCCCTCGGCGGTGACCTCGCCGTTGTGCCGGATCTCGCCGGCCACGAAGACCTTGCGGCGCTCGGTGCCGGTCACCCGGGCGGTGACCTCCAGGGGGACCCCGAGCGGGGTGGGCCGCCGGTAGTCGACCTTCAGGTTCGCGGTGAGGCCGGGCAGGCCCGCCGCGCTCGACGCGCCGCCCAGCGCCTGGTCAAGCAGCGCCGCGATCCAGCCGCCGTGCACGAGCCCGGGCGGGCCCTGGTAGACGCCGCTCAACACCACCGTGCCGCGCAGTTCGCCGTCGACGGGCTCCAGCACCAGCGGCGGCGCCGCCGGGTTGGTCGGCCCGGAGACCACGTTGGTGACGGTCCCGTACTCCACCCGGCCGTCGGGCCCGGTCTGGCGGATCATGGCGCCGATGTCCCGGCGCTCGGTGCCGAGCGCGGCCGCCGCCTCGGCGACCGCGGCGCGGGCGCGGGCGAGAGCGGCGGGGGAGGCCTCGGTGTGCGCGACGGCGTCCACCAGGGAGCGCACCTCGTCGACCAGCGCCGTCAGTTCGGCGGGGAGGTCCTCCTGCGCCACCACGGTGAACCCGAAGTCGCGGGGGTCGGGCAGTTCGGCTACCGGCTGGGCGTCGACCGTCATGGCTTCCTTCGGCGTCGTCCGCCGCGCGGGCGGCCGGTCGCGGCGGCCGCAGCGGTGCTGCGGCGCCGGCGGTGGTCGGTCCCGTCGCGGCGGTGGCGGTTCTGCGGGGCAGCGGGGTCTCGGGCCGCCGCTGCCGACTAGAATATTACTCGGTAGTAGCACGGTGGTGTCGCCCACCCCCGCGCACCACGCAGGGCGGACGCGCCCGGGCGCCTCCGCACGCTGCAACGGCCGCGCCGGGCCCGGCTATTTCGTGACCCATGCCACCGTGGCACGTGCGTCCGATCGAATCTGCGTCCGCGCCGGTGTGCTCCGGCCGGGGTGCGGGTTCTCCTCGGATGCCGCGTCTGTGCGGTCCGGGGGCGATCCGCTCGGTCGGTGCGTTCGTCCGGTCCGGGGCGCGGGTCGGTGGTGGTCGGGGCGCGGGGCTCTGCTCGAGTGGTGCGTCGGTCGGGCCCTGGGTGGGAGCGGCGGTCTGGTCGACATGTACGTGTTCTGCTCGTGTGTGTCTGCCGGGTTCGGCGCCCGTACGGGCGCCCGCACCGGCGGTCGGGTCGGGTGCGGGTCCCGCTCGGGTGGTGTGCCCGTTCGGTCCCGGGCGGTGGTGCGGGGTGGGGTGTTCGGGCGTGGGGCCGACCGGGGCCGGCGCGGGGTCAGGGGAGGGGGCGGCGCATGTGCAGGTGGGGGATGCCCGCGTCGAGGAACTCCGCGCCGTACGCCGCGTACCCCAGCTTCTCGTAGAAGCCGAGCGCGTGGGTCTGCGCGTGGAGTTCCACCGCCGCGAGCCCCCGCTCGCGCGCCCGGTCCTCGATCGCGCGCACCAGCGCCGCGCCCGCCCCCGTGCCGCGCGCCCGGGGCAGCACCGCGAGCCGGCCCAGGAGGCCCTCGCCGTCCCGCTCCACCAGCCGGCCGGTCCCCACCGGAACTCCGTCGAGCCGGGCCAGCAGGTGGTCGGCGCCGAGGTCGTGGTCGTCCCACTCCTCCTCGATCGGCACCTGCTGCTCGGCGACGAACACCGCCCCCCGGATCACGAAGACGGCGGCCCGGTCCCGGGCGTTGTCGGCGAGGGTGATCGTCAGCATGCCCGGCAGCGTAGCCGACCCCCGCGGCCACCCGCATACGCTGGGGGCATGACCCCTCGGCCCCGTGAGCTGGTGCGGTACTGGCGGCACCCCGGACTGCCCGATGTGGAACTGCTCAAGGCGCGGTTCGTGCGGCACTCCTTCGACCGCCACATCCACGACACCTACACCATCGCGGTCATCGAGTCCGGCATCGAGGAGTACGCCTACCGCGGGGGCACCCGCCGGGCCGGCCCCGGCCAGATCGCCGTGGTCGAACCGCACGAGGTGCACACCGGCCACGCCGCGACGCCCGCCGGCTGGCGCTACCGCGTGCTCTACCCCGGCGTCGACGCCGTCACCGGCGCCGCCGCCGAACTCGGCCTCGCCACACCCCCCGGCTTCCGCGTCGAACCGTTTGACGACCCCGACACCGCCGAGGCCCTGCGCGCCGCCCACCGCGCCGCCGAGCGCGGCGACCGCCTCAGCGCGTCGAGCCTCACCCGCGCCGCCCTGGTCCGGCTGCTGCGGCGGCACGCCCGCGACCCCGGCGCGCCGCCCGCCTCCGCGTCCTCCCGCGCCGCCGCCACCGCGCGCGACATCCTGCACGAGCGCCTGGTCGACCCGCCCCGGCTGGAGGAGCTCGCCGCCGCCGTGGGCGCCGCCCCCTTCGGGCTGCTGCGGGCGTTCCGCGCCGCCTACGGGCTGCCGCCGCACGCCTACCTCAACCAGGTGCGCGTGCTGCGCGCCCGCCGGCTGCTGCTCGACGGAATCGCGCCGGGAGAGGTCGCGGCCACGGTCGGGTTCGCCGACCAGTCCCACCTTGCGCGGCACTTCAAACGGCACACGGGGGTCCCGCCCGGCGCGTTCCGCCGGGGCGCCGCCGCTGATCCGCCGCCCCTTTCCGCGCTTTCCGCGGGCGCCCCGCAATGACCCGGCCGGCGGCACCCGGGGCGCCGGGCCCCAATTCGGTGCCGGGCCCGCCGCGCGCCGCCGTCCGGCGGCCCATTTCGCGGGCTGCCGCCGCCGCGCCCGCGCGCTTTTCCGGGTAACACCGCCAATTCCCGGGCCGCCGGGACCGGCGCCGCCCGGCCGCCGAACCGGGCCGGACCGGCCGTCCTCCCTGCGCAGACGCCGGTCGCCCGCGGCCTTCGCGGCCGCGACCGGGAGCCGGCGAACGG
This sequence comes from Nocardiopsis trehalosi NBRC 14201, assembly GCF_001552555.1. Classification (GTDB taxonomy): domain Bacteria; phylum Actinomycetota; class Actinomycetes; order Streptosporangiales; family Streptosporangiaceae; genus Nocardiopsis_B; species Nocardiopsis_B trehalosi. The sequence goes on along the minus strand of NZ_BCRK01000176.1, from coordinate 9,655 downwards.
CGCGCGTCCCGCCCGCCGGCGCGGTCGCCGCGAGCGACGTAAGGGAACTGTCCGCTATCGGGCTACATGAATTGGTGCACACCGGGGATATAAAAAACGACTGAAGCCATGTCGAGATATTCGTCGTAGGAAGATCTGTGTTCCGTTTACGTTCCTCGGGGCCGCTGGTCGGTCACTCGTCCTGGTCGAGAGTTCCGCATGAGCATTGATTCGGTCGTACCCGGAGACGAGCCCAACGGAGGAAAGCACGGCCGCCGGAGCGCCGGCGCGGCGCTACTCCCCCCACCGCAGAACAGCTCCGGCTGGTGGAAGTCCAGTTACAGCAATTCGCCGCCCGACTGCGTCGAGGTGGCGCGCTCCGCCCCCGCGCGGGTCATGGTCCGCGACTCCGTGCATCCGCGCGGTGTGGTGCTGCGGTTCACCGTCGGCGCCTGGCGCGAGTTCCTCGCCGCGGTCCGGCACGCCGACCTCGGCTGAGGGCGCGGCCCGCGCCGCGCCCCCGCCCGGGTCTCACATGCCGTTCATGAAGAGGTCGCAGTTGGCGCGGACGTCGTGGTCGGCCGACCGGGTCGCCGGGTGGTCGGCGCCGAACATCGCCCGGTAGCGGCGCACCACGTCGGCGCGTTCGGCCTCCAGTTCCACCCCCTCGACCACGCGGCGGTCGAGCACGGTGTTGCGCTGCGCGGCCAGGGTGAGCGGGTGGTCGTCGCCGAACACGCGCACCGCCCGCTCGTGCGTGCGCTCGTCCATCGCCAGCGCCGACCGGGCGTCGCCCGCCGCGAACAGGTCGCTGGCCAGGTTCACCGCGTTGGCCAGGGTCGCCGGGTGGTCCTCGCCCAACCGTTCGACGTGCACCGCCATGGCCTCCTCGTCGACCGCGCGGGCCTCGTCGACCCGGCCGAGCAGCCGCAGGGTCACCGCGTGGTTGAGCGAGGTGTCGGCGTAGAGCGGGTGGCGGGCGCCGAAGATCGACCGGTAGCGCTCGCGGGCGTCGGTCGACAGCGCCAGGGCGGCGTCGTGCTCACCCGCCGCCCGCAGCGACACCGCGTGGCTGGCCGCCGCGCGCACGGTGTTCTGCGCGTCGGGCCCGGCGTGCTCGGCGAACAGCCGGTACGCCTCCTCCGACAGCGCCACCGCCTCGCGCAGCCGGCCGGTGCGCCGCTTGACCGTGGACAGCGCCAGCATGGTGATCAGCCGCAGCGACGACTGCGCCGGGTACAGCCGGGTGTTGTCGGCGTGCACCTCGTCGAGGGCCTGCATGGACTCCCAGTACCGGCCGGACTCCATCAGCCCCAGCGCGTACCCGTACTTGCTGCTCAGGGTGCGCACGTGCTCGGGGCCGAGCATCTGGATGCGCCGCTCGTGGTTGTGCCGGTCGATCTCCATGGCGGCGGTGAAGTCGCCGGTCAGCCGCAGGCCGATGGCGTGGATGTGCGCCGTCTGCAGGGTCAGCGGGTCGTCGCGGCCGAACAGCCGCTGCTGGCGTTCGAACACCTCGCGGCTGACCTCGACCGCGTCGGAGAACCGCCCGAGGTTGCGGAGGTCCAGCGCCATGTCGATGCGCGCCTCCAGGGTCTCCTCGTCGTCGACGCCGCGCAGCCGGGTGAGGGTGTCGACCAGCCGGATGCTGCGGTCGTAGGACTCCTGGAACCGGCCCAGGCTCGACAGCACCAGGGCGTAGCGCATCGAGGCGCGCAGGGTCTGCGGGTGCTCGGCGCCGAGCTTCTCGGTCCACAGGTCCAGGGCGCGCCGGGCCAGCGGTTCGGCCTCGGCCGAACGCCCCCACAGGTCGAGGAACCGGACCTCGCTGAGGACGAGCTGGCGCGCCCACTCGCTCTGGCAGTCCCACTGCTCGGTCTCCCACACGTGCGGCAGCAGCTCCACGTAGCGGGGCCAGTCGTGGGCCGACAGGGGGTCGCCGGGGTCGAGGTTGGCCAGCAGCAGGTGCGCGCAGTGCCGCAGCTCCGAGCGCTCGTCCTCGCTCAGCGGCAGCTTCAGCGCCTCCTGCACCAGCCGGTGCAGCTGGAAGGTGGAGTTGCGGTGGTCCATCTTGGCCAGCGCGTAGCGGTCGATCGCGCGCAGCGCCCGGCTCAGCTCGATGCCGGGATCGGCGAGGATGGCCGCCAGTTCGGCCGGGGCCTCGACGTTGCGCGCGTTGTTGAACAGCCGCCGCGGGATGGGCTGCGGCGCCAGGAACGCGCACACCTGGAGCAGCCGGAGCGCGCCCGGGTTGGACTCGCGCAGCCGCTCCAGGGTCATGTTCATGGTGGCGGCGACCGACCACGGGTAGTCGGGGCTCGGCGCGACGTGGGACAGCAGCTCCTCGGTCTTCTCGTCGAACAGCTCCAGCCACTCGGCCGCGGGCATGAGGGTCTCGTACAGCCACACCGCGGTCTGCTCGATGGCCAGCGGGAGGTCGCCCAGCTTCTCGGCGATCCGGTCGGCGTCGGCGGCCGCCAGGCCCTCGGGGCCGCGCCGGTGCAGCAGCTCGGTGCTCTCGTGCCGTTCGAAGGTGTCGACCTGCACCAGGTTGCCGCTGACCGACCGCCACTGCGGGTACCGGGAGGTGACCAGCACCTGGCCCGGCCCGCCCACGGGGATCAGCGGCCGCACCTCGGAGGGCTCGCCCGCGCTGTCGTACACCAGCAGCCAGTTGGCGTAGGGCGTGCCGGCCCGCAGCGCCTCCAGCACCGCGCGCACCATGGCCGCGGGGTCGCCGCCCGGCCCCACCCCCAGCTTGGGCGCGAGCTCGATCAGGGACTGCTGGATCTGCGAGGGGGTGTCGGAGGGGATCCACCACACGAGGTCGTAGTCGCCGCGGTGCCGCCAGGCGAACTCCAGGGCGAGCTGGGTCTTGCCGACCCCGCCCATGCCCTGGAGGGTCTGCGGGAACACCGGCGGGCGCACCGGGGCGGCGGCCGCCTGCCGCCGCTCCGGCGCCGCGTGCGGCAGCACCGTGGTGTCGCCCTCGCGCAGCCGCTCGGCGAGCTGGGTCAGCAGGGATTCGCGGCCCACGAAGGTGGCGTTGCGCGGCGGGACCGCCCCCCACACCATCGGCCGGGTCCGCGGCCCCTGCGGCACCGGGCCGTAGGGGTCGTACCGCAGCGGATCGGGTGGTCCGCCGCCGTTCAGCGCCGGGGAGGCGGTGCCTCCGGGCGACGTCGCCTGGGGCGTGCCGGTCAACTGGGGATCTGCAGGAACCACGGTCGTATCCTCTGGGCTTTCACGGTCAGGTGCGGCGATCCGGTCGGCGGTGGACGGGTCCGCGGCGCGGGGCGCCGGTGCGGGTGGCGGATCGGCCCGCGGCGGGCCGTCGCCGGGGCCGGCGGACGCGGGCGGTCCGCCGGCCGCCCGCCGGAACTGTGCGGGGAGCGCGCCGAGCGCGGGGCCGACGGCGCGCACGAACGGGGCCTCGGCCGGGGCGGCGCCCGGCAGGCGGTCACCGGCGGCCCGGCCGAGCAGCAGGCGCTCCAGGGCGGCGAACCACGGCAGGGACTCGCGGTAGCGGGCGGCGACCGCTTCGAGCAGCTCCTTGACCTCGCGGCGGCTCCCGCCGGCGGCCAGCAGCAGTTCGCGCACGCCCGGGTGGAATTCCAGGGTGACCCGGTCGTCGCGGTCGACGGCGGGGGAGCCGGCCGTGCGCCGCACCAGCCCCGAGCACAGGACCTCGGTGAGGTCGGAGGGGCGGGTGTGCGGGGCGAAGCGCTCCTGCACCAGCCGGATCGTGGCCAGGTTCAGCGGGACCGCGGCCAGGCGCACCGCCAACCGGAACGCCTCGGGGGAGGCCACCACGCGGAACAGTTCGACCCGGGCCCGGGCGTCGAGGGGGCGGGGGACCGGGCCGGCGGCCGCGCCGAACAGGGCGGTGGCGCCGTCCTCGTCGTCGTCCTCGGCGGCGGGGTCGGGGTCGGGGTCGGCGACGAGCGCGGTGGTGGCGTAGCCGCGGCCGCCGCGGCGCCCGGTGAGGAACAGCGCCCAGCGCTCGATGTCGTGGGGTTCGAGGGGGAACAGCGGCACCGCCACGCCGCCGGCGGGCAGCGCCGGCGCGGGGCCCTCGGACACGGTGGGCCGCACCCGGTAGCGGGCGTTGGCCGGCAGCCCGCCGCCGCCGGCGGGCGGGACCTCCAGGGACACGTTGCGCGGCCGCATGCCGGTGCCGCGCCACAGCGTGCGGTCGAGCAGGTGGCCGACGCCCACGGCGGCGTCGGCGCCCCACCGCGCCAGCCAGGCGCCCATGGCCCCGTTGTGCCAGCCGTCGCCCACGCCGTCGCTGAGCACCAGGAGGAGGTCGCGGCCGCCGCCGACGAGGCGGTCGGCGGCGGGGGCGGGCCCGCGGTCGGCCCGCAGCGCGAGGTCGTCGGCGCGGGCCTTGTCGGAGTCGAAGGTGAACGCGCGGACGGCGCGGAACACCCGTAGCGGCGCGAGGAGTTCCAGCAGGTCGGCGACGAGGGGCTGCTGGACGATCATCGACACGCTGTCGTCGATGAGGACGGTGAGGTCGTCGGCGGGCTCGGGCAGCGGGGCGAACTCGGGCAGCACGGGGGTGCGGCGGGCCCGGCCGGGCCGGGGGTCGGCGAGGGCGCGCTGGGCGAAGCCGTGGGCGGTGGCGTCCTCGTCGAAGCGGACGGCGCGGGCGGAGTCGCGGGTGCGGCGGAACAGCTGGAAGGCGCGCACCAGGGCGCGGCGCTCGCTCAGCCGGGGCGCGCCCGGTAGGGCGGCGGAGTCGGCGGGGCCGGGGACCGGGAGGGGCGGCACCAGGGCGGCCGGCGGCGCGGCGGCCGCGGGCGGGAGGTGGTCGGGCGGCACGCCGGGCCGCGTGTCGGGCCCGGGCGGCTCCGGCGGACGGTCGGGCGCGGGCGGGTCGTCCGGGGCGCCGGGCGGGTCGGGCGGGGTGTCGGCCGGACCGGGCGCGGGGTCGGGCGGTGGGGGCGGCTGGTCGGGCGGCGGCTCGGTGCGGGGGCCGGCCCCGCGCAGGGCGGCCAGCCAGAGAGCGTCGCCCACCTCCCACCAGGTGGGTGGGGCTGCGGAGGGATCGGACGACGGAGGCGGGGACGGCGGCGATGCCGGTCCCGTGGCCGTGGGCCGTCCTCGGCCCTTGTCACCGGTCACCCACGGCCCGCTTCCATGAGGCGTTGCCAGACCAGTCCCAGTATCCGGTTCCAGGAGTTCGGATCCAAGGATGTGGCATGCGCGCGGACATCGGAACTAACGAGATGGACCGAGTTCAGTAGCTGGTCGATCGAGAGTCCGCCCAGTTCGTCGCAGCGGCGCAGGAACTCGGCGATCAGCTCGCGGTCCTCGGCGCGGTCGCGGCCGCCGAAGTGGGCGCAGACGATGTCGGCCAGCTGCTCGTGGCCGGGGCGGCGCAGCCGGATCGGCAGGCAGCGGCGGAGGAATGCCGGCGGGAAGGGGCGCTCGCCGTTGCTGGTGATGGCGACGAGGGGGAACTCGTGGCAGCGCACCGTGCCGGCCTGGATGGTGGCGGTGCCGCCGGGGTCGTCGGTGGGGACGGTGATCTCGGGCTGCGCGGAGGCCAGCCGGGCGAGTTCGGGGACGGTGTAGCAGCCGTTCTCCAGGACCCCCAGGAGGTCGTTGGCGAGGTCGGCGTCGCCCTTGTCGAACTCGTCGATGACCAGCACCCGCGGCAGGCGGTGGGGGAGCAGCGCGGTGCCCAGGGGGCCCAGGCGCAGGTAGTCGCCGATGGGGCGGTCGGCGGGCGCCCCGGTGTCGCCCGCTGCGGCGGCGTCGGCGGAGATGTCGTGGACGCGGGCCAGGGGGTCGTACTCGTACAGGCCCGAGCGCAGCGTGGAGCGGCTGGTGACCGACCATCGCAGCACCCGGCCCAGGCGCAGCTCGCGCGCCACCCGGTAGGCCAGGCTGGACTTGCCGACACCGGGTTCGCCGGTGATCAGCAGGGGGCGGCGGAGCAGCAGGGCGGTGTTGACGGCCTCGACGACCGCGACCTCGTGCTCGGTCAGCGGCCGCTCGGGGGCGTTGGCGGCGGCGCCCAGGACCCGGGTGGTCTCGCTCTCGTCGGCGGGCGGGTCGGGCTGGTCGGGGCCGCCGCCGAAGCGGCGCCACGGGGGAGGCGGGGGGAGGCGCTCCTGGAGGCTGGCGGCGAACATGTCGGGCCGCCCGGTGCCGTGGTAGATCCACCAGGAGGGCGCGGACGGTCCGCCGGTGCCGGCGGGGCCGGGGCCGGACGTCGGTGAGGACGCCATCAGGGGATCCTCCTCGTCGCTGTCATCGCGCCTTTTCGGGGGAGGTGAGAATACCGGTGGGAAGGAGTTTTTTGATACGTCGAATATCGTCGTGGATTATGGCGATGTCGTATGGATCGTAACCTTCGTCCGCATAGTCCGGATCTATGCTTCGTACGCGCCATTGGTGCAGGTACGCGGGCAGGGCGTCCACATCCTCCCGGGAGATGATTCCTCCTTCCCGCGTGATTTTCGATCCTAGCGAATCGTGGAATCTCCGTGTCGCCTCCGAATCGGCCGCATGCAGCCAGATGATCGCGGGCAACCCGGCCTCCAGCGCCCGGTACAACTGCCGCCGGCCGTCGTCGTGCGCGGGATCGGAGCCCAGCACCACCGCCACGATCGCCGTGTCCGCCAAGCGGTCCTGCAGCGGCACGCGGGCCCCGTCGGGCGGGCCGGGGGGCACACCGTGCAGCAGTCCCCCGCCCGCGGCCGCCAGTCCGGCCCAGCGCCGCTTCATCCGGCTGCGCGTACGGCCCCATTGCCGCTCCCGCGCGTCCAGCCGCTCGGTGTGGTGCAGAACGATCTCGTAGGAGGCGCCTACCCGTTCTCCCTCACCGGATGCGGGGGCGCGCAGCCGCCACGCCGCGATCCGCTCGGTCAGCAGGGAGAACGGCAGGAAGAATTCCAGCCGCGTCGGCGCCGCACCGGTGTCGTCCGCCTCCCAGAAGCCCGGCCGGGCCTCGGCCGCCTCGATCCAGGCGACCACCGCGTCGGGCAGCGTCGCGGCCGACACCACCGACGACCCGCCGTTGGTGACCTCGTGCCCGTCGTCGATCCAGTGCGACAGCACGTACCGTTCGGGGCGGCCGGGGTCGTCGGGGATCGGCTCGGCCGCGAACACCAGCGCCCCGCCGCACGGCGCGGCGGCCTCCTCGGCGCCGCCGCGCAGCAGCGCCAGCGCGCCGGCCGGCACCTCGCCGGGCGGCCGCGACGCGGAGTAGGCCCGCAGCACAGCGGCGTCGACCACCCCGACACGCGCCACGTGCTCGACGAACACCACCTCGCGCGGCAGGCCGTCGGTGCGCGGCGCCATGTCGCGCAGGTGCTCGAAGGCGTCCCACGCCGACGCGAAGTGCACCTGCTCGGGCAGCCGGTCCAGGGTGGCGGCGAGGTAGGCGCCCGCCACCGCCTCGAACCGCAGCGCGCCCAGGAGCGGCTCCAGTGCCTCCAGCTCCGGGTCGGAGAGCCCGCCGGCCAGGGGCGCGACCATCTCGACCGGCTCCATCAGCGCGACGCCGGCGCCCCGGTCCCCGGTGTCGCGGCCCGTCACGATGATGCCGATCACCGCCCCGTCGTCGGTGTCGAGGACCCCGCACCCGCTGAACCCCGGCTCGAATCCCAGCGGGTACGACGACGCCACCTGCACCTGGGCCCGCATCGGCAGGTCGCCGCCCGCGCCGACGACCCGCGCCTCGGCGCTCAGCCCGTGCGGGCTGTCGCCCGGGTAGCCCTGCACCCGCACGGCGAGCGGCCGCCCGGTGGCGCCGATGGCGGCCATGCGCGCGCCCAGCCGCGCCGGGGTCCGCCCGAGCGGGGCGCCGTCGAGCGTCAGCAGCGTGGTGTCGCGTTCGGCGTTCCAGGTGTGGGCCACCACCCGCGCGGTGTGCGGCCGGTACTCGCTCCCCGAGGGCACGTCGACGCGCACCCGCGCACCGGGGGCGGGCGGCGCGTTCTCGGCGGGGCGGCCCAGCGCCTCGTTGACGACGTGCACGCAGGTGAGGATGCGGTCGCCGGTGACGAGCACGCCTCCGCCGACGACGTGGTCGCCGGCCGCCAGGACCCGGACCTGCCAGGTGGGGGTGAGAAGGAGCGAAGGAGATGCCACCGTGACGCGGCCTCTTTCTCCGATCGGGAAGGGAGCGTTGCCTGCGGGTGCGCAATTCGGTTGGCTCTTTATGTTCCCTTTGTAAGGCTGTTTACTCTACGTATGTGCGTGGCTACACGGATATATCGAGTCAGACGTTCCAGAAGGGGCGCCGGTTCCGTCCGGACCCGGTCGGTCATTGTGCCACTTCGGTCACCACCGGTTTTGGGACATGACTCTGGCACGACCGCAACCCCCGGCGCCACCGCGGGCCGGCCGCACCGCTGACCCCCCGTGACCGTCCGCTCGGGTGGGGCGGTCGCGCGGCCGCCGCCGACCGGCCCCGCCCACCGCGCCACCGGGTGGCCCGGTCGCGCCGCCACCGGTAGGGTCGCCGCCATGACGCCCCGACGCCCCGCGCGATTTAGCGCGCCGACCGCCCCGCGGTCGGCCGTGCGGATTCAGCGGATCTAGGTGTACTGACCGGAGAGGTTGGGTACGCGGGTGGCGGGTGGGCCGCCGATCGCGGTGTGGAACCGGTGGTGATTGTAGTGATGGAGCCAGCCCGGGAACGCTTCTCTGCGTTCGGCCTCTGAACGGTAGGGGCGGGCATAGGCCCATTCCTCGGCCAGGGTGCGGTGGAACCGCTCGACCTTGCCGTTGGTCTGGGGCCGGTAGGGCCGGGTGCGCTTGTGCGCGATGCCCGCCTGGGCCAGGGCCTCCCGCCACATCCGGGACTTGCAGCAGGACCCGTTGTCGGTCAGCACCCGCTCCACCGCGATGCCCGCCGAGGCGAAGTAGGCGGCCGCCCGCGCCCAGAACGCGGTGGCGGTCTCCTTCTTCTCGTCGGTGAGGATCTCGGTGCAGGCCAGGCGGGTGCGGTCGTCGATGGCGGTGTGCGGGTAGCCGTGGCCGATCACCGGTGAGCCGTTGCGGCGTGCGGTGGTGGTGGCCTGCTTGTTGCGCACTCCGGCGTAGCGGCCCACGGCGCGGTGGCCGCCGCCGTCGGGGATGCGGCCGAGCTTCTTGACGTCGACGTGGACGAGTTCGCCGGGGCGGGCGCGTTCGTAGCGGCGCACGGCAAGGCCGGTGGCGCGGTCGGTGCGGGCCAGGCGGGGCAGGCGGTGGCGGGCCAGGATCCGGTGGACGGTGGAGGCCGCCATGTGCAGGTGTCCGGCGATGCGGGCGGGCCCCCACCGGTTGAGGACGCGGAGTTTGACGACGCGGCGCTCGCGGCGGGCGGGGGTGCGCCGGGGCGAGCGGTGGGGGCGGCTGGAGCGGTCGGCCATGCCCGCGGCGCCGTGGGTGCGGTAGCGGCGCGCCCAGCGCTGGGCGGTGGCCACACTGGTCTGGAAGCGTTCGGCGGCGCGGCGCAGGGGCCAGCCGTCGTCGACGACGCAGCGGGCCAGGGCCAGTCGGCCGGCGGGGGTCAGGCGGGCGTTGGCGTGGGTAGTGTGGGGCATCGAGGGCTTCCTGGTCGCCGGTGCAGATGTCGTGATCCACACCGATACCGGAAGCCCTCTTCGTTGCCCTAGTCGGGGCCCGTGTTACCAACCTCCATGATCAGTACATCTAGGTCGCGTTTTCT
>NZ_BCRK01000175.1 GCF_001552555.1 Nocardiopsis trehalosi NBRC 14201 | reverse complement strand
GGTAGACGGCGGCGACGGGCACCCGCAGGTCGCCGCGCGCCGCCGCGGCGGCCACCTCGCGCAGCCGGTCGGCCGACCGGCGCGCGCGGACGCCGCGCACGCCGAGGCGCATCGTCGCGTCGGCGTCGGCGGTGGTACCGACCCGGCGGCGGTCCTCGGCCGCCCCCACGGCGGCGCGCAGGGCCGCGCCGCCGACCGTGTCGAGGACGGCGGAGACCCGTCGCCCGACGACCGCGCACGCCGCCTCGGTGAGCCCCGGGCCCAGGACGATCGGGTGGGCGCCCGCCGCGCGGAGCCGCGCGTGGTCGGCGGGCTCGGCCGCCCCGATGACGGTGGCGCCCCAGGACGCGGCGAGTTGGACGGCGGCCGCCCCGACCGGGCCCGCCGCGCCGGTGACGACGAGCGTGTCGGCGGGGCCGAGGCGCAGGTCGCGCAGCGCTGTGTGGGCGACGAGGGCGGCCTCCGCGAGCGCTGCCGCCCTCGTCCAGGGCAGACCGGCGGGGCGGGGCGTGACGTGGGCGCCGTCGAGCACGAGGCGGGTGGGGACGGCCCCGGCGCGCGGGTCGGCGGTCCCCCAGGCGCGGGTCCAGCCGAGGACGTCGTCGCCGACGGCCAGTCCGGCCACCCCCTCCCCCAGCCGGTCGATGGTGCCGGCGACGCCGAGTGCGGCGGGGGCGCCGACGCGTTCCCCGGACGGTCGGCGCCCGCGGCGGCGGCGCGGGGCCACCGGGGGCGCGATGACGCCGACGGCCCGGAGGCGGATGCGCACCTGGCCCGGGCCGGGCCGGGGGGCGGGGTTCCGAGGCGGAGCCGGTGCGCGGCGCGGCGTCGGCTCGGAGCGGGGCGCCGGGCCGGAGCGGGGCGCACGTCGGGGTGCGGGGGCGTAGGGGGCGAGGTCGAGGGGCGCGGCGCCGCGCAGCAGTGGAGGGCCGGCAGGCGCCGCGGCGTCGAGGGCGGCCGCGGATTCGGGCAGCGCCGTGGCGCCGGGAAAAGGGGCGGGATCGGGGAAGGGGGTGGGGCCCGTCCGCCGAACGGGGCCGCGGCGGGGAGTGGTGTCGGGACGGGGGACGGTGTCGGGGCGGGCGGTCGCGTTCACCGCTCCGAGGGGGGTGGCGAGCGGGCCACCGGCGCGATGCGCGGCAGGTCTCATGGTGCGTCCCTTCGACGGGGGTGGAGCGGCCGCCGTGCCCGCGGCACCCGCCGAGCCTCACCCACCCGCCTGGAGCCCCGCTCGCGCGCCGCTCGCGGCCCGCTCTACTCCGGACACCCGCTCCCGGGCCCGTCCCGCCGCCGAACGCTGCCCCCGGCGGACCCCACCGGGAGTCCGCCCCCGCGTCCGCACTCCTCCCGCGCCCGCCACGCGGCACCGGTCCGCCCACCCAGGTCCACCCACCCCGTACGCGCGCCCCATCACGTGCCGACCGCCGACCACCTCCAACAACCCACGGCCCCGTTGACCACCCGCTCCCGGAAGCCCACGGGCAACGCCCCCGAGGCGTGCGCCCTCGACGAACCCGCAAGGCTCGCCGCGCCCCTGACCCACTCCCTCCTGTGGCCCCTGGGCGATACCGGCCCGCCGCCCCCGCACCGGCACCCCGGCAGGGCCGACCGCCGGGGTTCCGGCGGCGGCCCACGGCCCGGACCGCACAGCAGGGAGCGAAGCGCGCCGCCCTGGGAGAACGGTCCAGGCTCGGCCACCCACCGCTTCCTGCCACCGCGTCTTCGCCCACCCATCCGACCGCGCCCACCGCCGTTCGGGTGCCGCGCCGCCGACGCGATGCCGCGCCCCGGCCGACCCGACTGCGGACGGACCGCCACGCGGCGCGGCGGCCCGGGGCCGGTCACCCTCCCCCGCCGCCGAACGCGCGGCAGGCCGCTCGGGAAGCGGCACCGGCCCGCGCCATTCCGTGGACGGCGACCGTGTCGGGTCCGTCCGTTCGGGTGGCGGGCGGGTCAGCGGATGCGGCGGGCGCGGAGGACCGTGTCGTGGGTGTGGTGGGTGCCCGGAGGGGCGGGGGCGGCGCGTGGGCGGGTCTCGTCGGCCAGGACGGTCCAGTCGTCCCCGAGGAGCCCGGCGACCTCGCCGGGCTGGTAGTAATCGGCCGGGTCGGGGGCGCCGTCGCCGCGCGGCGGCAGGTCGGCGAGGTCGTGGCCGACGAAGAGCAGGGTGCCGCCTGGGGCGACGGCGGCCAGGAGGCCCCGCAGCGCGGTGTGGCCCGGTCGGCGGCGGAGCGGGAAGTAGTGGGCGGACACCAGGTCGAAGGCGCCCGCCGGGGGCGGCGCGGCCTCCAGGTCGGCGTAAGCCCACGCCACCCGGTCGGCGAGGTCGGCGCCGGTGCGGGCGGCGCGCCGCAGGGCGGTGCGGGAGATGTCGACCGCGGTGACCAGCCAGCCGTGCCGGGCCAGCCAGAGGGCGTCGGCGCCCTCCCCGCAGCCGACGTCGAGCGCCTGCCCCGGCGGCAGGCCGGTGACCTCTGCGACGAGCACCCCGTTGGGGTTCCCGCTGAACACCTGCTCGCGGCCGCCGTACATGTCCTCCCAGTGCTGTTCGTCCATCGTCCTCGCCTCGCTGCCGGTGTCGATCTCGGTCTCGGTGTCGGTGCCGGACGGGGTGTTCACAGGCCGTGCCGCCGGCCGCCGAGGACCCGTTCGCACAGGCGGGCCTCCGATTCCGGGGAGAACGGGTCGCTGCGGACCCGCTCGGGGCGGGCGATGTACGCGGGGCCGATGCCGGTGGCGGGCGGCCCCGGGCGCCGCGCCGCACCCGGACCGGCCGGGCGCGGGTCCGCCCCTCGGGTCCGCCGGTCCGCCGCGGGCGCCACCGCGCCGTGGGGTTCGCTGTCTCGGGTCATCGTGACCACCTCCGGGGCCAGCGTGTCCCCACCAGCGGTGGATCGACAAACTTATTTGCGAAAACCGCAAAACGCGGGCACAGTGGCGGAATGAGCGACGACCTCGGCCCTGCGGACGACCTCGACGCCGTACTGGCCGCGGTCGGTCCCCGGCTGCGCGCGCTGCGGCGACGCAGCGGGGCCACCCTGGCGGCCCTGTCGGAGACGACCGGCATCCCGGTCAGCACGCTCTCCCGGTTGGAGTCCGGGCACCGGCGGCCGGGGCTGGAGCTGCTGCTCCCGCTGGCGCGGGCCTACCGGGTGCCGCTCGACGAACTCGTCGGCGCCCCCGCGAGCGGCGATCCGCGGGTCTACCCCCGGCCGTTCACCCGCAACGGCATGACCATCATCCCCCTGACCCGCAACCCCGGGGGGCTCCAGGCGTTCAAGCAGGTCCTCCCGGCCGGGCCGGACGACCTGGAACCCGACCCCCGCTCGCACGAGGGGTACCACTGGCTGTACGTCCTCAACGGGCGGCTGCGCCTGGTGCTCGGCGACCGGGACCTCGTCCTCGCGGCGGGCGAGGTCGCCGAGTTCGACACCCACCTGCCGCACTGGTTCGGCAACGCCGACGCGCACCCGGTGGAGTTCCTCAGCATCCTCGGCCCCCAGGGCGAGCGGTTCCACATCCGGGCCCGCCATCGACCCGCCTGAACACCGCTCGCCCAGCAGCGCCCCCGGCGTCCTGCTGCGGCGCGGCCCCACTCAGGCCGCAGGGGCGGCCAGCCACGCGTCGATGCCGCGGTGCAGCCGGGCGCGGGTGTCCGCCGGCGCGAAGGAGGCGTCGACCCCCGCGCGGGCGAGGTCGGCGAGGTCATCGTCGGTGTAGCCGAATGCGTCGCGGACCCGCTCGTACTCGCCGGTGAGCGTGGTGCCGATGATGGCGGGGACGTCGGTGTTGAGGGTGACGGCCAGGCCCGCGTCGCGCAGCCGCGGCAACGGGTGGTCGGCCAGCGCGCCGGCGAACCCCAGGGCGACGTTGGACGACGGGCAGACCTCCAGCGGGATACCGCGGTCGCGCACCTCGGCCACGAGCCGGGCGTCGTCGAGCACCCGGATGCCGTGCCCGAGGCGGCGCGTGCGCCCCAGGGTCAGCGCCTCGCGGACGCTGTCGGGGCCGCACGCCTCGCCCGCGTGGTGGACCAGCGGGACCCCGGCGGCCGCGGCGTCGGCGACCACGCCGGCGAAGGGGGCGAGCGGGTAGGACTCCTCGCCCGCGACCCCGATGGCGACCACGCCCGCGTCGGCGTGCTCCACGGCGAGGTCGAGGGTGCGGCGGAACCGGTCGACCGACCTGCGGCGGGAGTGGTCGAGGAGCACCCGGACCTCGATGCCGTGCGCGGCCCGCCCTTCGGCGAGGCCGTGGAGCACGGCCTCCAGCGGCATGCGGGGGCGGCCGAGCCGTTCGCCGTGGGCGGCGGCGGTGAAGGTGACCTCGGCATAGCGGGTGCCCTGGGCGGCCTCGTCGGCGCAGAATTCGCGGGCCACGCGGGCGAAGTCCTCGGGTCGGCGCAGGCAGGAGCGGACGAGCGAGTTGTGGTCCGCGAACCCCCGGAACCCGGTGAAGGCGAGGCCGCCGCCGTCGCCCCCGGTGGGCAGCGCGACGCCGTTGGCGGCGGCGATGTCGCGCAGGGTGTCCCACCGGACGGTGCTCTCCAGGTGGACATGCAGGTGGGCCTTCGGCAGTGCCGACACGTCGCGCATGTGTCCCGACCCTAGGGGCGGACGGCACAGCGGGGGAACCGATTTTCCGGCGCGCGGCCGCCATGCCCGGGCGACTCCGTCCACTGCGGGGCTATGGGGGCGGGCGGAGGCCGGCCTCGTGGGCGATGACGGCCGCCTGGACCCGGTTGCGCACCCCCAGGCGGACGAAGACGGCGCTGACGTGGGTCTTGACCGTGTCCTCCACGACGTGCAGGCGGCGCGCGATCTCGGCGTTGGACAGGCCGGTGCCGAGCAGGGCCAGGACCTCGCGCTCACGGGCGCTGAGGGCGCGGACCCGCCGCGCCGCGCGCTCCCCCGGCCCGTCCACGCTCGCCCGGAACGTCCCGATCACCCGCTGCGCCACGGCGGGCGACAGGTAGGCGCCGCCCTCGGCGACCGCCCGCACGCCCGCGATCAGCTCCCGGGGGTCGCCCGCCTTGAGCAGGAACCCGTTGGCGCCCTCCCCCAGCGCGCGGGAGATGTAGGCGTCCTTGCCGAACGTGGTGAGCACCGCCACAGCGGTGCCCGGCGACGCCCGGCGGACGCCCGGGATGGCGGCGAGCCCGTCGGTGCCGGGCATCTGGATGTCGACGAGGGCGACGTCGGGCCGGACCTCAGCCACCAGGGCGACCAGCGCCGCGCCGTCACCCGCCTCGCCCACGACCTCGATACCGGGATCGGCCGACAGGATGGCGCGCACCCCGGCGCGGATGAGCACCTCGTCGTCGGCCAGCACGACGCGGATCACGGCGCCTCCTCGGTGCCCGTGGGCACGGTCTCCTTGGCCACCAGGCGCCCGTCGGCGAAGCAGACCCGGTAGGCGGCCTCGATGCTGCCGGGCGCGCCGGAGCGCGGCCGGTAGTGGCGGCAGTCGGCGCCTTCGGGCGGCACGGGGCCGCGCTCGGCGGGCGGGTCGAGCATCTCCATGGGCGGCAGCAGCGCCTCGGCCTCGGCCGCGTCCTGGCCGACCTCGAGCCGGTCGAACCGGTCCGGCGGCAGCACCGCCCGCTCCGACACGTAGGCGTAGAAGCCGTACCAGCCGGCGACCAGGGGCACCAGCAGCACAGCGGGGACCAGGACCGTCGCGGCGAGCCCCCGGTTGACGCGCCGGCGCGACGCGGTGAGCCGGCGCTGCGCCTCTGTCGCGGGAGCAGGGTCCGGCGGCTCGGCGGAGCGGTCGTGCGGCAGGTGGGCGGTGAGGAGGAACCCGCCGTCGCCGTCCGGGCCGGCGTCGATCCGGCCGCCCGCGCGGCGCACCCGCCGGCCCAGGGCGGCGAGCCCGCGCCCGCCCGCCGGCGGCGCCGCGCTGGGCGGCGTGTCCGGGGCGGAGTTGCGGACCCGGACCTCGGTCGCACCTGGCGGCCGGGACGCGGCGACGTCGACCCGCACGGCGGCGCCCGGCGCGTGCTTGGCGGCGTTCGTCAGGCCCTCGCGGACGACGCGGTGGACGAGGTCGGCGGTCGCGGCGGGGCGGTCGGCGGTGTCGGTGCGCAGGTCGACGGCGAGTCCGGCGGCGCGGGCGTGCGCGACCAGCCCGGCCAGCCCCGCACCGCCGGACACCGCGTCGCCGGACATCGCGCCGCCCCCGCCCGGTTCCCGCCCGGGCCCGGCGGCGCCCGGAGCAGACCCGACCGCGCGCGGAGCGGAGCCGGTGGCGTCCGGGTCGGATTCGGTGGCGTCTAGGGCGGACCCGACGGCGCCCGGGGCGGTCTCAGCAGCACCCGGGTCGGACCCGGCCGTACGGGGATCGGCCGCGTCCGGATCGTGCAAAACCCCGATGATCTCCTGGAGCCGCTCGATGGCGGTGGTCGCTCCGGCGCGCAGCTCCCCGGCGGCGGAGCGGAACGCGGCCTCGTCGAGGTTCGGGGCGACCTCCAGGGCACCCGCGCGGATCGCGATGAGGCTGAGTTCGTGCCCCAGGGAGTCGTGCATGTCCTCGGCGATGCGGGCGCGCTCGCGCAACCGCTCCTGCGCGGCGTAGGCGGCGCGCTCCCGCTCGACCAGGTCGGCCCAGCGCCACCCGGCGCGCAGCAGGTCGGCCCGCTGGCGCAGGTAGCGGCCGGTCAGCCACGGCAGCACGCCGAACAGCACGAGGACGACGGCGTCGGCGAGCGCGTCCCACACGTCCCCTCGCGTGAGCGCGGTCGCGGCCAGGCCGCCGAGGGTCACGGCGGCCAGGCAGGCGGCGCCGGCGCGTTCGGCGCGCGAGGCACGTCCCGTGAGCAGCGCCGTGGCGGCCAGCAGCGGGGTCAGGACGGATACGCCGCCCACGGCCGTCGTCGCCGCCGTGTTCGCGACCGCGACGGCGCCGAGCGCGGCGACGAGGGCGATGTCGCGGACCACGGCGGCCCGACCGGGTGCCCGGAGGGCGGTCGCGGCCCTGCTGAGGGCGTTCGTGCTGTCCACGGCCTCGACCCTACTGAGCGGCGGCGGCCGGGCCAACGCACGGAGGTGGGGGTGCGGGCGGCGGCCGCTCCCCCGAAAGGGGGAGGGCGCCGCCCCGGACGGGGCGGTGGGCGGGTGACCGAGTGGCGATGTGCGCCGACCTGCCCGGTTCCTAGCGTCGGCTCCCGATCGAGGACCGACGAAGGAGAGACCGCACGATGTTCGACGCACCCGGGTTCAGCGTGGAGTGGTACCGGGCCACCACCGCGTTCGCCGCCGAAACCCCGGCGTGGCTGCGCGCCGCCGCCGAGGCCGGCACCGATCTGCTGCTCGCGGGGTTCGCCGCCCTGTTCCTCGCCGCGTGGTGGCGCGCCCGCAGCGGCGGCGCCAAGGCGATGGCCCTGGCGCTGCTCGCCCCACCCGCGACCGTCACCGCCTATCTGGTGAGCGAGGGGGTGAAGGCGCTGATCCGGCAGGACCGGCCGTGCCGCGCGGTGGCCGACGCCGTCGCGGTCGCCGCCTGCCCGCCGGTGGGCGACTGGTCCTTCCCGAGCAACCACGCCGCGATCGCCGGGGGCGCCGCCGTCGCGGTCTGGCTGGCGTGGCGCGGCCTGGCGGCGCTGGCGGTGCCGCTGGCGGCCCTGGAGGGGTACTCGCGGGTGTTCCTGGGCGTCCACTACCCGCACGACGTGCTGGTGGGGCTGGCCGTCGGCGCGCTGGTCGCGGCGGCGGTGATGGCGGCGGCCGCACCGGTGGCCCGCCTAGTGGTCCACCTGCGCGGCCACGCCCTCCTGGGCCCGCTGCTCACCCGCTCGACGGCCCGCACCGCTGCTACGGGGATGCACCACGCGTCCGCGCCGCGCTTCGACCGGAACACCAGGCGGTAGCCGTCCGCGCGGGGCCGATCCGCGCCGTCCACTGCGGACCACTGCGGGTGGCTGGTGCGTGGGCGCCCGTCTGGGGTGGTCGGGAGGGATGAGATGGACAGGATCCGCACCGGCACCTTTATGACGTAGATTTCGGACATCTCCGCCGGTTCGAGCCCGCCCCGCCTCCGTCCCGGATCGGGTTCCGAGGCCGCGCCGGCCACCCGGCGGCGGGGTGGCCGGCGCGGCGGTTTCGCCCCTATGGGCTCCCCCGCCGGCCCCCCGCAGCGCTCCGCGCGGCGGCCCCCGAGCTCCTCCCCCGCGGCGGACGGCGGGCGCCGACCCCGCCACCCCGGCGGCACCGGCGCCCCGGGCGCCGGGCGGTTCGCGCACCCCCGAGGGCGCCCTAGGGTGGCCGCATGCCGACCTCCCGGCCGTCCCGGCCCGCTCACAGCGCGGAGCCGGCGGCTCCCGCGATCCCCGACGACCTCGCCGAGGCGCACCCGCCGGAGCGCGGTCTGGCCGACGACGACGTGTACCTGTCCACGTCCTTCGGGGCGGTCGACCTGTCGGCGGGCGCCGCCGAGGACACCGAGTTCGCCGGCTGCCGGTTCACCCGCACCCGCCTGGCCGGCACCGCGCTGCGGCGGGCGCGGCTGACCGACGTCGAGTTCCGGGGTGCCGACCTCGCCTCGACCACCGTGGAGGACGGCGTTCTGCGCCAGGTGGCCGTGCGCGACGCGCGCCTGACCGGCGCCGTGTGGTCGGGGACGGGCCTGCGCGACGTGCTGTTCGACGGCTGCCGCGCCGACCTGTCCCGCTTCCGGTTCTCCCGGTTCACCGACGTGGTGTTCCGGGGCTGCGTCCTCACCGAGGCCGACTTCCACGGCGCCGAACTGCGCCGCGTCCGGTTCGAGGACTGCCGCCTCGACGGCGCCCGGTTCGACCGCGCGTCCGCCCCCGGCACCCGGTTCACCCGCTGTGAACTGGGCGGGATCGGCGGCGTCGAGGGCCTGCGCGGCGCCGTGGTCGACGCGGTGGGCGCGCACGGCCTGATGGCGGCGTGGGCGGGCGCGATGGGCATCACCATCGAGGACTGACCCCGCCGGGCGCGCCATCGCGTCGGCCCGCTTCCGCCACCGCCCCCCGCCAACAGGCGCCCCCGCTCCGGCCGGGGTCAGTCCCCGTCGCCCGCGCGGGCGATCTCCCGGCTCACCGCGCGGAACCCCTGTTCGAGCGCGCGCAGGTCCGCGAGCGGGAGGCGCATGAGGATGTCGGTGCGGAACGGCCGGGCCACCATCAGCCGGCGGACGACCGAGGTGCCGAGGGGCGTGACGCGGATGCGGCGGACGCGGTGGTCGTCGGGGTCGGCCGTGCGCGTGGCCACGCCGTGGGCCACGAGCCGGTCGAGGACCCCCGACATCGACGCCATGGAGACGCCGAACGAGTCCGCCAGCCCCCGCCCCGTCGCGCCCTCCTCCGAGGTGACCAGCACCATCAGCACGCGCAGCTGCTGGATCGTGAGGTCCATCGAGAGCAGGCTGTGCAGGAGCGCGGTCATCACGGCCTCCTCCATGGCCCCGTTCAGGGTCTGGATGGCGTCCACGATGCGTTCGCGCTCGTCGTCGTGTCCGCCCTGCTCGGCGGCCTGCCCCCGTTCCCGCATGCCGACATCCTAGAGCCGGCCGCCCGGCACCCCGCCCGCCGAATGCTTAGCCTGATGCTAACCTTTTTCCGGCACGGTTCATCGACCCCGCCGTCGCATCGGGAGGCGGCCGCCCGGAGCCGCGCGCCGCTCCGGCGGGCGCGACGGCCGCCCCCTCGCGGGGGTCCGCGGCGCCCCGCCCGCACCGCGATGCGCCGGCGACGACGTGAGGACGGCATATGAGCACGGCTTCCGACGCGGCCGCCGACCCCGGCGACGCGACCCCGGAGATCGACCTCGACGCCCTGCGGGCCAAATACGCCCACGAGCGCGACCGCCGCGTCCGCCCCGACGGCACGGCCCAGTACCGCACGGCAGCGGGCGAGTTCGGCTACTACGCGAAGGACCCCTACACCCCGCGCACCGAGCGCGCCCCGCTCACCGACACCGTGGAGGTGCTCGTGATCGGCGGCGGGTTCGGCGGCCTGGTGACCGGCGCGCGGCTGCGGCAGGCCGGCGTGAAGTCGATCCGGATGATGGACGAGGCCGGCGACTTCGGCGGCACCTGGTACTGGAACCGCTATCCCGGCATCCACTGCGACATCGAGTCCTACTCCTACATGCCGCTGCTGGAGGAGGTGGGCCACGTCCCCGAGTGGCGCTACGCGCCCGGCGAGGAGATCCGCCGGCACGCCGTGGCCATCGCCGAGACCTTCGGCCTGTACCGCGACGCGCTCTTCCACACCCGCGCCACCGCCCTGACCTGGGACGACGAAGCGGTCGCGTGGGTGGTCGAGACCGACCGCGGCGACCGGATGCGCGCCCGCCACGTCATCACCTCCTCCGGCACGCTCACCCAGCCCAAGCTCCCGGGCATCCCCGGCATCGAGACGTTCCGCGGCCACACCTTCCACACGAGCCGGTGGGACTACGGCTACACCGGCGGCGGCCCGGACGGCGGCCTCGTGGGCCTCGCCGACAAGCGCGTGGCGGTCGTCGGCACCGGGGCGACCGGTGTGCAGGTCATCCCGCACGTGGGGCGCGACGCCCGCCACCTGTACGTGTTCCAGCGGACCCCGTCGTCGGTCGACGTCCGCGACAACCGGCGCACCGACCCGGAGTGGGCGGCCGCCCTCAAGCCGGGCTGGCAGCGCGAGCGCATGGAGAACTTCCTCGCGGTCGTCTCCGGCGAGCCGGTCGACACCGACCTCACCGGGGACGGCTGGACGTCCACGGCGCGGCTCCAGCGCAAGATGATCTCCGGCCGGGTCGACACGCGGGTGCCCGCCGAGGAGCGCGAGCTGATCGAGGAACTCGCCGACGCGCGGAAGATGAACGAGATCCGCGCCCGCGTGGACGAGGTCGTCCGCGACCCGGCGACGGCCGAACTGCTGAAGCCGTGGTACCGCTACATGTGCAAGCGGCCCTGCTTCAGCGACCACTACCTGCAGACGTTCAACCGGCCCAACGTCACCCTGGTCGACACCGCGGACCACGGCGGCATCACGCGCATGACCGAGGACGCGGTCGTCGTCGGCGACACCGCCTACCCCGTCGACTGCGTCGTCTTCGCCACCGGGTTCGACGTCGGCGTCTCCGGGGTGATGTCGGGCACGCTGCCGGTCCGCGGCCGCGGCGGACGGGACCTGCTCGCCTCCTGGAGCCGCGGGCCGCGCACGCTGCACGGCTTCTACGGCGACGGGTTCCCCAACCTCTTCCACCTCGGCCCGCTGCAGAACGCCAACTCGGTGAACTTCGCGCACATCCTGCTGGAGCAGGCCGAGCACATCGCCGCCGTCATCGGGCGGGCCCGCAAGGAGGGGGTCGCCGTGATCGAGCCCTCGGCCGAGGCCGTCGACGCGTGGTGCCGGACCGTCCGCGCGACCGCGCGCGACAACTCCGCGTTCCAGGCGGAGTGCACCCCGGGCTACTACAACCGCGAGGGAGCCGGCGTCCGCGGCGGCGGCACCTCCTACAGCCCGGGCCCCGTGGCCTTCCACCGGCTCCTGCGGGAATGGCGGGACGACCGCATGCACGAGGTCCTGGGCACGCGGCACTAGGCCGTGCCGCCCGGAGGCCTGCGCCCCCGGAGTGATCCCCAATGACAGCCCCCGGACCCGCGCGCCCCCGCACGGGGCCCGCCGCCCGCGACCCCCAGGGAGCCGCATGGAACAGCACCGCCGCCGCCCGCGACGCGGGGCGACCGCCCGCACGCTCACGGCGACCGCCCTGGCCGCCGCCGTGTCGGGGTGCTCCGGCGCCGCCGCCACGACCCCCGACCCGGGCCCCGACCGCACGGCCGAACTCCTGGTACAGGTGACCTCCGTCCACGAGGAGACGGGGATGACCCTCCTGGAGGGCCCGGTCCTCGACGCCGAGGGCGGCCTCTTCGTGGTCGACGTCACCGCCCCCGCCGGGGAGCCCAAGGTGCTCCGGGTGGACACCGTCTCCCGCGAGGTGGCACCGGTGTTCACCGACGAGACGGGCGCCTACACGTCCGCGCAGTTCAGCCCCTACGACGGCGACCTCTACCTGACGGACATCGCCGGAGGGGGGATCGTCTCCCTCGCCATCACCCCCGAGGGCGGGGAGCCGACCGCGTTCTTCGCCGAGGACGTCGACGGCGCGCCGATGCAGCCGGACGACCTCGCGTTCGACGAGGAGGGCGACCTGTACGTCACCGACACCACCGGGCACGACGCCCCGGTGTGGGAGGCCCGGGGCCGGGTGGTCCGCATCGACCGCGACCTGGAGGAGGCGACGGTCCTGGCCGACGGGCTCCCCGCCCCGAACGGCATCGCCTTCACCGAGGACTACGCGGGCCTGTGGGTGAGCCAGTACGCCGCCAACCGCGTCGACCACCTGGCGCTCGGCGAGGGCGGGACCGAGGTGGCGGCGGCGCACACCGCCCTGCACTTCGACGGCGGGACCACCCAGGTCGACTCCCTCGCGGTCGACGCCGACGGCAACGTCTACCAGGGCTTCCACGGCCGGCCGGAGGTGCGCGTGTACGCCCCGACCGGCGAGCACCTCGCGACGGTCGGCGTCCCCGCCGACGCCACCGGGGGCCTGGACTCGGCGACGAACGTCGCCATCGCCCCCGGCACGACCGACGCGTACATGACGGTGAGCGGGGCGGACGGCGGGTTCGTCTACACCTTCGACGCGCTCGGCGAGGGCATCCGCCAGTCCAACGGCGGTTAGCCCCTCCCCCGCCGGTCGCGCCCCGCCCGCTTCGGGGTCCGCCCGCTTCACGGGCGCCGGAGCGGGCAGGGGACCGTCATGTTCGTCTTCTTCAGCAACCGCCTCGGGTGCCTGGGGTCGATCCTGGTCTCCGTCGCCCTGACCGCCCTGGTGATCCTCGTCCTGACGCTGCTGTGACCGGCCGCCGGGCGCCCGTGCGGCGGCCGGCC
>NZ_BCRK01000174.1 GCF_001552555.1 Nocardiopsis trehalosi NBRC 14201 | reverse complement strand
CCTCGGGCGAGGCGCACGCCCCGCCGCCGAACAGCGCCCCGGCCGCCCCGGGCGGCGCGGAGCCGGGCGCGGGGCGGCCGGTGGGCGACCTGGACGCCGCCCGGCCCCGGCCGCCCGGGCGCGTGCTGCCGATACGGCGCTTCGCCGACGGCTGACCGCGCCGCGCCGCGCCGGCGCGGCGCCGGTGGCGCGGCCGGCTAGAAGACGAGCGCCATCAGCTGGATCGGCCCCATGGCGATCACCGATGCGCACGACACCGCGAACGTGCACGACTTGAGCGTGCCGCGCGTGGTCTGCCCGAGGAGCGTCTGGAGCAGCCAGAACGTGTTGCTGGTGGCGTGCACGATGAACAGCGACCCCGCCCCGGCGGCCAGGGCGACGAACACGGGGTCGATGCCGAGCGCGGGGATGACCGGCGAGAGCACCCCCGCCGCGGTGATGGCCGAGATGGTCACCGACCCGATCGCGATGTGCAGGCAGGCGGCCACCACCCAGACCAGCAGCAGCGGGGCGACGGTGCTGCTGGAGAAGTAGCCCTCCAGGATGTCGCCGAGCCCGATCGCCTGGACCGTGGCGGCCAGCGACCCGCCGACACCGGTCAGGATGAGGATCTGCCCGCTTTCGTGGAACCCGCGTTTGAACGCGGCCTCGCTCTCGGCGCGCGGCAGCCGCCACCGGGCGATGAGGCAGGCGCCGATCAGCCCGATGAGCAGCGCCACCACCGGGTCGCCGAAGAACGCGACGACCGGGCCGTCGAGCCCGGCCATCTCCGCGACCGCGCCGAAGGCGATCAGGCCCAGCGCGAGCAGCAGCGGCGACAGGGACAGGCCCAGCGGGGGCAGCGCGTCCTCCCGGACCCGCGCCTGCTCCTCGGCGGCGTCCCGCTCGGCGGCGGCGTCGATCGCGGTGAAGTCGTCGTTCTCGTCCAGCTCGGGCTTCCAGAAGCCGCGGCGGACCAGGGCGGTGAACAGCAGCAGGGTCAGGGTGATGGCGACGGCGGCGGTGACCGTGCCGAACAGGAACATCCGGCCGAACGGCACGTCCAGCACGCCCGCGAGGGCGATGGCGCCGACACCGGGCAGGACGAAGGTCAGGCCGACCTCGATGCCCAGCGCCATGGCCGCCGCCATGCGGGCCGCGCCGAAGGCGCCCACCCGGGGGGCGAGGCGGCGCGCGAGCGGGGCGGTGATGACCAGCAGCACGTCGGCGAAGATCGACTGCATGACGGTGCCGATGGTGACGGCGAAGGTGTAGGGCAGCGCGCGCGGTCCGAAGGAGCGCACGAGCAGCCGGACCAGCTTCTCGATGGCGCCGAGGGAGGACATCACCGAGCCGAGGAGCACACCGAACGCGATGAGCAGGCCGACCTCGGCCATGAGGTCGCCGAACCCGGTGGCGACGGTGGTCAGCGTCTCCTCCGGGCCCAGGCCGGTGGTGAGACCGAGGTAGAGGGCGCCCACGACGAGCGCGATGGCGGGGTTGATGCGGGCCCGCAGGATCAGCAGCACCACGCCGATGATGGCGACGGCGGTGTTCCCGAGGACGGCGATATCGGACATGGGGCCTGCTTTCGTCTGCGCCGCCGCCCGCTGCGGCGCGCGGGCGCGGCACGGGCGGCGTGAGGGCTCACGCGAAGGGGCGGCCCTGCCGGCGGGCGCCCGCAGGGGGCGCGCCGGCACGGGTGGCGAGGGCAGGAGCAGGACGGCCGCGCGCCGGCGGCCGGGGGCGGCGACGGCGGCGCCGCGTGCCGCGCGGCCGGCGCGGGGTGGGGCCGGCGGCGCGGGGTCCTCGGGCGACGAGGACGGACGACCGGATTGTACACACGACCTGTGACCTGCACCACCCGGGGCCGCCGGGCGGCCGACCTGCGGCCGGACCCTTGTCGGCGCGGCGGGGGCGGTGTTAGGGTCCGTCACATTGCCGCATAGTGGCAACACAATTCCATAATTCGGCAAGAGCTTCGGTCCCCGGGCGACGGGGCCGATACGGACGACCGCGCGACCACCACCCCCGCGCAGCGCCGGACGGCCCGCCCCACCGGGCGGGGCCGGCCGGCGGGCGCGCGACGATCGGGAGACCACCGCCCATGCCGCCCACCCCCAGCGGCCCCGGACCGCTCGCCGGCACCCGGGTCCTCGAACTCGGCAACTTCATCGCGGCCCCCACGGCGGGCCGGCTCCTCGGCGAGTTCGGCGCCGACGTGATCAAGGTCGAACGCCCCCGCACCGGCGACGAGCTGCGCTCGTGGCGGCTGCACGCGGGCGACGTGTCGCTGCTGTTCCGCAGCCTCGCCCGGAACAAGCGGTCGGTCACCCTCGACCTGCGCACCTCCGAGGGCCGCGAGATCGCGCTCGACCTCGCCGCCCGGTCCGACGTCGTCCTGGAGAACTTCCGCCCCGGCACCCTGGAGAAGTGGGGGCTGGGTCCGGAGGAGATCCGGGCGGTCAACCCCGACGCGGTCCTGGTGCGGATCTCCGGGTTCGGCCAGACCGGCCCCTACCGCGAGCGGCCGGGCTTCGGCGCGGTCGCCGAGGCGTTCGGCGGCCTGCGCCACCTCACCGGTTACCCCGGGCAGCCGCCGGTGCGCACCGGGGTGAGCCTGGCGGACTCCGTCGCCGGTCTGTACGCGGTGATCGGCGCCCTGATGGGGCTGCTGCGCCGCCGGTCGGGCCGGGGCGGGGAGACGGTCGACGTCGCCCTGTACGAGGCGGTGTACTCGCTGATGGAGTCGACCGTCCCCGACTTCGACGCGTTCGGCGTGCCCCGCGAACCCACCGGCACCACGATGCCCGGGGTCGTCCCGTCCAACACCTACCCCTGCGCCGACGGCCGGTACGTCATCGTGGCCGGCAACGGCGACGCCATCTACGGGCGGCTGATGCGGCTGATCGGCCGCGCCGACCTGGCCGACGACCCCGCCCTCGCGGTCAACACGGGCCGCGTGGCGCGCGGCGCCGAGATCGACGCCGCCATAACGGAGTGGACGTCGGCCCGCCCCAGCCCCGAGGCGCTGGAGCTGCTGGCCGGCGCCGACGTGCCCAGCGGACCCATCCTGACCGTCGCCGACATCGTGGCGGACCCGCACTTCGCGGCGCGCGGCATGCACGAGCGGCACCCCGTGCGCATCGGCGGCGACGCGCCGCGCGAGGTGCTGTTCCCGGGCACCGTGCCCAAGCTGGCCGAGGAGCCGGGCGGCACCCGCTGGCTCGGCCCCGACCTCGGCGAGCACACCGACGAGGTCCTGGCCGAACTCGGCCGCACCGCCGCCGACCGGGCGGCGCTCCGCGACAAAGGGGTGGTCTGACATGGGCGACGCGGTCGTCATCACCGAGGTGGCCCTGCGCGACGGGCTGCAGATCGAACCGGTCTCCGTGCCCACGGCCGAGAAGGTGCGGCTGGCGCGGGGGCTGGTGGCGGCGGGCCTGCGGCACCTGGAGGTGGGCGCGTTCGTCCACCCGGAGCGGGTGCCGAACATGGCCGACACCGCCGAGGTGGTCGCCGGGCTGGCGGGGGTGCCCGCGACACCGCACACCCTGGTGCTCAACGAGCGGGGCGCGCACCGCGCCGTCGCGGCGGGCGCCCCGGCGGTGCGGCTGGTGGTCTCGGCGAGCGACGGGCACAGCCGGGCCAACGGGGGCGCCCCCACCGCCGAGGTGTGCGGCCGCATCGCCGCCGCTGCCGCCGTCCTGCGCGACGCGGGCATCCCGTTCGAGGGGTGCGTGGCGACGGCGTTCCACTGCCCGTTCGACGGCCCCACGCCGGTGGAGCGCGTGGTGCGGGTCGCCGAGCACTACGCCGCGCTCGGCGTCCGCCGGCTGCACCTCGCCGACACCATCGGCCGGGCGTCGCCCGGCGACGTCGCGCGCGCGGTCGCGGCGGTGTGCGGTGTGGTGCCGGTCGACCGGGTCGGGCTGCACCTGCACGACACCTACGGCATGGCGGCGGCGTCCGCGTGGACCGCGTACGGGCTGGGGGTGCGCCGGTTCGACGCCGCGCTGGGCGGCCTCGGCGGGTGCCCGTTCGCGCCGGGCGCGACGGGCAACGTCGCGACGGACGACCTGGTGCACCTGTTCCACCGGGAGGGCGTCGACACCGGGGTGGACCCGGAGCGGCTGGCGGCGCTGCGCGACGACCTCGCCGCGGCGGTCGGCCGCCCGCTCGACTCGGCGCTGGCGCGCGTCCCGGCCCGCCCGGCCGACCGGCCCGTCCCGGCGGCGGCCGGGGCGATTGACTCCGCACCGTAGCGGCACTACCTTTCGTCGCACTATGGCCCACACGGAGAGGTCCACCACCGGGGTCGGCGTCCTCGACCGGGCGGTGGCCATCCTCGACTCCGTCGAGAGCCGGCCCATGGGCACCAGCGAACTCGCCCGCGCGCTGCACCTGAGCGTGTCGACCACGCACCGGCTGACCGCCGCGCTGCTCGCCCACGACCTGCTGCGCCGCGACACCGGCGGCCGGTTCCACCTCGGGACCCGGTTCGCCACCGCGGCGATCGCCGACCTCGCCCGCCCGGTCCTGGAGGAGCTGGCGGCCGCCACCGGCGAGTCGGTGCAGGTGTGGGTGCGCCGCGCCGACCACCGGCTCTGCGTGCTCAGCGTGGAGTCCGCCCAGGAGCTGCGCGCCGGGCTGCCGGCGGGCACCCTGCTGCCGCTGCCGCACGGCTCGTCCGCGCGGGTGCTGATGGGCGGCTGCGACCCGGACGGCGCCGCCTGGCTGGAGAGCCGCGCGGAGCGGGCCCCCGGTGTGGGGTCGGTGAGCGCCCCGGTGCGGCTGCACGGCGCCACCGTCGCGGCGGTGTGCCTGTCGGGGCCGCTGCACCGCCTCGACCCCGGGCCGGGCCGGCTGTTCGGGGCCGACGTCGCGGCCGCCGCGCGCCGCGTCGAGGAGGCCCTGCGTACGGGCCGCGAGGAGCCGGCCGACACCACCGGATAGGGTCCCCTCGGCGCCCGCACCGGGCGCGGCCGCACCCGGCCCCACCGGCACCCCGGCGCGCCGCTCCGGCGCCCGGCCGCCACGGAAGTGAGTCCACCCGCATGGCCAACCAGATCGAGCAGTTGGAGGCGGCGGTCGAGGGCACCCTCGCCCGCAACGACTTCTACTTCGACGCCGACGAGAGCACCGTGAAGGTGCCGGTCCTGCTCACCGCGTGGTCGGCGTCGAGCATGCTGCTGCTGCTCGGCGGCCTGGCGCTGTGGATCGCGGCCGCCGTCGTCCACTTCGTCGCCACGGGCCCGGCCGCGCTGGTCTGCCTGGCGCTGGGGGCGGTCCTCCTCGCCGGATTCGGGTGGGCGCAGCGCCGCTCCGGCTTCGAGATCCGGGTGGCCCAGCGGACGGTGGCGTACAAGCGCGTCCGGGTGCCGTTCGACCACGTCCGCCCCGAGGAGCTGGTGCTGGACCGGGGCATCGACATGGTCGTCCTGCGCTTCCGGGGGCACGGCGTCGACGTGAAGCTGGGCGAGTTCCGCGCGAGCGAGGAGCCGCGGGCGCGGGAGTTCCGCGACCGGCTGTGGGAGCTGATCGCCCGCACGGACGTGCGTGGGGCGGGCGCCTACGGCAGCGACCTGACGCCCGTCCAGTGGTGGATCATCGGCACGTCGGCGGTGTTCGCCGAGGTCAACGGGTTCCCCACCGACCGGTTGGGCACCGACGCGATGGCGTTCGTCGCCAAGCGGCAGCGGGCGTCGGCGGCCGAGCTGCTGGCGTCCGCCTGGGGCACCCACGACCCGGCCGGGCTGGCCCGCTGCGTCGACGGGCTGCTGGACCCGGGGCACCGCGAGGACTTCGCCCTCAGCGCGGGGGTGGCGGGGCTGCCGCCGCACGCCCGCGACGAGTACCTGTGGCTGCTCGGCCACGCGGACGGGCTGGTCCGGGGCGGCGCCACCCTCGACGCCCCGCCGCTGCGCGACGCGGTGCGCCGCATCGTCACGCTGCGCCACGGCGCGGCGGGCGGGCGCGCGGCGGCCGCGTTCGACGCCCAGGTCCTGGGCGACCCGCGCGTGCCCGACGGCGTGGCGGCCGACGTGCGCTCGTTCACCCGCCAACTGCTCGCCGACCGGGACTTTTGGCGCGAGGAGGGCGGCCGGGTGCGGATGCTGCACGGCGCCCACCCCGACGCGGTGCGCTCCCGGTACCTCGTCTGGGACTACGGGCGGGCGATGATGCTCTACCGCTGGGGCCACATGCTCGACTGGATCCCCGCCGAGGACTGCTGGCGGGCCATGCTGCCGATCGCGGCCGAGATCCAGCGCCACTACGGCTCGTGGCGCGAGATGGGCGCCGCCTACCTCGACGGCCGCCAGCTGTGGGCCGGCGGCGCGGCCGACCACCACGCGGACTTCACCGCGGCCTACGAGGCCATGGCGTCCTCCCCCCGCAGCCCGTGGAACGTCGCCGAGTGGCACCTCCCCCTGCACCGCGACTGGCACTGATCCACGACGCACCCTGAGCCCGCCCCGCGCGGAGCGGGCCGCGCGCTCACGGGCGCAGGGTGAGGGTGGCGTGCGCCAGCTCCTCCACGGCCGGGCGGGTGAACGGCATGGGCACCGTGTCGCCGCGCGCCCACAGCTCCGTCTGGTCCTCGCGGTGCGGGTGGAACGCGTGCCCGGAGGCGCCGGTGAGGTCGATCCAGCGGGCGGCGTCGAGGTCGGCCATGTCGACGGTGTAGCGCATCGACGGCACGGTGGTGACCCCGTACCCCTCGGTGCGGTCCCAGCCGGTGGCGTTGACGGTGCTCGACCCGCCGGCGGCGGCCACCGGCGACCCGTTGAACAGCCACTCGACCGGGGCGATCCCGGAGGTGCCGAGCGACGGGTGGGTGGCGGTGAGGACGTGCAGGTCGCCCCAGCGCCACCCGGCGGGGTCGTCGCCCAGCCGCTCGGTGAGGTCGGCGGCGGCGCGCTCCATGGCGGCGGCCAGCACGTCCGCGCGGCCGCTCGCCTCGGTGCCGTCCCACCAGGGTGAGTCGGGGTCGGCGAGCAGGCCGGACACCACGAGCCAGCCGCGCGCCCCGGCGTCCATGGGGTGGTCGTCGGGCAGCTCGTCCAGGAGCAGGTCGAGCAGGTGGTTCCAGGTGGCGTTGTAAAACGCGGCGGGGGCCGAGTCGGCGTCCTGCTGGAAGTCCCAGTCGGCGAGGAGGCCGCGTGCCTCGGCGGCGGTGCCCCCGACCTCCACGGCGTCGTCGAGCAGGTAGGGGACGACGGTGCGCGCGCCGCTGTTCTCGGCGTCCAGCTGGATCTCGGCCATGTCGCCGGCGGTCAGCCCGCCCCGCTCGACGGCCGCGTCGAGCAGGACGGCGATGCGCTCGGCGCGGTACCCGTAGTCCCAGTCGGCGGTCAGCAGGTGGTCGTAGTCGGCGTCGATGACGGCCTGGTTGGCGGTGACGATGTAGCCGTCCTCGGGATCACGGACGGTGGGCAGTTCGTCGTAGTCGATGAACCCGGTCCAGTCGTAGGCGGAGTCCCACCCGGGGGCGGGCCAGCGGCCGTCGCCCTCGCCGCGCACCGGGATGCGGCCGGGCGCCTGGTAGGCGATGGTGCCCTCGGTGTCGGCGTAGACGAGGTTCTGCGCGGGGACCTCGAAGGAGGCGGCGGCGGCGCGGAACGTGTCGAGGTCGGTCGCGGTGTTCATGGCGAAGATGGCGTCGGCGGTCACCCCGGGGCGCAGGGCGGTCCAGCTCAGTGCCACGCCGTACCCGGTGTCCCCGGGGTCGGCGGCCTGCGCGCGGGGGGTGCCGTCGGGGTCGACGTGCGGGCGGTCGCCCAGTTCCCGCAGGTCGAGGGCTGCCTCGGCGTCGGAGAGCAGGGGCCCGTGCCGGGTGGATCGGACGGTGAAGTCGATGTCGGCGCCGCCCGCGACGCGGACGGTCTCCTCGCGGGTCTCCAGCGGTTCGGGTTCGCCGTCGACGATGGCGGCGTCCCCCTCGACGCGCTCCAGGTAGAGGTCGGCCACGTCCGGGCCGAAGTTCGTGAACCCCCACGCGATGTCGGCGTTGTGCCCGATGACGGTGCCGGGGAGCCCGGCGAACCCGTAGCCGACGAGGTCGAACGGGCAGGCGTCGGTGATCTCGGTGCAGTGCAGCCCGGCCCCGTACCAGACCGACGGCATCTGCGCGCCGAGGTGCGGGTCGTTGGCGAGCAGCGGGAGGCCGGAGGCGGTGTGCTCGCCGGAGACCACCCAGGAGTTGGAGCCGAGTTCGGGGGAGTCGGGGCCGAGCATCGGCGGGACGGCGTCGAGCCCGGCGCCGACCGCGTCGAGCACCCCGGCGGCCGCGGCGGGCGGCCGGGCGGTGTCGCCGGTGTCGGCGGCGTCCTCGGTGTCCCCGCCGCCGGCCTCGGGGTCGAAGGCGCCGTCGCGGACGCCGCCGCCGTCGACGATGGGGCGGTGGTCCGCCTCGGGGTAGGCGGGGAACAGCTCCTCGACCTGGTCGCGCTCGAGACCGGAGGCGAGCAGGTTGGCGCGTTCGGCCTCCTGCTCCATGTTGCCGCGCAGGTCCCAGGCCATGGCCTTGAGCCAGGCGAGGCTGTCGACGGGGGTCCACTCCTCGATGTCGGTGCCGCCGTTGAGGACGCCGAGGACGCTGAACTCAAGGCCCAACTCGCCGGGGTCGCGGGAGTCGAGGTAGGCGTTGACGCCCTCGGCGTAGGCGTCGAGGTGGGCGCGGGTGTCGTCGGTGAGCAGGTCGTACTCCTGGTCGGCGACGTGCCGCCAGCCCATGGTGCGCAGGTAGACGTCGGTGGGGACCTGGGCCTCGCCGAACAGCTCGCTGAGCCGCCCGGCGGTGGTCATCCGGTTGAAGTGCATCTGCCAGAACCTGTCCTGGGCGTGCACGAAGCCTTGGGCGCGGAACAGGTCGGCGGGGGTGTCGGCGTAGATGTGCGGGATGCCGTGGGCGTCGCGGTGCACGGTGGCCTCGCCGTCGAGGGCGGGCAGGGCCAGGGCGCCGTCGACGTCGGGGAAGGCCCGCTGCACCGCCCACCAGCCCAGCCCGCCCGAGGCGAGCACGAGCACCAGGACGGCGGCGCCCGCCGCCGTCGGCCACCGCCTGAAACGTGTTCTACCTCCGCGCATGGCGGCACTCTAGACCGCCCGCCCGCCCCGCCCCACCACCGGGGCGGGCGCGGCCCGCCCGGCATGCGCGCGCCGACGCGTCCCGGGTCCGCCGCGCACGGGGCGGCGGCGGGCCCGGCCGGGCGGGGGCGGGGGTCAGGAGAAGGCGTCGGTGCCGGTCAGGTCGGCGGAGAGGGACCATAGGCGGGCGGCGGCTTCGGGGTCGACGGCCCACGGCTTGACGCCGCCGACGAGCATGTCGTCGGTGGTGGCCGGGGCGGCGACGTCGCAGTCCTGGCAGTACAGGCCGCCCCGGTCGGCGAGGAGCGGCGCGGTCGCCGCCCACACCGCCGTCGCCGCGCCCTGCTCGGGCGTCTTGAACCCGGGGGCGGGACGGCCGTCCGGGGTGATCCACCCCAGGGCCTCCCAGGACGCGCGGGGGACGTGCCGCTGGAGCGGGGTGAGGATGCTGCCGGGGTGCACCGCGAACGCCCGCACCCCGTCGGCCGCGCCGAGGGCGTCCAGGTGGACGGCGAACAGGGCGTTGGCGGTCTTGGACTGGGCGTAGGCGAGCCAGGGGTCGTAGTCGCGGCGGAAGTGCGGGTCGTCCCAGCGGATGCCGGACAGGAAGTGCCCGGCCGAGGCCACCGACACCACCCGCGCCCCGCCCGCCAGGGCCGGGCGGAGCAGGTTGACCAGGGCGAAGTGGCCGAGGTGGTTGACCGCGAAGTGCCCCTCCCACCCGGGGCCGACACGCGTCTCCGGGCAGGCCATGACGCCCGCACCGCAGACGACCAGGTCGAACCGGCGGCCGGTCGCCGCGAGGTCGGCGCAGAACGCGCGCACGGCGCCGAGGTCGGCCAGGTCCAAGGGGCGGACCTCGGTCTTCGGGACGCCGCGCAGGGCCTCCGCCGCCGGGCCGGGGCGGCGGGCGGGCACGACCACGCGCGCCCCCGCCCCCGCCAGGGCCCGCGTCGCGGCGAGGCCCAGCCCGGAGTACCCGCCGGTGACCAGGGCCGTGCGCCCGGTGAGGTCGATCCCGGTCAGCACGTCCTCGGCCGTGCTGTCCGCGCCGTATCCGCTGCCGATCGGCCGCTGCCGCGTCATCGTCTTCATGGTGGCGACGCTAGGACGTGGACCGCGCTCCAGATCAAGCCGGCGGCGGCGGCCGCCGCCGGCGCGCGGCGCGCCCCCGGATGCCCTCGGAAACGCCGGAGGGGGCGGCTAGCTTGGCTCCGAGGAGCCGCGGCACGCGGTCCGCGTGCGACGGCCCGACACCGACGAAAGGACGTGCCCGTGAACTGGACGCTGGAGGTCGTCGCGGTCCCGGTGGCCGACGTGGACCGGGCGAAGGAGTTCTACGCCGACCGGATCGGCTTCCACATCGACCACGACACCGCCACCATCGGCGGGCCCCGGTTCGTGCAGGCCACCCCGCCCGGGTCGGGGTGCTCCATCGTCTTCGGGCCCGCGATCACCGGCATGGCGCCGGGGTCGCTCCAGGGCCTCCAGCTCGTGGTCGCCGACCTGCGCGCCGCCCACGCCCTGCTCCGCGAACGGGGTGTGGAGGTCGGCGGCATCCAGGTGTACGGCGCGGAGGGCCCGCGCCCGGTCCGCGACGGCGACGACCTCGACAACGTCGGCTTCGTCCACTTCACCGACCCGGACGGCAACGGCTGGGCCGTGCAGCAGATCTCCGCGCGCGCCGACTCCGGTCCCGCCTGACACCACCACGAGGCGCAGGGGGGAACGGCCGGGGCTTCCGCCGGGGCGGGTGCGGGCGGTAGGAATGCGGCAGGCGCGAACGTCCGCAGTCCCCTGGCAGAAGGGCCCCGCCATGTCCGACACCGCCTCGCGCACGCGCACCGCGCTCGTCACCGGGGCCTCCTCCGGGATCGGCCGGGCCGTCGCCGCCGCGCTGGCCGCCCGCGGCCTGCGCGTGTACGGGACCTCGCGCAACCCCGGCGCCGTCGCCGACCCGCCGCCCGGGGTCGCGTTCCTGCCGCTCGACCTCGCCGACCCCGCGTCGGTGGAGGCGTGCGGGGCCGCCGCCGGGGAGGTCGACGTGCTGGTCAACAACGCCGGGGAGAGCCAGGTCGGCCCGCTGGAGGAGCTGCCGATGGAGGCGGTGGAGCGGCTGTTCCGCACCAACGTCTTCGGCGCGGTGCGGCTGACCCAGCTGCTGCTGCCGGGCATGCGCGCCCGGCGGTACGGGCGGGTGGTGATGGTCGGCTCGATGCTGGCGAGCTTCCCGCTGGCCTACCGCTCGTCCTATGTGGCGTCGAAGGCGGCGCTGAAGGGGTTCGCCGACGCCGCCCGGCGCGAGGCCGCCCCGTTCGGGGTCGGGATCACCACGGTGGAGCCGGGGTCGATCAACACCGGTATCAGCGGGCGGCGCACCATCCACGTCCGCCCGGACTCGCCCTACGGCGCCGAGCTGCGCACCATGCTGGGGCGGCTCGACGCCAACGAGGCCCGCGGCGTCTCCGCCGAGCGGGTGGCGGCGACCGTGCTGCGCGCGGTCGACGCGCCCCGCCCCCGCCCGCTGTACGCGGTGGGCAGCGCCGCCCCGCTGGTGTTCCCCCTGCGGCGCCTGCTCCCCCGGTCGGCCGTCCTGCGCCTGACCGCCCGCCGCCACGGCCTCTGACCGGCCGCGCCGGGTCCGCCGCCCCGCCGCCATCCCGCCGCTCCGCGCCGCGCGTTGTTTCACGTGGAACGGTGTCCCGACGGTGCCCCACCGCGCAGCGGGCGGGGCGCGCGTCAGCCGGTGACCGCGCCGAAGGCCGTGCCCAGGAGGAAGGTGGTGCCCGCTGCGGCGGCGCCGATCGCGAGCTGGCGCAGGGCGCGGCGCAGGGGCGGCGCCCCGGACAGCACGCCCACGACGGCGCCCGTCAGCATCAGCGCGGCCCCGGTGAGCACGCCCGCGGCGGCGACGGCGGCGGTCCCCTCGGCTCCCGCGAGGAAGGGCAGGATCGGCACCGCGGCCCCCGCGGCGAAGGACAGGAAGCTCGATCCGGCCGCGCCGAGCCCGCTGCCCACGACGTCCGCCCCGTCGTCCCGCTCCGGCCCCGGCGCCGGAGCGGGGCGCCCCCGGCGCAGTGCGGCGTCGGCGCGGCGCCGCGCCTCGTCGGCGGGCATCCCCCGGGCCCGGTAGACCAGGGCCAGTTCGTTGGCGTCGACGTCCAGGGCGGCGACGGACTCCCCCGCTGTATCGTCCGGCGCGGCGGCGGCCAGCAGTTCGCGCTGCGAGCTGACCGACACGTATTCGCCCGCCGCCATGGACAGCGCCCCCGCCAGCAGGCCGGAGACGCCCGTCAGCAGCAGGGTGCCGGTGCCGGCGCCGCCGCCCACCACGCCGAGGACCAGCGCGACGTTGCTCACCAACCCGTCGTTGGCGCCGAAGACCGCGGCCCGCAGGGTGCCGGACATGCGGGCCCGCCCGCGCGCGGCAAGGGCGCGCACCACCTCGCCGTGCACGCGCTCGTCGGCCGCCATGGCGGGCGGCACGTCGGCGTCGGACGCGTAGGGCGACCGGTTCTCCGCCCGCTGCATGAGCGCGAGCACGAAAACCCAGCCGAACCAGCGGGCGAGGAACGCCATCAGCCGCATCGACGGCGAGCCGCGCCGGGGCGGCCCGGCCCGCGCGCCCAGCAGGTCCGCCCAGTGCGCGGCGTGCCGCTCCTCGGCCGCGGCGAGGCCGAGCAGGACCTCGCGCTCCTCGCCGGTGCGCCGGGCGGCCAGCTCGCGGTAGACCCGGGCGGTCTCCCGCTCGTCGGCCAGCATGCGGCGCCGGCGCCGCAGCGTCGCACCCGACGCCGCGGTCGGCGCGTCCGATCGCTCGTCCACCATGGGGACCCCCGCTACCCGCGGCCCCCGGCCGCATGTGCCCGGGCAGCGGGGTCGGGCCGCCGGGGTGCTGTGTCGGCGGTCGCCGTA
>NZ_BCRK01000173.1 GCF_001552555.1 Nocardiopsis trehalosi NBRC 14201 | reverse complement strand
CTGCTCCCCGCGCACGCGGGGATGAGCCCCACGCCATGTCGGCCGCGCGGACCGTCGCCGCCTGCTCCCCGCGCACGCGGGGATGAGTCCTTCCGCGCGAGCATTTCCGCGAGTGGCGCGTCCTGACCTCCCCCGCGTACGCGGGGTGGGGCCGGCTCTCGGGTGCCGGGTGGGGCTATACACCTCCCCCGTTCCCGTTGGGGCGGGTTCGAGGGGTGCGACCGCATCCGGACATTCTCCTATTCGTACCCCGTGTGTCCCTGCCCTCCGTTTGAATCACCCCCATGGTTGACGAGAACCGCCTGCGGGACCCTCTGGGGCCGCTTTCCCGGGCGGCACGGTCGGTGTGGGCGAAGCACGATCGCGATACCGAGGGCTGGCTGCCCTTGTGGCGGCACATGGCCGACAGCGCCGGTGTGACCGGGCGGCTGTGGGACGAGTGGCTGGCGCCCAGCGTCAAGCGCCGGATCGGTGAAGGGCTGCCCGAGGGGGAACAAGACGGACGGCTGCTGGCGCTCTGGCTGGCCGCCGTACACGACATCGGCAAGGCGACCCCCGCCTTCGCCTGCCAGGTCGACGGCCTGGCCGACACCATGCGCGCCCACGGGCTCGACATGCCGCTCCACCGGCAGATGGCCGACCGGAAACTGGCGCCGCACGGACTGGCCGGGCAGCTTCTCCTCACCTCCTGGCTCCAGGAGCGGCACGGGTGGAGCCGCCGGTCCGCCCTCCAGCCGGCGGCGATCGTGGGCGCCCACCACGGTGTCCCACCGGGCGACACCGATGTGAAGCTCGCCGCCGACCACCCCGCCCTGCTCGCCACCCCGGGCCACGAAGACGTCTGGCGCGGCGTCCAGCAGGAGTTCCTCGACGGCGCCGCCCGCGCCTGTGCGGTGGAGGGCCGCCTCGCCGCCTGGAAGGATCTCCGCCTCGCCCCGACCGCCCAGGTGCTGCTGAGCGCGATCGTCATCGCCAGCGACTGGATCGCCTCCAACCCCGAACTCTTCCCGCTGTTCCCCGACGCCGCCGAGAGCGATGCGGACCGCATCGGCGACGCCTGGAACCAGCTCGACCTGCCCCGCCCCTGGACCCCGCGCGAGCCGCGGGACGACGCCGACACCCTGTTCCGTTCGCGGTTCTCCCTGCCGCCCGACGCACGTGTCAGGCCGGTCCAGGAGGCGGCGCTCGAAGCCGCCCGCGGAATGGCCGGCCCGGGGATGCTCATCATCGAGGCGCCGATGGGGGAGGGGAAGACCGAGGCCGCGCTCGCGGCCGCCGAGGTCCTCGCCGCACGGTCAGGCGCCGGCGGATGCTACGTCGCGCTGCCCACCATGGCCACCAGCAACGCCATGTTCCCCCGCCTCACGAAGTGGATCACCGCGCTCGCCCGCGCGCAGGGCGCGGCCGACCCGCAGTCGGTTTTCCTCGCCCACTCCAAGGCGGCACTGCAGGACGATTACGCCGACCTCATGCGCCACGGCCGGTGGGCCTCGGCCGACATCGACCGCGACGGGGGGCGGGAGGCGGCGACCGGTGAACTGGTCGCCCACACCTGGCTCAGCGGCCGCAAGAAGGGCATGCTCGCCTCCTTCGCGGTGGGCACGATCGACCAGCTCCTCTTCGCCGGGCTGAAGAGCCGCCACCTGGCACTGCGCCACCTCGCCCTGGCGGGGAAGGTCGTCGTCATCGACGAGGCCCACGCCTACGACACCTATATGAACGCCTACCTCGACCGGGTGCTGTCGTGGCTGGGCGCCTACCGGGTCCCCGTGGTGGTGCTGTCGGCGACCCTGCCGGCAGTGCGCCGCCGCGAACTCGCCGCGGCCTACGCCCAGGCGCGGCGGGACGCCCCCGGGTTCGCCCCGGTCGCGCAGGCCCAGGGGTACCCGCTGCTCACCGGCGTGGTCCCCGGGGAGCCACCCCGGGTGTCGGCGCCGGCTCCCTCCGGGCGCCGGACCGACGTGCGCGTCGAGCGCCTGGACGACGACGCCGGCACCCTCGCCGAACGGCTGATCGGCGAACTGGCCGACGGCGGGTGCGTCCTGGTGGTGCGCAACACCGTCCGGCGCGTCCACGCGACGGCCAGGGAACTGGAGGAGCGGTTCCGAGGCTCCGGCATCGAGGTCACCGTCGCCCACGCCCGGTTCGTCGACCTCGACCGGGCCGCGAAGGACAGGGAACTGCTCGCCGGCTTCGGGCCACCCGACAAGGTGGCCGAACTCGGCGGGCGGCGGCCGACCACGGGTCGCGTCGTTGTCGCGAGCCAGGTGGTCGAGCAGTCCCTCGACATCGACTTCGACCTGCTGGTGACCGACCTCGCCCCCATCGACCTGATGCTCCAGCGCATGGGGCGGCTCCACCGGCACCTGCGCGGGGAGGGGCAGAGCGAGCGCCCGGAGCGGCTGCGCGCCGCCCGCTGCCTGGTGACCGGCGCCGACTGGGCGGAATCCCCGCCCAAACCCGACCGGGGGGCCGAGTACGTGTACCGCCCCTACCCGCTGCTGCGCGCCGCCGCAGTCCTGGAGCCGCACCTGGCGGCGTCCGACGCGGGCGACGACGCCGGGGCCACGCTGCACCTCCCCGATGACATCGACCGCCTCGTCCAGCACGCCTACGGCGAGAAGTCCGCCGGCCCCGCCGATTGGCGGGAGGCGCTGGAGCGGGCGCGGACCACGCACGAGGTGGAGCAGGCGAGGAAGGCCGAGGACGCGCGGGCGTTCCTGCTCGGCGCCCCCGCCAA
Organism: Nocardiopsis trehalosi NBRC 14201; assembly: GCF_001552555.1. Taxonomy (GTDB): domain Bacteria; phylum Actinomycetota; class Actinomycetes; order Streptosporangiales; family Streptosporangiaceae; genus Nocardiopsis_B; species Nocardiopsis_B trehalosi. Next base: position 10,278 of record NZ_BCRK01000173.1, on the reverse strand, counting down.
GCCCGGCCGCTCCCTCATCGGCTGGGTGGACGCCGGGGTGGGCGACACCGACGACACGCACCGCGGTCGCGCCCAGGTCCGCGACAGCGCCGACGGCCTGGAGGTCCTGGTGGTGCAGCGGCGCTCCGATGGAACGCTGACCACGCTGCCCTGGCTGGCGGACGGCCGCGGCGGAGTCGGACTGCCCGTCGACGCACCCCCGTCCCCGCGGGCGGGGCGCACGGTGGCCGCCAGCGCCCTGCGTCTGCCCTTCCCCTTGGTCCGCCCCGATCTCATCGACCGGGTGATCGGCGAACTGGAACGGGACTTCTTCCCGGCATGGCAGACCAAGGACGCCCACTGGGTGGCCGGCGAGCTGGTCCTCGTTCTCGACGAGAACTGTCGCACCCGACTGGCAGGCTGCCACGTAACGTACTCGCCCGACTACGGTCTCGAGGTTGTGAATGACGACTGACGACGGCGCCGGTGCCTTCGACCTCACCGAGCGGCCGTGGATCCCGGTGCGGCGCCGCGACGGCACCGACGACGAGCTGTCGCTGCGCCAGGTGTTCGCCCAGGCGCACAGCGGTCCCGACGGTGTCGCGCGCCTGGTCGGCGACCTGCCCACCCAGGAGTTCGCGCTCCTGCGCCTGCTCCTGGCCGTCCTGCACGACGCCCTGGACGGGCCGGCCGACATCGACGACTGGCACGAGCTGTGGGTGGAGAAGACGCTGCCCACCGAGCGGATCGACGCCTACCTCCACACCCACCGCGAGCGCTTCGGCCTGCTCCACCCTCGCACGCCCTTCTTCCAGGTCGCCGACCTGTACACCGCCAAGAAGGAGCACTTTTCGCTGGACCGCATCGTCGCCGACGTCCCCAACGGGGAGCCGTTCTTCAGCATGCGGGCGCGCGGCGCCCGGCGGCTCGGCTTCGCCGAGGCCGCCCGCTGGCTGGTGCACGCCCACGCGTTCGACCCCTCCGGCATCAAGTCGGGCGCCGTGGGCGACCCCGACGCCAAGCAGGGCAAGGGATACCCCCGCGGCGTCGGCTGGGCGGGCAACCTCGGCGGTGTCTACGTCGAGGGCGACGACCTGCGCGAGACCCTGCTGCTCAACCTCGTCGCCGCCGACTTCGAGCCAGTCCGCGCCGACGAGGGCGACCGCCCGGCATGGCGTTTCCCGCCCGGCGGCCCCGGCATGCTCACCGGTACCGAGGCGGTGTCCCGCCCCTACGGGGTGCGCGACCTCTACACCTGGCAGAGCCGCCGGGTTCGGCTGTTCGCCGACGACGAAGGCGTCTACGGCGTGCTGCTCTGCTACGGCGACCCGCTCGACGCCGCGAACCGGCAGCAGCGCGAACCCATGACCGGCTGGCGGCGCAGCCCCGCCCAGGAGAAGAAGCGGGGCAAGGCCCTGATCTACCTGCCGCACGAGCACCAGCCTGCACGCAGCGCCTGGCGGGGCTTGGAATCCCTGCTCCAGGACCAGGGCGATATCCAGCGCGGCGAGGCCGCCCGTCACCTGAAGCCGCCGATCATGGACTGGGTGGCACGGCTCGTCAATGAGGATGTTCTGCCGCAGGACCACTTCATTCGCGCCCGCAGCGTCGGTGCGCGCTACGGCACGCAGCAGTCGGTCATCGACGAGGTCACCGACGACCGGGTCGACATGTACGTCGCGCTCCTGGGTGAGCAGTCCACTCGGTTGCGCCAGGCGGCCATCGACGCCGTCTCCGACGCGGACAAGGCCGTGCACGCCCTCGGGGACCTGGCGGCCGGGCTCGCCGAGGCGGCGGGCATCCCCGCGGACACCCCCCGGAATCAGGCGTATGACCGCGCCTTCGGCGAACTCGACGGACTCTTCCGCGCCTGGCTGCGCGACCTCGGCCCGCAGGCCGACCCAGAGCAGCGGCGCCGCGATTGGCAGGTCCGCGTGCGGGCGACCCTCGTCCGGATCGCCCGTGACCTCGTGCTCAACGCGGGGGAAGCGGCGCACACGGGCCGCGTCGTAGAGACCCCGCAGGGCGACCTCTGGCTGAGCGCCGGCCGGGCCGAGCGCAGATTCCACCGCGGCCTCGCCAAGGCCCTCCCCCTGACAGTGACGACCCCCACCTCCAAGGAGCACGAGTGACCCCGGCCGTCGATGAAAAGCGCAAAAAGGTCGAACGCCCGGAGCTGGACACCCTTGGGAACGCGGTCCACAACCGCCTCACGTGGCTGCAAGAGGGGTACGTCAACGAGCGGGACGTGCCGTTGGCCGTGCAGAACCTTGCCGAACTCCGCCGGGGCGCGGGGCGCCTCCCCGAGGACGTCCCCGAATTCCTCGGTGAGGACTACGGTCTGGACGAAGTGTGGATCGCCGACGACCGGCCCATACGCGCCGCCCACGTCGCCCTTACCCTCTACGCCCGGCATCAGCAGTCGCTGCGCACCCCGGACCTGCGTATGTACCGCTGGCACTCCCCGGACACCCAGCGTCCCTCGCTCGTGCACAACCTCGGCTGGGCCGTACGGCGCCTCATGCCGGCCCAGGAGATCAGCAGCCCCATCCGCCAGCGCTTCGTCCAGGTCGGGAAGGCCACCACGGTCACGATCATGGCCGAACGCATGCGCGGCTTGATCGACCTGATGCGCCGCGATCGCATCCCCCTCGACTACGCACTTCTCGCTGAGCACATGCTCTTGGCCCAGCGACCCGGCGGCATGCGCCAGGTGCGCCGCGCCTGGGACCACGGCTTCAACGCCTACCGGCCGCCCAAGCCGACCGCCGAGCAAACTTCCGCCGACGACGACACCGACCACACCGACAAGGACGCCCCGTGAGCCGAATCATCCTCGACGTGCACGTACTCCAGACCGTCCCGCCGAGCAACATCAACCGCGATGACACCGGGTCGCCCAAGCGGGCCGTCTACGGCGGGGTCAACCGCGCCCGCGTCTCCAGCCAGGCGTGGAAGCGCGCCACTCGGGAGGCGTTCCGGGACGTGCTCGACCCGAGTGAACTCGGCACTCGCACCAAGCGCGTCGCGGAGCTGGTGGCCGAGAGCATCCGGCGGCAGGACGACTCCATCGAGCAGGCCGAGGCCCTGGCGCTGGCCGCTGCGACCGTCACGGCCGCCACCGGCACCAAGATCGAGCCACCCAAGCGCGCCAAGAAGGACAAGGACAACGGGAACGACGAGGACACGGCGCCCCAGTCCTCCTACCTCATGTTCCTCAGCGCCCGCCAGCGCGACGGTCTGGCCGAACTCGCCGTGGAGGGCCGCGACGACATCGCGGCCTTCCTCAAGGCCAAGCAGAATAAGGACCGCGCCAAGCGCATCGCCAACACCCGCCACTCCGTCGACATCGCCCTGTTCGGCCGGATGGTCGCCGACGCGTCCGACATCAACGTCGACGCCTCCGCCCAGGTCGCCCACGCCATCAGCGTGCACGCCGCCGACACGGAGTCGGACTACTACACCGCCGTCGACGACCGCCGCGAGGACGACGAGCCCGGAGCCGGAATGATCGGCACCGTCGAGTTCAACTCCGCCACCCTGTACCGCTACGCAGCGGTCGACGTGAACCGGCTCGCCGAGAACCTGGGCGCCGGCCTGCGCGACGAGCAGCCCGGGACCGCTCCGGTGCGCCGCGCGGTCGAGGCGTTCGTCCGAGCGTTCGTGGAGTCCATGCCCACCGGCAAGTCCAACACCTTCGCCAACCACACCCTGCCCGACGCGGTCGTCGTCAAGCTGCGCGACTCGCGCCCCGTCAGCTTCGTCGGCGCCTTCGAGGAGCCCGTCACCCAGGACGAGAAGAGCGGCCAGGTCCGCGAGGCGTGCCGGAAGCTGAGCCGTTACATCCCCGAGGTCGAGGGCGCCTACGGCGCCGAGGCGGTCGCCACCTGGGTGCTGCGGGTCGGTGAAGCCACCGAGGATCTCGCCGGCCTCGGCGACGAGGTCACGCTCGGCGACCTGGTGGACGGCGTCGGGGAGGCGGTGGCCCGGCGCCTGGAGACGTCCGCATGAGCGTCCTCGCCCTGCAACTCGCCGGCCCCCTCCAGGCGTGGGGGGCGCGGTCCAGGTTCGCCCGGCGCACCACCGAGAACGCCCCGACCAAGAGCGGGGTCATCGGCCTGCTCGCCGCCGCGCTGGGGCGTCGCCGCACCGACGACGTCAGCGACCTCGGGCGGCTGCGCTACGCCGTCCGGGTCGACCAGCCCGGCGTCCGCGTCCGCGACTTCCAGACCGCCCACCACGCCGACACCGGCGACGCGATGCCGGTCTCCGAACGCTTCTACCTGGCCGACGCCGTGTTCTTCGCCGCCCTCGAAGGCGACGCCGGACTCATCGCCCGGCTCGACCGCGCGCTCCGCGATCCGGTGTTCCTGCCCTACCTGGGGCGCCGCTCCTGCCCGCCGGCGCGCCGGATCGACCTGGGCGTCCGCGACGCCGACCTGTGGACCGTCATCGCGGAGCAGGAGTGGATCGCCGCCGACTGGTACCAGAGATCGCGGCGACGCGAGGCCGAGGTCGAACTCGGCGTGTGGCTCGACACCGGTCCCGGGCACACGGCCGCACACGAACTCCGCGACGTGCCCCTCAGCTTCGCCCCGGAGCACCGCCGGTACGCGGTCCGCGGGGTGGCCCACACGACCGTGACGACGTCGAACCCGTATGCCGAGGCCGACACGCCCGCCCCTGACGCGCCCGCCCTCCACCACGATCCTTTCGCCGCACTGGGAGGCGACTGATGTACCTCACCAGGGTCCGCCTGAACACCGCACGCGCGGGCGCCCGCAAACTGCTCGCCTCCCCGCAGGCCATGCACGCAGCGGTCAAGGGCGCCTTCGTCGACGAACCGCCCAGTGCCCCGGAGGGTTCCCGGGTGCTGTGGCGCATCGACCGCCCCAACCGGGCGGAGGCCTACTGCTGGATCGTCAGCCCCGCCCAGCCCGACCTGACCCATGTGGTCGAGCAGGCCGGTTGGCCGACCACTCAGGCTTGGGAGACCCGCGACTACCGGCCGTTTCTGGCGAAGCTGGCCCCAGGGCAGGTGTGGGCGTTCCGCCTCACCGCCAACCCCGTGCACAGCATCCGCCGCAAGGACGGCGAACCGACCAAGGTGACCGCCCACGTCACCCCGGCCCACCAGGCGGGATGGCTGTTCCAACGCCAGGAGGTGGCGGGTTTCCGCATCCGGGAGAAGCCGCCGGAGCAGCGGCTGGCCGACGACGACGTCCACGAACTGATCGTGCACGACCGGCGCAGCCGCCGGTTCGGCAAGATCGAGCAGGACGGCAGCCGGAACCGGGTGCCGCTGGTGGCCGTCACGTTCGACGGCCGCCTGGAGGTCACCGACCCCGACGCCCTGCGCCGCGCATTGGTCGCGGGCCTGGGCCGGGCCAAGGCCTACGGCTGCGGACTGATGACGTTGGCGAAGGCGGACTGAATGGCCGGCACGATCGGGACCCGGCCGACGCTGACCCCCCGCGAACTGACGCGCGCGGGGGACCGGCTGTCGTTCGTCTACCTGGAACGGTGCACGATCCACCGCGAACACAACGCCATCACCGCCGAGGACGGCGACGGGGTCCGCTACATCCCCGCGGCGACGATCGGCACCCTGCTGCTGGGGCCGGGCACCCGCGTCACCCACCAGGCGATCAGCGTGCTCGGCGAATGCGGGGCGGGCGTGGTGTGGGTGGGAGAGCACGGCGTGCGCTACTACGCGGGCGGCAGGGCGCTGTCGAGATCGGCGGCTCTCGCCGAGGCCCAGGCGACCGCGTGGGCGAACCGGCGCGCCCGGCTCGACGTCGCCCGTGCCATGTACCGGATGCGCTTCCCCGACGAGGATCCGGCGGAGGCGACCCGTCGGCGGCTCCTCGGGATGGAGGGCCAGCGGGTCAAGGAGTTCTACAGGAAGGAGTCGGCCAGGACAGGGGTGCCGTGGCGCGGCCGGCAGTTCACCCCCGGCGACTTCGCCTCCGGTGACGCCCCCAACCAGGGCGTCACCGCCGCCGCCCAGTGCTTGTACGGCGTCGCGCACGCGGTCGTCGCCGCCCTCGGGTGCTCCCCGGCGCTCGGGTTCGTCCACTCCGGGCACGAACTGTCCTTCGTGCTCGACATCGCGGACCTGTACAAGACGGAGATCGGAATCCCGGCCGCCTTCGACATGGCGGCGGAGGGCTCCGATGAGGTCGGGGCGAGGACCCGCCGGGAGATCCGCGACCGGATCAACCGACTCGGCCTGCTGGATCGCTGCGTCGACGACATCAAGTCGCTTCTGCTGCCAGAGGGGGCGGACACGGAGGTCGAGGACGCGCCGGACCGGGTGGGGTTGCAGACCGACGGCGGTGTCGACGTCGAGTCGGGTGTCAACTACGGGGTGATCTGGTGACGGTGATCGTCCTGTCCACGTGTCCGGCCGGGCTGCGCGGATACCTCACGCGGTGGCTGGTGGAGATCTCCGCGGGCGTGTTCATCGGTGGGCCGTCGGCCCGCATCCGTGAGGCGCTGTGGCAGGAGGTGAAGCAGTATGCGGGCACGGGCCGGGCCCTCCTCGCGTACAGCACCGACAACGAGCAGGGGTTCGCCTTCGAGACCTTCGACCACAAGTGGCGCCCGGTGGACCACGAGGGCCTGACCCTCCTCCTCCGCCCGCATCAGCAGTCGGCGGACGCCATCCAGCCCACGAAGGGCTGGAGCAAGGCGTCCCGCCGCCGCCGCTTCGGCGGCCGGTGAACAGCAGGGCGACTCGCGGCCTCGCCTGAGGACGTGCTGAGGCCGGCCGAGGCCGCTATCCAGGTGTCGTCCCTTCACGGAAGCGGCCAGTCCAGCGGTGGCTTCGTTCGGCCTCCCGGCCGCCATGAAGTTGCTCAAAACCGCCCCCCGGCGCAGCATCACCCCAGGTCAACAAGACTGCCCCCCGCGCACGCGGGGATGAGCCCTACTTTCTGCGTAAGCAATGGCGGCGCCCACACTGCCCCCCGCGCACGCGGGGATGAGCCCAGGGCGATCGCGGCGAGAGAAAGGGTGTCGACCTGCCCCCCGCGCACGCGGGGATGAGCCCGTCGAGCTCGACCCGGAGAACCTGTCCGGGTTCCTGCCCCCCCGCGCACGCGGGGATGAGCCCGCCCGGATGATGTCGGCCGCGAGCTTTTCCGCCTACTCCCCGCGCGCGCACGCAGGGAATGAGCTCCCGATCGCGCCCGAGGAACTGGCCGCCGTGGGAGACCTAAAGGGCGGTAGGCCGGATGTCTCCGACCTACCGCCCATTTTTGTCCCGAATGCCCGGTCCACCAGTGGTCCACAGAGGTCCGGGGAACGTGGAGGAGGATGGCGAAGGGCGGCACAGAAAGACCAGCGGACGAAGGTGTATCGCCGCTGGTCAGTGCTGTGATTCGGCTAGTGCCGCGAGGGTGCCCCCTGCAGGATTCGAACCTGCGCACACGGCTCCGGAGGCCGTTGCTCTATCCCCTGAGCTAAGGGGGCGCGCTGCGTGGACAACATTAGCAGGGCCGCGAGGGTGGATCGCGCAAATTTCCGGGGGGTTCGGCCATACGCCAGCGGGGGCCGGGGTGCGGCGGCTAGTCTCGCGCCCGTGGGTGGAGATGCGCTGGCACGGGTCCTGGTGGTCGACGACAACGAGGTGATCAGGCAGCTCATCGCCGTGAACCTGCAGCTCGAGGGCTTCGAGGTGCACACGGCGGTGGACGGCCAGGACTGCCTTGACCGCGTGGGCGACGTCCGCCCCGATGTGATCACGCTCGACGTGATGATGCCGCGCCTGGACGGCTGGGTCACGGCCCTGCGGCTGCGCGAGAACGAGGAGACCCGCGCCACCAAGGTGGTGCTGATCACCGCTCGCGCCCAGGAGGACGACCTGCGGCGGGGCCGCGACATCGGTGTCGACGCCTACCTGACCAAGCCGTTCGACCCGAACGAGCTGATCGTGACCGTCCGCGACCTCGCGGGACTGTAGTGGCCCCCGTCGTACCTCCGGGCGGGGACGGTGGGGTCGGCGATTCCTCGGCGTCGGCGGCGGCGGACGGCACCCCCGCGGACGTGCCCCCCGCGGAGGCCGTGCCCACGGGCGCCCATCCGGCGGACAGGACCTCCACGGACGCCACTGTCGCGGGTCCCGATCCGAGGGAATCCGCCCCCACGGGTGCCGCTCTCGCGGAGTCCGGGTGCGCCGCCGGTGGTGCCGCAACGCCTTGGGCGGTGGCCGGGTTGCTGCGGGCCGCCGCGGCCGAGGTCGTCGGCCCGGGCGTCGCCGTGCCGCCCGCTGATCCGCGCCGCCCTCCGGCCGACGCGTCCGGGCACGTCGCGAGTGCCCTGCCGCTGCGCCTGGCCGGGGCCGCAAGGCGCGATCCCGGGGAACTCGCCGCCGAGATGGCCGCCGTGCTGCGATCCCGTCCCGAGATCGCGGACGCGGTCGCGCACGGACGCGGCTTCGTCAACGTCACGTTGACCCCGCGCGCGCTCATCGCCTTGGTCCGATCGGCCGCCCGCGACCCCCTCTACCTCGTCGGGGGCGGGAGGGCCGCGGACGGGTGCCGAACGACGCCTGAGGTTCCGGCGGGTGGCGGATCCGGCCGGGGGCTATCCGGCCTGCCCCCCGTTTCCTCGGCCGTTCCCGGGGCGGCCTCTGACCCCTGGGACGACGGGGTCGGGGCGGCCCGGGACCGGGTGCGGGCGGAGGTCCGCCGCCGCATCGCCGCCGCCGCGGACGCGGTCGCCGCCGTGATGGACGGCGGGGTGGAGCCCGGCGCCGACGCGGGGGAGTGCGCAGATTCGGACGGTCGCGATGCGGCCGACGCCCGGTGGCCCGGCGAGGTGGAGGGTGCGGGCGGTGGGTCCGGCGCCGTGCCCGATGTCGCGGACTACCCCGTGCTCGCGCGGGAGGTGTCGTGGCGGGACCCGTGGTCGGACGGCGCTTCCGGTGCGGGGGAGGCCGCACGGCTGCTCGCCGCCGTGGGCGAGGCGAACGCGCGCTACGCCTTCTGCCGCTCGGCGTCGGACCGGCTCCGGCCTGGTGAGGCGACCGGCGCCGGGCTGCCCGCCCTGCCGACGGCCGACGCCCCGGGGAACTGGGGCCGGTACACCGACGACAACCCCGCCTTCGCCGTGCGCTACGCCCACGCCCACGCGGTCAGCAGCCTCAGGTGGGCTCGTGACGAGGAGCGGGCCGGCGGTGGAGCGGCCGCCCGGAGCGGCGAAGGCATCGTTGGCGTGAACGGCGGTTCCGGTGTGGTGGCGCGGGGCGCGGGGGCCGCTGACGGGACTGTCGGCCGGGGGGGCGGGTCCGAAGGGGCGGAGGCGGTCGGCGGTGCCGTCGGGTGCGGGATCGGGCCTGGGAGGGCTGATGGGCCGTACGAGGGGGGTGACGGCGCTCTGGTGGGGGAGGGCGGCTCCTCGGGCGGTGGTGGTGAGGGCGTCGGCCTCGGCGCCGCCGCCGGCACCGGCACCGACGCCGACGTCGACGCCGGGGGTCGTGTCGGGACCTTGGGGGTGGAGGGGGCCGGGCTCGGGGTGGCGGGGGAGCGGTTGGCCGGGTGGGTGTTCGACGGTCCCGTCGTGGTGCGGGCCTCGGGGCGGCGGGACGAACCCCATATGCTGGTCCGCTACCTCGAAGGTCTCGCGATTGCCTACCATGAGTGGCGAGAATCCCGCGGTGGCGCCACGGGGGCGGCCGGTGCTCCGGCCACGGGCGGCGCCGTCGTCGGGGAGGATTCCATGACGCGGCTCGACCTGTGCGCCGCCGTGGCCGGGGTCCTCGCAACGGGGCTGTCCCTGCTCGGTGTGTCCGCGCCCACAAGGCTGTGAACTCCCCGACCCGCGTCGCCCGCACCGCAGGCCCGCCCCCGCCGCACCGACCACCGCCGGACGCCCCGCGCCGGGTCGGCCGGACGCCCCTCGGGGCGCCGGCCCCCTCCGACCGGAGACCGGCGGTCCGCCTTCCGAGGCGACCCGTCCCCTGCGGGGAGCCGGCCCTTCCATGAGAAGGGCCGGTCCCTCCCGCGTAGGGGCGGGCCGTCCCGGCCGTTCCCGACGGGGAGTCGGCCGCTCCTTCCGTGGGTGCCGGTCCCTCCGCGTGGGCCCGGTCCGTGCTCCTCAGTGGGGCCCGGTCCCTCCCGTGCCGGGGCGGATCGTGCTCCTCAGCGGGGGTCGATCGTCCCCGACGGGAGCCGGTCTCTCGCGTGGGGGGCGGTCGTCTCGGCCGTTCCCGACAAGGCGCCGGTCGCTCCCGTGTGAGGGGCGGCCGTTCCCGACAAGGCGCCGGTCGCTCCCGTGTGAGGGGCGGCCGTTCCC
>NZ_BCRK01000172.1 GCF_001552555.1 Nocardiopsis trehalosi NBRC 14201 | reverse complement strand
GGCGGCCGCCGTCGCGGTCCGGGGCCGGTCAGCAGCCGGGCAGGCGCTCGACCAGGTAGGTCTCGACCTGGTCCAGCGACACGCGCTCCTGCGACATGGTGTCGCGCTCGCGGACGGTCACGGCGTCGTCCTCAAGGGTGTCGAAGTCGACGGTGACGCAGAACGGCGTGCCGATCTCGTCCTGGCGGCGGTAGCGGCGGCCGATCGCCCCCGCGTCGTCGAACTCCACGTTCCACCGCTTGCGCAGCCGCGCCGCGAGGTCGCGCGCCTTGGGCGACAGGTCGGCGTTGCGCGACAGCGGCAGCACCGCGGCCTTCACCGGCGACAGCCGCGGGTCGAGGCGCATGACCGCGCGCTTCTCCATCTTCCCCTTGGAGTTGGGGGCCTCGTCCTCGCTGTAGGCGTCGAGCATGAAGGTCAGCAGGGCGCGGTCGACGCCCGCCGCCGGCTCGATGACGTAGGGGATGTAGCGCTCGTTGTTCTCCTGGTCGAAGAACGACAGGTCGGTGCCGGACGCCTCGGAGTGGGTGCGCAGGTCGTAGTCGGTGCGGTTGGCGACGCCCTCCAGCTCGCCCCACTCCGAACCGGCGAAGTTGAACCGGTACTCGATGTCGACGGTGCGCTTGGAGTAGTGCGACAGCTTCTCCTGCGGGTGCTCGTACAGCCGCAGGTTGTCCTTCGCGATACCGAGGTCGACGTACCACTGGAAGCGGGTGTCGATCCAGTACTGGTGCCACTGCTCGTCGTCGCCCGGCTTGACGAAGAACTCCATCTCCATCTGCTCGAACTCGCGGGTGCGGAAGATGAAGTTGCCCGGGGTGATCTCGTTGCGGAAGGACTTGCCGATCTGGCCGATGCCGAACGGGACCTTCCGCCGCGCGCTCTGCTGCACGTTCATGTAGTTGATGAAGATGCCCTGCGCGGTCTCGGGGCGCAGGAACGCCAGGCCGCTCTCGTCCTGCACCGGGCCGAGGTAGGTGCGGAGCAGGCCGTTGAACATGCGCGGCTCGGTGAACGACGACTTGGCGCCGCAGTTGGGGCAGGCGATGTCGGCCAGCCCGTTGGCGGGCTCGCGGCCGTGCTTCTCGGCGTAGCCCTCGACCAGGTGGTCGGCGCGGAAGCGCTTGTGGCACGACTGGCACTCGGTGAGCGGGTCGACGAACGCCTTGACGTGGCCCGACGCCTCCCAGACCTCGCGCGCCAGGATGACGCTGGAGTCGAGGCCGACGATGTCCTCGCGCTCCTGCACCATCGAGCGCCACCACTGGCGCTTGACGTTGCTCTTCAGCTCCACACCCAGCGGGCCGTAGTCCCAAGAGGCGCGCAGACCCCCGTAGATCTCACTGGACGGGTAGACCAGACCCCGCCGCTTGGCCAAGTTGACCAGGGTGTCCATTGCCTCTGACGTGACGGCCATGGTGTTGACTCTCCATCCGGCTGGCGGTCGGCGGATCGCTCTTCGCGATGCACGGTTTGCGGTTCCCAGCCTAGGGGAACGCGGCGCGGTGACGTGCACCGACGACGTTACGCGCGCGCCCGCCCGTCCGCACCCGGTTTTCCGGCCGACTCGGGGGGGGCGGGGCGCGGGGTCAGCCGCCCGGGGTGTCGACCACCTCGTAGGCCGACGGCTCGTCGCGGGCCAGCGACAGCAGCGGCACGGCGGCCACCTTCACGTCGTAGTTCGACAGCGCCCGCCGGTAGAAGCCGGGGCCGTCCCAGGTGGTGACCACCGTCCACAGCTCGGGGTCGTCGGCGGCGCGCGCCACCCAGGAGTCGCGGAACCCGGGGCGGGCGCCCAGCGCGCGCACCGCGACGGCGGCGCGGGCCACGAAGTCGTCGGCCTCGGCGGCGGGCACGGTGTAGCGGGTGATGACGATCACCGGGCCATCCTCTCACCCCGCCGCTCCCCCGCCGTCCGCGCCCGCACGGGGCCGCCCGGGCGGCCCCGTGGTTGACTGGTCGGCGGCCGCGGGAAGGGGTGGACGGGTGGAGTTCGAGGTCGTCGTGGAGGGCGCCGCCGGGGCGCTCGTCGCCGAGCGCGCCGGGGCCGCGCGGGTGGAGCTGGTGGCGGCGCTGGTCGACGGCGGGCTCACGCCCAGCCTCGGCACCGTGGCCGCCGTCCTCGGCGCGCTGTCGGCCACCCGGGTGTTCCCGATCGTCCGGCCGCGCGGCGGCGACTTCGTCTACGACCGGTACGAGGCCGCCGCGATGGAGCACGACGTGCGCGCGTTCGCCGCCGCCGGCGTCCACGGCGTGGTGGTCGGGGCCCTCACCCCCGAGGGCGCGGTCGACCGGCCCCTCGTGCGGCGGCTGGTCGCCGCCGCCGGCGGGCTGCCCGTGACCTTCCACCGCGCGTTCGACGTGGCGGCCGACCCGCGCGCGGCGCTGGAGGACCTCGCCGGCCTCGGCGTGGCCCGGGTGCTGACGTCCGGGCAGGAGGCCGCCGCCATCGACGGCGCCCCGCTCATCGCCGACCTGGTCCGGCGCTCGGCGGGGCGCGTGGCGGTGATGGCCGGGGGCGGCGTCCGGGCGGAGGACGCGGCCGACCTGGTGGCCGCCACCGGGGTGGAGGAACTGCACTTCTCCGGCATGGCGGCGGTGCCCGGCCCCGCCGTCCACCGCAACCCGCGGGTGCGGATGGGCGGGACCGCCGTGCCGCCCGAGGACGAGCGCCGGGTGAACGACCCGGTCCGCATCGCCGCGATCATGGCGGCCGGGCGCGCGGGGGCGGCCCGCCGCGCCCGGCCCTAGCGGGCGCGCCGACCGGCCCGGCTCAGTCGGTGCCGAACACGCGGTCGACCACGCGGGCCGCGGCGTGGCCGTCGTCGAGCGGGCAGAACTGGTCGGTGAACGCCTTGTACCGGGGGGCGTAGTCCTCGGCGACGCCCTCGATGCCGCGCAGGGCGCCGATGACGTCGTCGGACTCCAGCAGCAGCGGGCCCGGCGCGGTCTCCTCGAAGTCGAAGTAGAACCCGCGCAGGTTGTCGCGGTAGCTCTCGATGTCGTAGGTGAAGAACAGCATCGGGCGCCCGGTGTTGGCGAAGTCGAACATCATCGACGAGTAGTCGGTGACGAGGACGTCGGTGATCAGGAACAGCTCCATGATCTCCGGGTACAGCGACACGTCGTAGACGAAGTCGCGGCCGACGATCGGCACGCTGTCGACCACCCGCGGGTGCCGGCGCACCAGCAGCACGTGGTCGTCGCCGAGGGCCTCGTACATCCGGCGCAGGTCCAGGTGCAGGTCGAGCTTGTGCTTGCCGCGCGTGTAGTACTTGTCGTCGCGCCAGGTGGGCGCGTACAGCACCACCTTCTTGCCCTCGGGCAGGCCGAGGCGGGCGCGGGTGCGCGCGGCGACGGCCTCGCGGTCGGGGGCGAAGAAGATGTCGTTGCGGGGGTAGCCGGTCTCCAGGATCTCGCCGTCGAAGCGGAACGCGCGGCGCAGGATGGGCGTGGCCCAGGGGCTGGGCGAGACCAGGTAGTCCCACTGCCGCGTCTCCCACGCCAGCTTCTCGTGGTAGTCGCGGGACTTGCCGCGGATGTTCTCGATGTCGAACCCGATGCGCTTGAGCATGGAGCCGTGCCAGGTCTGCACCACCACCTGGTCGGGGCGGCGGGTGAACCAGGCCGGCTGGCGCGAGTTGGTCACCAGGTAGCGCGAGCGCGCCAGCGCCTCGTAGAAGTCGCGGCCGTTGTGGCGGACCCGGGTGAGGTCGGGCGGCAGGGTGACCTGGCCGTCCTTGACCAGCCACGACATCGGGTGGTCGGCCCAGCGGCCGCCGCGCGAGCGCAGCTCGGCGTAGATGCTGTGCGGGCTGTCGGAGAACTGCCGGCCGGTGTAGCTGTCGAAGAGGATGTCGTCGCGCAGCTCCTCGCCGCGCAGCGCCGGGTACACGGTCTCGCGCAGCCGCCGCTGCGCGAACGACCCGCGCTCCTCGGGCCGCAGGTCCGTCCCCACGCGCAGGACGGGCAGCTCCGACCCGGAGTCCTCGAAGGTGTAGCCGCGCTCGTCGGTGTCCATCTGCAGCGGCAGCCGGCGCACCAGGTCGGGGTCGAGTTCGGCGCTGACGTCGCGCACCTCGTCGCCGGCCAGGTGCGCGCGGGCCCAGAGCTGGTAGCCGCCCGCCGACAGCGGCAGGGTGCCGGACAGGGTGGGGATGCCGGCCGGGGTGAACACGGCGGTGAACCGGTCGCCGTCGCGCCGCAGCTCGACCGGGTGCTCCTCGTCGCGGCCGCGCGCCTTGAACACCAGCTCGACGTCGGAGGCGGCGGCGTAGTGGCCGCCGAGCACGAGTCCGCGGCCCTCCCAGCGGGCCTCGCGGATGACCGGGTGCGCCCAGCCGGCGCGCAGCCGCAGGTGGCCGGTGCTGGTGCGCTGCACCGCGACCTCCTGGTGGCCGTCGCCCGCGGCGTGCGCGGCGGGCTCCACCCTGTCCGGCAGGACCAGCGGGACGGCGGTGCCGTCGGGGGTGAGCAGCGCGGTGGTCCAGTGCTCCTGGCGGAGCTGGCCGGGGCCCTCGTCGACGGCGCGGGCCAGCAGGTCGGCGACCGGCACCCGGACGGTGAACCGCCCGCCCGACACGCGCAGCGGGTACTCCAGCCGCGCCGTGCCGGGCGCGCGGACCAGCCGCAGGGCGCGGGCGTCGGCGGCGGGCGGCGCGACGAACTCCCCGGACAGCTCCAGGACGCGGTCGGCCCCGGTGCCGTCGACGCGGTGGTCGGTGGCGCGGGCGCGCACCGGGGCCACGGCGAGGGAGAGCTGGCCGTCGCGGTTCCAGGACGGACGTAGCCACACGTCGTCGGCGACCTCGCGGTACGGCGGCCGCTCGGGCGGCCCGGCGACCGGGTTGGCCACGATGCGGCGGCGCACCAGGCCGCGGTTCATGACGACGAGCTCCAGCTTCCACTCGGTGGCCCGCCACTCGCCGCCCAGCCGCAGCCGCTCGGGGTCGACGCTGATCTCGAAGCCGCCGTAGTCGTGCCGGGCGGCGTCGGGCAGGTCGGGCAGCCGGTACTCGGCGGCGTGCAGGACCTTGACCGGGACGGGGATGCGCCGCCCGGTGTCGGTGTTGACGGCGAACGCCACGAGCTGCTGCTGCCAGCGGCGCCCGGCGCGCAGGTTGAGCACGCCGACCCGGCCGCCGACGACGAGCCGGTCGCCGCGCCACTCGACGCGCTCGGTCTTCTGCCGCACCTTCAGCTCGGCGTCGAGCCGGTAGACCTCGCGCGGGATGTCGGCGGCGGGGTCCTCGAAGAACGGGTACCGGATGAAGTAGTGCAGGCCGCGCCGGACGACCGGGGCCTTCTTCAGCTCCACGCTCTTCTGGAAGGTGATGGCCTCCAGCAGGCGGTCCTCCTGGCGGCGGCGCACCAGCACGTAGTTGAGCCGGTGCAGCGGCGGCAGGGCGTCGAGCACGCGCCGGTTCACGGTGTCGAGGTAGGCGTTGACCAGGTCGAAGAAGCGGCGGCGGGCCTCGGGGCCGGCGTCGTCCAGGCGCAGCAGGACGGTGCGGAGGTCGTTGCGGAGCGCGCGGCCGTCCCACAGGTCGCGGTCGGTGCCGGTGAGGGCGGCGGAAAGCTCGGCGACCGCGCCGATCCGGCGGGTGAGGGCGCCGGGGTCGCTCAGGTCCTCCCCGGACTCGCGGTCGCGCACCAGGTACACGGGCGCGGGCAGGACGTCGATCGCGGCGGCGGCGAACAGCATGCGCACCACGGCGAGGTCGGTGTCGGCGTCGGTGTCGGCGGCCCCGGTGTCGGGCATGGCCGCCCAGAAGGAGCGGCGCCACATCTTGTTGCCGTAGAGGCGGTCGCTCAGCAGCGAGGTGGTGACGTGCACGTCGACCCCGGTGCGGGCCTTGGTGAACACCTTGCGGTGGGCCCCGGAGGGGCGGGCGCCGAGGTCGTTGAACCGGTACACGTTGCCGGTGGCGAGGTCGGAGCCGGAGGCGTCGAGGGAGTCGGCCAGGTAGCGCAGGGCGTAGCCGGTGAGCGCGTCGGAGCCCTCGACGAAGACGAGGTACTCGCCGGACGCGGCGGCCGCGCCGTCGCGGCGGGCGCGGGCGTGGCTGGGGGCGGCGGCGTCGAGCAGGGCGGCGGTGGTCCCGGCGGGCGGGGCCTCGGCGAACCTGCGGGCGGCGGCCAGGCCCTCGGCGCGGGCGCTCTCGACGGACTCGCCGTCCTCGGTGTCGTCGTCGGCCTTGTCGGCGGCGTCGTCGCCGGTGTCGTCGGCGTCCCCGTTGTCGGCGGCGTCGGCCCCTTCGGCGTCGTCGTCGGCGGCCGCGCCCGTCCGGTCCGGGGCCGCGAGGTCGGGGGCGGGGGCCACGGGTGCGAGGACGACCTCGACGCCACCGGGGTCCCGGTCCTGCCGGCCCAGGGAGTCCAGGCAGTGCTGCAGGTGGGGTTCGGTGACGTCGAAGGTCACGATGACGCTGAGCTTCGGCACGGAAAAACAACTCTCCCGGTCTGTACTTCTGCGGAGCGGGTGCAGAGGGCCGGCCCCGAGCGGGTCCGGCGGCGTGGTGGGCAACCTAGGTCACCGTGGGTAAGCGACCGGTAAACCCGCGTCGCGGACCGCGGGTGGACGTCCACCCGCCCTCCCTAAAAATAACGCGCGGCGGCGCGGCCCCGGCACCCCGGCGCCGCGGGGTCGTGGCGGAGGGGCCGCCGTCGTAGGCTCTGGGGCGGGGGCGGGCGCCCCCGCCGACCACCCAGCAGGCCGGAGGAGCCGCGTGTCCACCAGGAACAGGAAGCCGCGCCGGAACCGACCCGCGGGCCGCGGGCCGTCCGGCCGCGCAGCGTCGCGCCCCCTTCCCCGGGGCGACCACTTCGCCACGCCCGACGCCTCGCCGCTGCGCCGCGAGGTCGAGCGCCGCAGCGCGGTGCCGCTGGTGTGGCTGCACAACGCGCCGCGGTGGATGCTGCCGCTCGCCATGGCGGCCGTGTTCGTCGCGGGGCTGCTGCTCGCCGGGGTCGCGGGGGCGGTGCTGCTGGCGCTGCTGGCGGGGTTCTTCGCGTGGCTGGCGTTCCTGGCCTGGCCGGCGCTGCGCGGCGGCGAGCGCGCGATGCGGGTGGTGGTCGTCGTGACGCTGCTGGCGCTGGGGCTGCTGCAGAGCGGCCTGTTTTGACAATCGTTTTCGTTTTCGGCACACTTGAGGGGTGTCCGTCGAACTGACCGGCGCCGCCACCCATGGCGCCGTCCGCGGCGCGCCCCACGTGCCGGGCCCACCGCCCGCCTTCCGGGTCGCCGACGCCGCGGTGTCCTATGACCGCACGCCCGTTCTGCGCGGCGTGACCTTCGACGTGCCCGCGGGCGAGACCGTGGCCATCCTCGGCCCCAACGGGTCGGGCAAGTCCACGCTCATGCGCGCGATGCTCGGCATCACCCCGCTCACCGCCGGCCGGGTCGAGCTGCACGGCGCCCCGCTGCGCCGGTTCCGCTCGTGGGAGCGCGTGGGCTACGTGCCCCAGCGGCTGTCCGCGGGCGGCGGCGTGCCCGCCACCGTGCGCGAGATCGTGGCCTCCGGCCAGGTGGCGCGCCGCCGCCGGCTGCGCCGGGCCACCGCCGCCGACCGCGCCGCCGTCACCGACGCGCTCGACGCCGTCGACCTGGCCGACCGCGCCCACGACTCCGTGCACGAGCTCTCCGGCGGCCAGCAGCAGCGGGTGCTCATCGCCCGCGCGCTGGCGGGCCGCCCCGACACCTTCGTCATGGACGAGCCCATGGCCGGCGTCGACTCCGCCAGCCAGCAGGCCCTCGCCGACACCATCGCCCGGCTGTCCGCGCGCGGCGCCACTGTGGTCCTGGTGCTGCACGAGCTCGGTCCGCTCGAACCCCTGATCCGGCGCAGCGTGGTGCTGGCCGACGGCCGGATCGCCCACGACGGCCCGGCGCCGCAGCCGTCCGGCGCGTGCGCGGCGCCCGGCCACGACCACCAGCACCCGCACCCCGGCCCCGACCCCCGGCTGCCGGTGGCCCCGCACATCGATGTCCCCTAACCCCGCCGACCGAGGTCGTCCGTCGTGATCGAGATGCTCCAGCCCGACTTCATGCGCCGGGCGCTGGTCGCCGCCGCCCTGGTGGGGCTGGTGGCGCCCGTCATCGGCACCTTCCTGGTGCAGCGCCGGCTCGCCCTGCTCGGCGACGGCATCGGCCACGTCGCCCTGACCGGGGTGGCGCTGGGCTTCCTCACCAACACCGCGCCGGTGTTCACGGCGCTGATCGTGTCGGCGGCGGGCGCGGTGCTCATCGAACTGGTCCGGGTCCGCGCCCGCACCAGCGGCGACGTCGCCCTGGCCCTGCTGTTCTACGGCGGTATCGCCGGCGGCGTGCTGCTCATCGGCCTGGCGCCGGGGGCGAGCACCGCCACGCTGACCGCCTACCTGTTCGGCTCGGTGAGCACGGTCGACGTGCAGGACGTCTACGTCGTCGCGGGGCTGGCCGTGCTGGTCCTGGGCGTCATCGGCTACTTCGGCCGCGAGCTGTTCGTGGTCTGCCAGGACGAGGACGTCGCCCGCGCCCACGGCCTGCCCGTGCGGTTCCTCAGCCTGGTCATCGCCGTCACCGCGGCGCTCACCGTGGTGCTCGCCATGCGGGTGGTGGGGGTGCTGCTCGTGAGCGCGCTGATGGTCGTCCCCGTGGCCGCCGCCCAGCAGCTCGCCCGCAGCTTCCGGGTGACCATCGGGCTGGCCATGGCGATCGGCGTGGTCGCGGCGCTGGGCGGGCTGTCCACGGCCTACTACGTCGACGTCGCGCCGGGGTCGGCGATCGTACTGCTCGCCCTGGCCGTCTTCGGGGCGGCGGTGGCGGCCGGCTACGCCGTCCGGGCGCTGCGCGCCCGCCGCCGCGGGGAGCGCGGCGGCGGCCGAGGCGCTACGGTCGGTACGATGCCCCAGAGCGAGCGGGGGAGCGTTTCCATATGAGTACACGACGCGAGGCCGTCCGGCAGGCGCTCAACGACTGCACCGGCTTCCGCAGCGCGCAGGACCTCTACGCCGACCTGCGGTCCGAGGGCTCCAAGATCGGCCTCACCACGGTCTACCGGGCACTCCAGGCCCTCAGCGACTCCGGTGAGATCGACGTGCTCCGGACCGACGACGGCGAGGCCGTCTACCGCGCGTGCCTGACCGAGTCCCACCACCACCACCTCGTCTGCCGCTCGTGCGGCAAGGCGGTCGAGGTCGAGGGCCCCGCCGTCGAGCGCTGGGCCGAGACCGTCGGCTCCCAGCACGGGTTCACCGAGATCACGCACACCGTCGAGGTCTTCGGCACCTGCGCCGACTGCGCGGCGGCGCGCGCCTCGAACGCCTAGGACGTTCTCGCGGGTCCCCGGCACGGCCGGGGGCCCGCGGCCGTCCGGGCGCGGACGCGGTTCAGCGCAGCCGCTCCAGGTTGGGCCGCTTGGGCCGCACGCCGTCGCCCGACGACCGGCCGGTGAGCCGGCGGTGGATCCACGGCACCAGGAACTCCCGCGCCCAGTGCAGGTCCTCCTGGCGGGCGGCCCGCCAGGGGCGCGGCTGCACAGCGGGCCACGGCTGGTCGGGGTCGCCCTCGGCGGGCACGCCCAGCACCGCGCAGACGCGCAGGGCCAGCCGGCGGTGCCCCTCGGCCGACAGGTGCAGCCGGTCGCCGCTCCATGCCCGCGGGTCGTGCAGGAACGCCATGCTCCACAGGTCGACCACCAGGCAGCCGTAGCGGTCGGCGATGGCCCGCACGTGCATGTTGTAGGTGGCGATGCGGCCCCGCAGGTGCCGCATGACGGGCTGGAACGCGGTGTCCATGCCGGTGAACACGACGACGGTGGCGCCGGTGGCGGTGAGCCGGCGGACGGCGTCCTCGAAGACCCCGGCCACCAGGTCGGGGTCGCCGCCGGGGCGCAGGATGTCGTTCCCGCCGGCGCACAGGGTGACCAGGTCGGGGCGGAGCTCGACGGCGCGGGGCAGTTGCTCGTCGACGATCCGCCCGATCAGCCGGCCGCGCACCGCCAGGTTGGCGTAGCGGACCTCGCCCACGCTGTCGGCCAGGTGCTCGGCGACCCGGTCGGCCCACCCCCGGTACCGGCCGTACGGGGTGTCGCCGCTGTCGGGGTAGGGGTCGTCCATGCCCTCGGTGAAGCTGTCGCCGAGGGCGACGAAGGAGATGATGTCCCGCCCGATGTCGAAGCCGCTCATGGACACCGATCATGCACCCCGGACCCCGGGTTACGCGACAGTAGGTTCGGGGTCCGCGGGCAGGTGTAAGGGGCGTCACGCCCCGGGGGCCGCGCCCCGGGCCCCGGCGCGCGCCGGGGCCCGCGGGGCTCAGCCGTCGGCGCGCTTGACCACGTCGAGCGCCGCGTGCTTGGCGGTCACCCGGTCGCCCGAGGAGCGGCCGGTGAGCCGGCGGCCGACCCACGGCACCAGGTACTCGCGCGCCCAGCGCACGTCCTCGCGGCGCGCCGCGCGCCGGTCGGCGGGCGGCAGCGGCGGCCAGGGCTCGTCCCAGTGCCCGTCGACGGGGACGCCGAGGACCTCGGCCACCCGCAGCGCCAGCCGGCGGTGCCCCTCGGCGGACATGTGCAGCCGGTCGCGGTCCCAGGCGCGGGCGTCGGTGAGCACGTCCATCGACCACTGGTCGACGAGGTGGCAGCCGTGCCGGTCGGCGATGGAGCGGATGTTCAGGTAGTAGCGGGCGAACGCGCCGATGAGCGCGCGCATGTAGCCGCCGGCCATGTTGACGCCGGTGAACAGCACCACCTCGGCGCCGCCGGCGCGCAGCCGGCGCACGGCGGCCTCCAGGCCCCGCGCCAGCCGGTCGGGGTCGGCTCCGGGGCGGAGCAGGTCGTTGCCGCCCGCGCTGAGCGTCACCAGGTCGGGGGCCAGTTCCAGGGCGAGCGGGAGCTGGTCGTCCACCACCTGGCGGAGGAGCTTGCCGCGCACCGCCAGGTTGGCGTAGCGGACCTCGCCCACCTCCGCGGCGAGGTGCTCGGCGAACCGGTCGGCCCACCCCCGGTAGTGGCCGTGCGGGTGGTCGCCGCTGTCGGGGTAGGGGTCGCCGACGCCCTCGGTGAAGCTGTCGCCGAGCGCGGCGTAGGACAGCGAGGGGCGGCCGAGGTCGAGCGCCGTCATGCCCCGCTCCCCGCGGGCGCGGTGGACGGGGGCGGCTCGACCGGGTTGGGCACGGCCCCGCCGTAGCGGCGGTCGCGGCGCGCGTAGATCTCGCAGGCGTGCCAGAGGTGGCGGCGGTCGAAGTCGGGCCAGAGCGTGTCGAGGAAGACGAATTCGGCGTAGGCCGACTGCCAGAGCAGGAAGTTGGAGAACCGCTGCTCGCCGGAGGAGCGGACGAACAGGTCGACGTCGGGCAGGTCGGGCTCGTCGAGGTACTTGGCCAGCGTCGCCTCGGTGACGCGGTCGGGGTTGATGCGGCCCTCGGCCGCGGCACGGGCGAGCGCGGCGGCGGCGTCGGTGATCTCGGCGCGGCCGCCGTAGTTCACGCAGAACTGGAGGGTGAGGGCGGTGTTGTCGCGGGTCATCTCCTCGGCCGACTCCAGTTCGGAGATGACGCTCTTCCACAGCCGGCCGCGGCGCCCGGCCCAGCGGATGCGCACGCCCATGGCGTTCAGCTCGTCGCGGCGGCGCCGGATGACCTCGCGGTTGAAGCCCATGAGGAAGCGGACCTCGTCGGGCGAGCGCTTCCAGTTCTCGGTGGAGAACGCGTAGGCCGACACGGTGCCGATGCCCAGTTCCAGGGCGCCCTGGACGACGTCGAAGAGGGAGTGCTCGCCGGCCTTGTGGCCCTCGGTGCGCGGCAGCCCGCGCTCCTTGGCCCAGCGGCCGTTGCCGTCCATGACGATGGCGACGTGCCGGGGCACCAGGTCGGCGGGCAGCTCCGGCGGGCGCGCACCGGTGGGGTGCGGCGTGGGGGGCCGGTAGCCGCGGGCGGTGCCGGCCGACGGGGAGTTGAACAGGCTCAAGAACGCTCCACAAGGCGCAGGGATCGGATTCCGTTTTCCAGGTGCCACTGGAGGTAGGCGGCGACGAGCCCGCTGCACTCGTTGCGGTGGCGGTACTCGCTGGCGTCGGCCGCCGGCCAGTCACCGCCGAGCAGCGCCGACATCAGCCGGGTGGACTCCGCGGCGGGCGTGGTGGCGCCGTGGGGGCGGCAGACCGTGCACACCATGCCTCCGGCGTGCACCGCGAACGCGCGGTGCTCGCCCCGGGAGCCGCAACGCGCGCACTCGTGCAGCGCGGGGGCGTACCCGGCGACGGCCAGCGACCGCAGCAGGTAGGCGTCGAGCACCAGCCGCGGGTCGTGGGCGTCCTCGCCCAGTGTACGCAGGGCGCCGATGAGCAGCAGGAACTGCCGCAGAGCGGGGTCCTTCTCGACCGAGACGATCTTCTCGGCGGTCTCCAGCATCGCGGTGGCCGCCGTGTAGCGGGGGTAGTCCGTGACGATGTCCTCGCCGTAGGCGCGGAGGGTCTCGGCCTGGGTGATCACGTCGAGCGTGCGCCCGGTGTAGAGCTGCAGGTCGACGTGGTTGAACGGCTCCAGGCGGGCGCCGAACCGCGACTTGGTGCGGCGCACCCCCTTGCCGACGGCGCGGACCAGGCCGGTCCGGCGGGTCAGCAGGGTGACGATGCGGTCGGCCTCGCCCAGCTTCCTGGTGCGCAGGACGACGCCCTCGTCGCGGTAGAGGCTCACTCCCCCATTGTCGCGGATGGGCCGGACCGGAGCGTACGGCGCCCGGCGGGTCCGCGCGATGGGCTGCGAATATAAGCGACTTACTCCCCAATTTCCTCTTTTTGCTCTACGATCACGCGCCAGCACCGACAAACCTCACCGAACGGGGGCCTGGCGCCATGGCACGTGGACGCCGACGCAAACAGCGGGACGGGGCGCGCACGCCCCGGCGGAACGCCGCGCCCGCCCGCGGGAACCGGCTGCGCACCCCCTTGGTGGGCGCGCTGGCCGCCGTCCCGGTGGGGCTCGGCCTGGCGGCCGCCCTGGTGCTGGCGGGCCAGCACGCGGCCGCCGGCCCCGCGGGCGGCGCCGCGG
>NZ_BCRK01000171.1 GCF_001552555.1 Nocardiopsis trehalosi NBRC 14201 | reverse complement strand
GCGGCGCCATAGACCTGACTAGGCGAATCCTCCTGGCTGGGATAAGAGTACCCAGCACGAGGGCGCGCGTGCAAAACGGCGGGCGGGGGGCGGTCCCGTGCGGGTGGGGGATCGGGCGGCGGGGGGCGCCCCCGTCAGCCGGTGGTGCGCTCGATCGCGAGGTCGGCGTCGAGGCGGAGCTTGGCGGTGGCGCGGGAGATGGTGCTCTTGACCGTGCCGACGGTCACGCCGAGGCGGTCGGCGATCTGCGCCTCGGACAGGTCCTCGTAGTAGCGGAGGATGAGGGTGGCCCGCTGCCGCTCGGGGAGGCGGTCGACGGCGCGGTGCACCACGTCGGCGAGGTCGGTGCGCCACGTCGGGTCGTCGACGCGCTGCTCGGGGATCTCGTCGGTGGGGAAGACGGTGAGGTGCTGCCGGCGCCACTCGGAGATCTGCGTGTTGACCATGGCGCGGCGGACGTAGCCGTCACGCGCGTGCGGGCTGGAGATGCGGTCCCAGGCGAAGAACGTCTTCACGAGGGCGGCCTGGAGCAGGTCCTCGGCGTCGGAGCGGTTGCCGGTGAGGCCGACGGCGATGCGGAGCAGCGCGGGGCCGCGCTCGGCGACATAGCGGGAGAACTCCTCGTACCTCGACGTCCCCGCTGCGCTTGTCACCTGACCACCGACCCGGTCCGCCGCACCCGTGGTGCGTGCTCTGCCTCACATTTCCACCGTGCCTTCACTGTTGCCCGGTCGGCGTCATCGGGAGCCCTTGCGGACGTCATGTTCCGACAAATCAGGAGAAGAGGGTTGATCTGGATAACCCCGGCCACATGGGTCGGCCGCCGTGACGTGGACGCCCGCCCGCACCGCACCCGTCGGGCGCGCCGCCGGCCGCCCGCCGACCGGTCGGCGGGCGCGCGGCGGACAGCGGGCGGTGGGCCCGGCGTGCGCGGGGGAAACGGCCGGGCAAGAAACGGCCCGGTCCGGGCGTGTGGCGCGGCCGCATACCGGGCGGAGGTGAGAATGGGGGCGACATAGCCGTGGGGCGCAGCCGTGGGGGTGGGGCATGCCGGCGCTGGAGCGCGAGCGCAGGAGGTTCACGGCGGCGCTGCTCGGCGCGGACGCGGCGCCGGAGCCCGACGACGCCACCGAGCGCACCGCCCGCGGCGTCGTCGTCGACACCACCCCGCACCTGCTGGTGGTGGTGACCCCGCGCGGCGAGGAGCGGTTCCTGTTCGAGCCCGGCACCACGTTCTGGCGCGGCCGCGAGGTCGGCGTCGGCGATCTGCGCGAGGGCGACGACGTGGTGGTCCGCTGCGCGCCCGGCGGCCGGTGGGTGGCGCGCGACGTGTGGGCGCAGCTCGCCCGCGTGACCGGCGTGATCACGGCCGCCGACGGCGACACCGTCGAGGTCGACCCCGGACACGGCCGCCCGCGCGCGACCGCCGTCATCCCCTACCGGGCCTCCGGCCGCATGTCCGTCCGCCACCCCGTTCTGGAACCCGGCTACCTCTTCGACGCCGTCGGCATCCGGGACGGCGGCGAGGTGCGGGCCCTGCTGCCCGCCACCACCCAGCCGCCGTTCCCCGTGGGCGAGGGGTCCCGCCCGCGACCGCGGCGCGACCGCGTCCCCGCTCTCACCGCCCCCTGGCGGTGGTGGCGGCCCGGCGGCGCCGTCCCCGGCGGCCCCGTCGCGGTGTCGGGGTCGGTCACCTGGTACGACCCGGCGCTGGGCCGGGCGACGCACGTCAACCCCCTCGGGCACCTGGCGGGCGCCGCCTACCCCGCGCTCGACCGCGCGGGCGACTGCGGACCCGCCTGCGACCGCGGGGAGGCCTGCGCCGACCTGCCCCTGCTCTCCCTCGGCACGACCGTGGCCGTGCGCAACGAGTGCAACGGGGAGGCCGCGGTGGTGGAGGTGGTCGACTGCGCCGCCGTGGCCACGCGCTTCTGCGACCGCTGCGCCGCCTGCGGCGGCGACGCCTCGGGGCGGGTCGCCGAGCTGACCCTGACGAGCTTCATCGCCTTGGGCGGACGCCCCGAGGCGGGCTGCTTCAACGCGACCCTGACGGTGGGGTGACCCGGTGATCGACGTACTCCGCGAGATCCAACTGCCCGTCCTGGCGGTGGTCCTGCTGGCCGGGGCCGCCGCCAAGGCCGCCGCGCGGACCACGCGCGGCCAGGGCCCGGCGGCGCTGCTCCCCAAGCGGGCCCGTCGGCCGTTCACCTACGCCAACGCGGCGGTGGAGGCGCTGCTGGCCGCGGCGCTGCTGCTGCTCGCGGGTCCGCTGGGCGAGGCGGCGCGCGCGCTGACGTTCCTGGTGTTCGCGGCGGCGCTGGTGGTGCTGGTCGTGGTGAGCCGGCGCCACCCCGAGCTGGGGTGCGGCTGCTTCGGCGGGTTCAGCACCAGCCCGGTCGGCCGGCGGACCCTGGCCCGCACCGTGCTGTTCGGGGTGGCGGCGGCGTCGACCCTCGGCCTGCCCGCGACGGGGATGGCGGTCCTGGGCGGGCTCACCGCCGGGCACGTCGGCGTGCTCGCCGCCGAGGCGGTGCTGCTGGCGGTGCTGTCGCCCGAGGTGACGGGGCCGCTGTCGGCGCTGGTGCGCCCCGGCCCGTGCGAGCGCCGCGAGGTGCCGGCCGCGCGGACGCTGGCGCGGCTGCGCGCGAGCGACGTCTGGTACGCCAACGCGTCGGTGGTGACGGGTGCGGAGCCGGTCGACATGTGGCGGCAGGGCTGCTGGCGGATGCTGCGCTACGCGGGCCGGCGCAACGGGCGCGCGGTCGACGTGGTGTTCGCGGTCCCGGTGCAGGGCCGCCGCCCGGTGATCCGGGCGGCGATCAGCGACGCCGAGACCGGGGCGACGCTCGCCGTCCTCGGCGAGGTCGCGGGGGTGGCGACGTCCCGCCTGGACCACCGCCGCCAGGAGCCCGCACCGACGGGCACGGTCCTCCCGGTCGACGTGGACCCCTACGAACCCGCCTGACCCGGCCCCCCGGGGCTCCGGGAAGGGCGTGCGCCCGGCGCGGCGCGGACGTGGGCACGTGGACACCGCCGCAACGGGGCCGTGCGGACGCGGTTGTGCTGGGGTCTACGGGGGCTTGGAACGTGCTCGTTGTGCCGGGCGTGCGGGCACGGGGGCGGTCGGGCGTCGGGACGGGCCCCTGGGGGACGCCCGGGGGTGGTCACGGTTCGTCGCGGAGGGCGATGTCGAGTAGGCCGGGGAACCGGGACTCCAGGTCGTCGCGGCGCAGGGTGAGGTAGAGGCGGCGCCCGGCGCGGCGCTGGCGGATCACCCCGCTCTCGCGGAGGGCCCGCCAGTGGTGGGTCATGCTCGATTTCGGGATGTCGGGCATGACCTCGCCGCAGAACCTCTCCTCGCCGGAGGCCAGCGCACGGGTGATCTCCAGGCGCAACGGGTGCCCCAGGGCGGCGAGCACGTCGACGAGCCGGAGGTCCTCGACGTCGGGGTGGTGCAGGACGGCCATGCCCTCACTGTACGCGAATCTCGTACGAATCTTCCAGGTAGCCCTTGACACGGTCTGTCCGACCGTACGAACATTTCGTACGACCGAATCGTACGAAATGGTCGTACGGTCGAATGATCGGAGTCCCGTGACCACCACCCGGCGCGACCCCCTGTCCGACACCGCCCTGGCCGACTCGCTCGACGGCGGGTTCACCAGTCGGCACGCCGAGGTGAACGGCGTCCGCCTGCACTACGTCGAGGGCGGGCGCGGCGAACCGCTGGTCCTGCTGGGCGGCTGGCCGCAGACCTGGTGGCAGTGGCACAAGGTCATGCCCGAGCTGGCCCGCCGCCATCGGGTGATCGCCGTCGACCTGCGCGGCATGGGCGGCTCCGACAAGCCCGCCGACGGCTACGACAAGCGCACCATGGCCCGCGACGTCCACGCCCTCGTCCGCCACCTGGGCCTCACCCGGGTCGACCTCGTCGGCCACGACATCGGGGCCATGGTCGCCTACGCCTTCGCCGCCGACCACCCGGAGGCGACCCGGCGGATCGTCCTGCTGGACGTCCCCCATCCCGACGCCGGGTGGACCGGGATGCGGCTGCTCCCGGGACCCGACCAGCACGTCGGCGGGGACATCACCGCCGGCACCCGCATCTACCTGTGGTGGTTCGCGTTCAACCAGGTGCCGGGCCTGCCGGAGCGGCTGCTGGACGGACGCGCCCGGCTGATGGCGGACTGGCTCTTCGATTACATGGCCGCGGACCCGGCCGACATCGGCGAGCACGCGCGCGAGGTCTACGCCCGCGCGTACTCCACCGCCGACGCGGTCCGGGCGGGCAACGGCTGGTACCAGGCGTTCACCCAGGACATCGAGGACGAGCGGGCCTATGGCCGGGTGGCCGCGCCGATCCTGGCCCTCGGCGGGGACCGGAGCAACTACGCCCTCCTGCGCGACGTGCTGCCGTCCAAGGGCGAGCGGGTGGAGGTGGTGGAGGTGGCCGACTGCGGCCACTACATCCCCGAGGAGCAGCCCCGGGCCGTCATCGACGCCCTGACCGGCTTCCTCGGCTGACACGCGGCGGCGCGGTCGGGAGGACGGCCGCCCGGCAGCCCGGCCGGAGCGAGGCCCTGACGGTCAGAGGTGGCGGAGGAGGTCGGCGAGGCGGGGCACCGCGAACGCCGCGCCGCCCCGTGCGGTGGGCACGACCAGGCCCCGCCGGACCAGGGAGTCGCGCACCCGGGCGACGGCGGCGGCGCGCAGGCCGAGGGCGGCGGCGAGCCGGTCGGGGGCGGCCGGGGCGTCGCCCAGGGCCGCCATGGCGCGCAGGTAATCGTGCTCGTCCGGGCCGGCGAGGTGGAGGCGGCCGCCGAGGAGGCCCGCCGCCACCTCCTCGTCGGCCTCGGGAGCCGCGGCGGCGACGTCGGCGGCCGTGATGGGGGAGCCGAGGGCGGAGTCCCAGACCGCGCGGCCGTAGGTCTGCACCAGGAACGGGTGGCCGTCGGAGAGGTCGTACAGGGCGGCGAGGGCGTCGGGGTGGAACCGCACCCCCTCGCGCTCGGCCGGGGCGGTGAGGGCGTGGTCGGCCGCCGACCGGCTGAGGCGGTCGACGCGCACGTAGCGGAACAGCCGGCCGGAGTAGCCCCGGGCGGCGGCGAGCGCCCCCGGCAGGTGCGGCGCCCCCGCGCCGACGACCAGCAGCGGCCCGCCGTGCTGGGCGAGTTCGTGGCAGGCCGTGCACAGGGCCGCGAGGTCGGCGGCGGAGAGGTCCTGCATCTCGTCGATGAACAGGGCGATGCCCGTGCCGAGGTCGGCCGCGACCGACGCGGCCTCGGCGAACAGGCGGGCGAGGTCGGCGGCGAGGTCGCCCGACGCGGCGCGGCCGCGCGCTGGGGAGGGCGCGAACGCGAACAGGGCGGCGAGGGTGGAGAGCGCGCCGTCGCCGGCGCGCACGGCCGGAACGGCGGGGGGCGCGGCCCCGGCCACCGGGACGGCGGTGGCCGGGAACGCGGCGGCGACCGGGGCGCCGACCGCCGGGGCGGCGGTGGCCGGCCGGGGCGGTGCGGCGCCGCCGGCGGCCGCGGGGCCGGCCCCGGGGACGGAGGGGGCCGGCGGGGGAGGGGGCGGGGTGCCGCCGAGCGCCGCGATCGCGTCGAGCGCGCGGTGGGCCCGGTGCGGTGCGCGGTGGCGCGGCAGGAGGTCGTACAGCGCCGACTGGAGGGCGGCCGCCACCTGGCGGCGGAGCGGAGGACCGGGACGGACCTCGAACCGGCCGGTGCCCCAGCCGCGGCCCCGCGCGCGGGCGGCGAGCGCGCCCAGCAGCGCGGTGGTGCCGACGCCGCGCGGGCCGCTGAGGATCACGCCGCGTTCGGGGCACCCGCGCGCGGCGCGGTCGAGGGCGACGTCGAACCGGCGGAGTTCGCGGTCGCGCCCGGCGAGTTCGGGCGGGCGCAGCCCCGCACCCGGGGTGTAGGGGTTGCGCACCGGATCGGGCGGCCGGGCGTCGTCGGGGACGCCGGGGTGGCCGGGGTCGTCGGAATCCAGCAGGGCGGCCTCAAGGGACCGGTAGAACGCGGCGGAGGACGACGCGCCCCAGTCGACCCGGCGCATCGCGCGGCGGTCGTCGAAGGGGGAGTGGGGGGCGCGCCCGACCCCGGTGGGCCGAGACGCGGTCCGACCTGGGACGTGCGCTGCCGTGGTCACTGCCCCCCACCCCCTTGCCTCGAACATGTGTTCGATTGAGGTGAATGCTAGACCATCCGTCGGACAGGCGCCACACGGACACGCCGATCCTGTGGACGGCCGCGCGGCCCGCCCCGCAGCCCGGCGAAGCGTACGCCCAGGTCGGGCGCGTGGTCCGGGACCCGCGTGCCGAGACCGCCGCCGACACCCCGCCCGTCCGCTCCCGGCCGTACCCGTCCCCCGCCGACCGTGCACCGCCCCTCCCCGGTCGCCACACCGGCCGCCGGTCCCGGACGCGTCCGCGCCCCCCGGCGGTGGCGGTGCGGGCGCCGTGATCGCCCACGCCCGCACGCCGGACCCCGTACCCGCGTGGACGCGCCACGCCGGCGCCTGGGTGCCTCCCACCAGTAGCCGGATACGTCTCCCGCCGATCGGCCGGACGTCGCCGCCGCCTTGCGTTGGGACGGTGGCCGGACCGGGCGGTGGTGGACGCGCCGGGATCGCCCGCGTGCGACGGTCTCCGTGGGTCCGTGAATCCGTGGGTGCGCCGGCCGCTGATCGGGGCGCGTCTCGCCGTCCGGTCGGCCGGCGGCCGGGCCATGGGTCGCTGTCCAGAGCCACCCGGTGCCCGACGGGTCGACCCACCTGGTGGCCCGGTCGCTCGGGTGGTCGGCCGGGGGCGGGGTCGGGCGGACGGAACCTCCTCGCGGTCGATACCGGGCCGGCCCGGGGCGGGGTCAGGACGGGAGGATCTCGGACTCGCGATCGAGGGCGGCGCGGCTGAACGCCGTGAGGGTGTCCGCGTACTCGTCGGCGTCGCCGGTGCCGAGGATGGTGGTCGTGGCCAGGTAGTCGGCGTTGCGGTACAGGAGGCTGTACAGCAGGACGCGTTCGCCGGACATCTCGGTCTCGACCGCGAAGCCGCGCGAGGCGTCGCCCACCCGGTCGAGTTCGAGTTCGCGCACCCGGTAGGTGGACGTGCTGCCGTCCTGGAGGGTGGCGGTGTAGGTGGCGCACTCGGCGGGCGGGGAGGCCGCCACGGCCTCCTCGGCGACGTCGGCGCCCGCGTCGACGAGCAGGTGGGCGATGGTGTCCTCGCCCCGCGCGAACGTCGCGAGGGACGCCGCGGCGTCGCGCACCCCGGGCAGCCGGGCCCACCGGTTGACGGCGTCCAGGCAGTCGGGCTTGTCGAGTTCGGTGGCGGAGCGCAGCTCCTCGGCGTTGCGGACGGTGGCCAGTTCGCCGTAGGGGCCCTCCTCGCTGCGCTCGGGCACGACCTTGGCGTCCCCGAACTGGACGAGCTGGGCGGTGGCGAGGCGCTCCGCGGCGCCGCCGCCGGGCCGGTCGCCGCCGCCGTCGGCGGTGCCGCAGGCGGCCGCCGCCGCGATGCCCGCCGCGGCCAGGGTCGCGGCCGCCACCCGTCGGGCTTGCCGGGCATGGTCCATGGTGGTATTTCCTGTTCTGTGCGATATTGCGCTGGGCCGCGGACGTCTTCCCGAACCCTGGTCGCGGAACGTAGCCTGGACATCGCACAGCGTATCGAGGAAGGACGATGGTGGCGGAGCGGAATTCGGCGTATCTCCGAGCGGTGCTCGGATCCATCCCCGCGTACAAGCCGGGCCGCAAGGTCGTCGGCCCCGACGGCCGGTCGGTCAAGCTCTCCTCGAACGAGAGCCCGTTCGGTCCGCTGCCGTCCGTCGCCGCCGCCGTCGGCGCCGCGGCCGCCGACCTCAACCGCTACCCCGACGCCGGGGCGTCCGGGCTGATCGCCGCCCTCGCCGACCGGTTCGCCGTGCCCCAGGACCACGTCGCGGTCGGCGCCGGATCGGTCGGCATCCTCCAGCAACTGCTGGAGGCCGTCGCCGAGCCCGGCACCGAGGTCGTCTACGCGTGGCGGTCCTTC
Source organism: Nocardiopsis trehalosi NBRC 14201 (assembly GCF_001552555.1). Classification (GTDB taxonomy): domain Bacteria; phylum Actinomycetota; class Actinomycetes; order Streptosporangiales; family Streptosporangiaceae; genus Nocardiopsis_B; species Nocardiopsis_B trehalosi. The sequence goes on along the minus strand of NZ_BCRK01000171.1, from coordinate 5,103 downwards.
GAGGCGTACCCGCTGCTCGCCGACCTCTCCGGCGCCACATCGGTGCGGGTGCCGCTGGCCGACGAGGTCCACGACCTCGACGCCCTCGCCGCCGCCATCACCCCGCGCACCCGCATGGTCCTGGTGTGCAACCCCAACAACCCCACCGGCACCGCCGTGGGCGAGGCCGAGCTGACCGCGTTCCTCGACCGGGTGCCCGACCACGTGCTCGTGGTCCTCGACGAGGCCTACCGCGAGTACGTGCGCGACCCGCGCGTGCCCGACGGCCTCACGCTCTACCCCGACCGCCCCAACGTCGCCGTGCTGCGCACGTTCTCCAAGGCCTACGGCCTGGCGGCGCTGCGGGTCGGCTTCCTCATCGGGCACCCCCACACCGCCGCCGCCGTCCGCAAGACCATGCTGCCGTTCGCGGTGAACCACCTGGCCCAGGCCGCCGCCGTGGCGTCCCTGGCGGCCGAGGACGAGCTGCTGGAGCGGGTCGAGGCCACCGTCAAGGAGCGCGGCCGGGTCCGCGACGCCCTGGTGGCCGACGGCTGGACCGTGCCCCCCACCGAGGCCAACTTCGTCTGGCTCCGGCTGGGCGACGACACCCTGGAGTTCGCGGCGGCCTGCGAGGCCGCCGGCGTGTCCGTGCGCCCGTTCGCGGGCGAGGGCGCCCGGGTCAGCATCGGCACCCCGGACGAGAACGACGCGTTCCTCGCGGCCGCCCGCGCCTACCCCCGGCGCAACGGCGACCGGTGACCGGGCGGGGGAGGGGTCGCCGACGCCTCCCCCGCGGGGTCACTTGCCCGCTTTGTCCTTGTCGAGCTTCTCGATGATCAGCCGGTACAGCTGGCGCGGACGCCCCGGCTGGAGGGTGCGGTTGGGCGGCAGCGGCCACGCCAGCCCCTCCTCGACCAGGGTCCGCAGCAGCCGCCGGGCGGTGCGCGGGGTCACCCCGAGCATCCGGCCCGCGTTCTCGGCGTCGACCACCAGCGGGCCGTCCTCCTCGGCGATCTTCTCCGAGAGCCGCAGCAGGGTCTCGCGGCCCTTGGTGCGCAGCGGCTCCGGCGACTGGCGGGCGGGCGCCCGCTGCGCCGGGACGAGCGAACGCCCCTCGCGGTCCACCGCGAAGCTCTGCCGGGTGGCCTGGGCCCGGCTCAGCGCCGCACGGGCGTGGGTCTCGGCGTCCTGGGTGGTGCGGCCCATGCCGATGCCCACCTCGATCGCGATGCCCAGCTCCGCCTTGATGCGCTCCACGAACGGCGGCTGGCGGAACCCCTCGGTGGCGGACACCAGCGACCCCCGCGTGGCGGTGATCATGAAGGTGTGGTCGTCGACCGGGTGCGCCGTGGCGTTGATCCGGTGCGCCTCCTGCAGCAGCAGGCGCTGGAGCGCCAGCCGCAGCTCGTCGCGCCAGTACCGCGGCGTGGAGCGCCGGGTGGAGTCGCGCAGGGTCGGCACGTCGACCACGACCACCCCCAGCTGCGCCTCCTCCAGCCGGTGGTGCGCCCCGAGCAGGCCGGCGGTCTGCAGCGCGCTGCGCACCCCGGCGTTGGTCGGGCGCAGCCGCATGACCGGCACCCCCATGGTGTCCAGGCGCTCGGCCACCCCCCGCACGCAGGTGATGGCCATGCGGGTGACCTTGCGCCGCCACAGCCCCTCGTGGAACGACGTCAGCTGCGAGGTGCTCGTGAGCTCCTCGTGCACGTGGATGCCGTCGACGGGCAGGTCGACCTCGGAGTACGCCTCGACGACGTCGGCCCGGCTGAGCACGTCCAGGCTGGCCCGGGTGGGGTCGAATCTCTCGTCCAGGGTGGCCCGGAGCAGGGCCTCGTGCAGACTCGCCCCGCCGAGCGGGACGTAGGTCGCGGGCATGGTCAGTACCCCGGCCTTGCGGGCGAACTCATAGGGGACGGGGCTCGCGAAAAGATACGCGTCGATCGCGGACCCCAGGCGCAGCACCTTGTCGGTCGCCTCTTGCTCATCTCGATAGGCGGCGGCGATGAGTCTGGCGTTGAGCGGCCCCGTGGACCCGGGCCCCATGAGCATGACCCGCTCGACCACCTCGTGGGGCCCGATGACACCAATCGTCAGATCGCCAGTTCGCTGCGCACTCACCTCGGGCTGCTCCCCGCTACCATTCCACGCTCTTCACTATGTGCGCCCACTGGTTCCCGAACCTGTTTTCTGTCACGGCATGATTGCCGAGATCGTACCCATTGTGCGGGGCCAATGAAGATCGTTTCCCACAGAACGCCGAAAGCCCGGGCGGGAGGTTTCCCTCCCGCCCCGGCTCGGACCGGAGAACGGGCGTTTAGCCGACGACTTCGCGCGTCACGTCGGCGCCCAGGGCGGTCAGCCGCGCGGCGAACTGCGCGTGCCCGCGGTCGACCAGGTAGCCCGCCGCGACGACGGTCTCGCCCTCGGCCACCAGGCCGGCGAGGACCAGGGCGGCCCCGGTGCGCAGGTCGTGGGCGACCACGTCGGTGCCGCGCAGGACGGTGTCGGCGGAGCCGTGCACGATCGCGCGGGTGCCGTCGACCTCGATCTTGGCGCCCATCTTGTTCAGCTCGTCGGCCAGGGCGAACCGGCCGTCGTAGATGGCCTCGTGCAGGTAGCTCTCACCCTCGGCGAGCGTGGCGAGCGCCATCAGCGGCGACTGCAGGTCGGTGGCGAAGCCCGGGTAGGGCGAGGTGACCGCGTTGATCGGGCGCAGCGGGGCGGAGAGGTCGCGGCGCACGTGCAGCACCGCGCCCTGCTGGGAGAACTCCACCCCCATCTGCTCCAGCTTCCAGCGCGCGACACCCAGGTGCTCCAGGTTGGCGCCGACGAGGCTGACCTCGCCGCCGGTGGCCGCCGCCATCATCGCGAACACGCCGGCGTCGATGCGGTCCGACATGATGGTGTGCTCGACGGCGGTGAGCTGCTCGACGCCCTCGACCGTGATGAAGCCGGTGCCGCCGCCGCGGATCTTGGCGCCCATGCGGGTCAGGAACTCGATGACGTCGAGGACCTCGGGCTCCAGCGCGGCGTGCTCGATGACCGTGGTGCCGGGCGCGAGCACGGCCGCCATGATCAGGTTCTCGGTGCCCGTGTGCGACGGGGTGTCGAGGTAGAGGTGGCCGCCCTTGAGGTTGTGGGCGGTGATGTTGATGTGGTTGCGCTCGTCGTCCTCGGTCACCTCGGCGCCGAGGCGGGCGAACCCGCGGTAGTGGAAGTCGAGCTTGCGGCTGCCGAGGTTGCAGCCGCCGACGCCCTCGATGCGCGCCTGGCCCATGCGGTGCATGAGCGCCGGGACGAACAGCACCGAGCCGCGGAACCGGGCCGCGATGTCGGCGGGGAGGACGGCCCGCTCGGGGTCGTCGAGCCGCTGCGCGTCGATCACGACGGTGCGCTCGGCCTCGTGGAACTCCACCTTGGCACCGATGTGCTCGGCCAGCTCCAGTGCGCGGCGGACGTCCTCGATGATCGGGACGTTGCGCAGCACCGTTCGTCCCTTGGCCGCGAGCAGGGCGGCGCCGATCATCGGCAGGACGGCGTTCTTCGCACCCTGGATGAACGCCGTCCCGTTGAGGGGACGGCCGCCACGGACGCGGTAACGAACCTCCTGGCCCATGCTCATGTGCTCCTTCGTGAGGCGGATGTAGGGGTCGTGCTCGACGTTCTTCGTGCGACTCCGACGCGGGCGCCGGGCGCGGCGTTCCACCGGCGAGGTGGTGGGCGGCCGGTTCCGGACACGGTCCTCGCCCGCGGCGATACCGGTCGTGTGCCCGCTCGTGCCGTTGTCATGCGGCCGGCGGAGGGGGCATCGTGCGGCGACGCCACGCTTGACCGGCTCATGAAGGGTTGTGGGAACGCCCTTTGCCGTGAATCGCCGCGGTTCCCGGGGATGTGGCCGTACGGCAATGGACGGATACCACTGTATGTCCTGCGCGTTGCGTTCGGTGCCATCGTGGTGCGGATCACCGGGAGTCGGGCGGTTCGCGGCGGTGCCGGGCGGCCGGAACCGGCCCCGGCGGCACGGCGGGGCCGGCGGGCCGGCGGCGGCTCCGGTCACGCGGTGAGCCGCGCGTAGACCTCCTCGTAGCGGGCCGTGGTGCGGTCGACGACGGCGTCGGGCAGCGGGGGCGGCGGGGTGTCGGCGGAGCGGTCCCAGCCGGAGGCGGGCGAGGTCAGCCAGTCGCGGATGATCTGCTTGTCGAACGACGGCTGGGGGTGCCCCGGCTCCCACTCCTCGGCCGGCCAGAACCGCGAGGAGTCGGGGGTGAACACCTCGTCGGCGAGGACGAGGGCGCCGTCGGCGCCGCGGCCGAACTCGAACTTGGTGTCGGCGAGCAGGATGCCGCGCTCCTCGGCGAGGGCCCGCCCGCGCTCGTACAGCGCCAGGGTGAGGTCGCGCAGCTCGGCCGCGAGCCCGGCCCCGTGCGCGGCGGCGACGGCGTCGAAGGACACGTTCTCGTCGTGGTCGCCGACCGCGGCCTTGGTGGCCGGGGTGAACACCGGCGGGTCGATCCGCGACCCGTCGACCAGGCCCTCGGGCAGCGGCACCCCGCACACGGCGCCGCCCGCGCGGTACTCCGCCAGCCCGGACCCGGCGAGGTAGCCGCGCGCGACGCACTCGACCGGGACCATGTCGAGCCTGCGGCAGACCAGGGTGCGCCCGACCCAGTCGGCGGGGGAGCCGGGGGGCGGCTCGGCCGACAGGACGTGGTTGGGGATGAGGTCGGAGAGCCGGTCGAACCACCACAGCGAGAGCCGCGTGAGCAGCCGCCCCTTGCCGGGGATCTCCGTCGGCAGCACCCAGTCGAAGGCGGAGACCCGGTCGCTGGCGACGAGCACGAGGTCGCCGTCCCCGGTGGCGTAGAGGTCGCGCACCTTGCCGGTGTGCAGGTGGGTGAGCCCGGGGACGTGGACGGGCTCGGGCGTCTCGACGAAGCCGCTCATGGGTGACGGGTCTCTCTCTGGTCGGCGGGCGGAACGGGTCAGTACGGCCGGTACGGGCCCTGCGGCGGGCGCCCGTGCGGCGGCCCGGGGTGCGGCGGGTGCGGGGGCTGCGGGTGGCCCGGGTGCCGCGGGGCGGGGCCGGGCGGCGGCGGGTAGCCGCCCGCCGGCGGCGGCCCC